>JAOPUX010000183.1 GCA_025963285.1 Jatrophihabitans sp.
GCGCCGCGGCCGAGGCGCTGCGCCTGGAGCAAGAGGCCGAGGCGCGGCGCGCCGCCGAAGCGAGCCGGATCGAGGCGGCCCGTCTTGCGGCGGAGGCGAACGAGACCAGGCACGTCAAGGTCGCCAAGGTCTTCTCCGACTCGGCGGCCCGGGTGCGCGCCCGCCGCGTGCGCGCCCGCTGACGTCACGGCTGGAAGCGGTAACCCATCCCGGGTTCGGTGATCAGGTGCCGGGGGCGGCCCGGCTCCGGCTCGAGCTTCTTGCGCAGCTGGGCGATGTAGATGCGTAGGTACGACGGGTCCGTGTGGTCCGGAGTGCCCCGCAGCTGGGTCAGCAGCGCGCGCCCGGTGATGAGCTTGGACGGGTGCCGCAGCAGGGTCTCGAGTAGCTGCCACTCGGTGGGTGTCAGGTGCACGGCCGAGCCGTCCGCGGCGGTGACCGTCTTCGCGGCGAGGTCCACCGAGGTGGTGCCGACGAGCACGACCTCGGAGGTCTCGGCGGCGGAGCCGCCGCGGCGCGTGGCGGCCCGCAGCCGGGCGAGCAGCTCATCGATGCTGAAGGGCTTGGTGACGAAGTCGTCCGCGCCGAGGTCCAGGGCGGCCACCTTCTCCGCTGTGGCAGTACGGGCGGAGAGCACCACGATCGGTGTCGAGGCGTAGGCGCGCACCGCCTTGATCACCTCCAGGCCGGAGAGGTCCGGCAGCCCGAGGTCGAGCAGGATCACGTCGTGCTCCTGGGCCGCCGCGGCGGTGAGCGCGCGGGTGCCGGTCTCGGCCTCGGTGACGTCGTAGCCGCGGGCGGTCAGGTTCATGGCCAGGGCGCGCAGCAGTGCGCGCTCGTCCTCGACCACCAGCACGCGCGTCACGATGCCGCGACCCGTAGCCGGATGACGAGCGTGGCCCCACCGCCGGGCGTCTCCTCCGCCGCGACCCCACCGCCCATCGCCTCCGCGAAGCCCCGCGCGATGGCCAGCCCGAGCCCCACGCCCGCCCCGCCAGAGGGTGTGTCGTCACGGCGCTGGAAGGCGGCGAAGACGGCATCGACCTCGGCACGGGGGATGCCCGGTCCGCGATCGATCACCCGAAGCTCCACGTGGCCAGCGTGCTCGCTGCCGGTGATTCGCACGAGCTGCCCCGCCGGAGAGAAGCGAAGGGCGTTCTGCACGACATTGGCCACCACCCGCTCCAGGAGGCCCGCGTCGGCGAGGACGTCCGGCAGGTCGGCGGGGAGCTCCACCTGAACCGGGGCGCCGGGAGGGGCAGCGTGGTCGAGGGCCAGCGGGATCACCTCGTCCAGGCCGACCGATGTGACGACCACCGGCAGCACGCCGGCCTGCAGCCGGGAGAGATCGAGCAGGTTGGTGACGAGGTCGGTGAGCCGATCGAGCGACTCGTCGGCGCTGCTGAGCAGCTCGGCACGGTCGGCTTCCGACCAGGTGACGTCGGCGGCGAGCAGGCTCGACACGGCGGCCTTCGCCGAGGCGATCGGGGTGCGCAGGTCGTGGCTCACCGCGTTCAGCAGGGCGGTGCGGGCGCGCTCGGACGCCGCCAGCGGCGCCATTTCGCTCGCCGCCGCGGCCAGCTCCCACTGCCGGTAGGCCACCGCCACCTGCGCGGCGAAGGCGTTGAGGATGCGCTGATCGTCCGCGGTGAGGGTGTGCCCGACGAGCACCAGCGACTGCGTGTCGGAGATCTCGGCGGTGACGTCGCCGTCGGCCGGAGTCTTCGGCGCGAGCTCGCCCACGGAAGCCAGCTGCTCCCACGACGCCCCCGTCTCGGCCCGGCTCAGCAGCGCGACCCCTTGCATGGCGAAGGTCTCCTGCACCAGGCCGAGCAGGGCGTCGGGGGTGTTGGCGCCGCGCACCAGGCTGGCGGCGAGGTTGGAGAGCGTCTCGGCCTCGGCGGAGCTACGGGCCGCCCGCGCCGAGCGGCGCGCCGACAGGTCGACGACGCGCGAGACCAGCACCGCGACGAGCACGAAGGTCAGCAGCGCCAGGCTGTTGTCCCGGTCGGTGATGGTGAAGGTGTGGAAGGGCGGTGCGAAGTAGTAGTTCAGCAGCAGGCTGCCGGCCAGCGCGGTGGCCACCGCCGGGTAGAAGCCGCCGACCAAGCTGGTGATCACCACGATCAGCAGGTACACCGACAGGTCGGTGGCGAAGGCGATGTCGCCGCGCACCGCGGCCAGCACCGGCGTGCCGACGCCGAGCAGCAGCGCCGCGGTCACCAGCCCGGCGATGCGACGGGCCGAGGTGAGGCCGTACCCGAGGCTGGGCAGTGCGAAGCCGCGCCCGGCGTAGTTGTGACTGATGATGTGGACGTCGATGGCACCGGCGATGCGGGTGACGGTCTGCCCCGTGCCGGGTCCGAGCAGTGCTGCCGCCCAGGCCCGTCGCCGCGATGCACCGAGCACGATCTGGGTGGCGTCGACGCTGCGGGCGAAGTCGAGCAGCGTGCGGGGGACGTTGTCGCCGACGAGGGAGTGGTAACTGCCGCCGAGGGACTCGACGAGCAGCCGCTGCGACTCTAGGTCGGCGGGACCTGCGTTGATCAGCCCGTCGCTGCGCGCCACGTGCACGGCGATCAGGTCGCCGGCTGCGGTGCGGGCGGCGATGCGAGACGCGCGCCGGATCAGCGCCTCCCCCTCCGGGCCCCCGGTCAGCGCCACGACCACCCGCTCGCGGGTCTCCCAGGCGCCGGTGATGCCGTGCTGGGTGCGGTAGGTCTGCAGCCCCTCCTCGACCCGGTCGGCGAGCCAGAGCAGGGCCAGCTCGCGCAGCGCGGTGAGGTTGCCGGGGCGGAAGTAGTTGCCGAGCGCGGCGTCGACGCGTTCGGGCGGGTAGATGTTGCCGTGCGCCATCCGCCGCCGCAGCGCCTCGGGGGTCATGTCCACCAGCTGCACCTGGTCGGCGCGGCGGACCACCGAGTCGGGCACCGTCTCGCGCTGCGGTACGCCCGTGATCTTCTCGACGACGTCGTTGAGCGACTCGAGGTGCTGGATGTTGACGGTGCTCAGCACGTCGATGCCGGCTTCGAGCAGCTCCTCGATGTCCTGCCAGCGCTTCTCGTGCGAACCCGAGCCAGGGACGTTGCTGTGCGCGAGTTCGTCGACGAGCACCACCTCGGGCTGCCGGGCCAGCACGGCGGCGACGTCCATCTCCTCGAACTGCACGTCGCGGTAGGCCACCGTGCGCCGGGGGATCACCGGCAGCGAGCCGATCCGCTCGATCGTCTGGGCACGGCCGTGGGTCTCGACGAAGCCGATCACCACATCCGCTCCGCGCGCTGCCCGGCGGGCGCCCTCGTCGAGCATCGCGTAGGTCTTGCCCACCCCGGGCGCGGCGCCGAGGTAGATCCGCAGGCTGCCACGCGACGTCACCGGTTCATCATCGCCGGTCGGGCGCTCAGGCGCCGCATAGGCGCCGTGAGCAAGCCGTGAGAAGTGACCGGGCCGGCTTCGGTGAAGTCGCAGCGAGGATTGCGTGAGGAATCCGTGAGGACGCCCGATTTGCCGGGCATCGGCGCGCGTTCTGCGCTTGCGTGGTGCGGTGAGCACCTCTGTCGACGTCGACGTCCCCGAACGGTTCGGTTACCGGGCGAAGAAGGTGCTGCTCGGCCCGCCGATGGTGACGGCCCGGCTGCACGACGAGCGGCTCACCAAGAAGGCCGCCCTGGGCGTGCTCTCCAGCGACTGCATCTCCTCCTCGGCCTACGGGTCGGAGGAGATGCTGATCATCCTGCTGCCGGTCTTCGGGATGGCCGGCTTCGGCCTGCTCATGCCCATGACCGCGGTGGTGCTCGGGCTGCTGGTCCTCACCACGCTCAGTTACCGCCAGGTGGTCCGGATCTACACGAAGTCCGGTGGCTCGTACGTGGTGGCCCGGGAGAACTTCGGCCCGCGCGTGGCACAGATCGCCTCCGTCGCCCTGATGATCGACTACATCGTGACGGTGGCCGTGCAGGCCGCGGCGGGCACCGCCGCCATCCAGTCCCTCGCCCCCGGCCTGCGCCACCACTGGATCTCCTACGCGATGACCGTCGGCGTGGTCCTCATCCTCGCCTACGGCAACCTGCGCGGAATCCGCGAGGCCGGCAAGGCCTTCGCGCTGCCGACCTACCTCTTCACCTTCTCCGCCGGCGCGGTCGTGGTCGTGGGGCTGCTGCGCGACCTCTTCGGTGACCTGCCCCGGATCGTCTACTCCGCGCACGAGCAGGGCGAGCTGTACCCGATCCACGCCGAGCACAGCGCCCTCTTCACGTTCGGCGCGATCTACGTGCTGATGAAGGCCTTCGCCAACGGTGGCGCCTCGCTCACCGGGCTCGAGGCGATCTCGAACGGGGTCAGTGCCTTCCAGAAGCCGGAGGGACGCAACGCGCGTATCACCCTGACCTGGATGTCCGGCATCCTCGGCTGCCTGGTGCTGGGCATCTCCTACCTCGCCTCGCAGACCCACGCGACGCCCTACGAGCGCGGCTATCCGACGGTGATCAGCCAGGTGGCCCACGCCGCCTTCGGCCACGCCTGGTACGGCAACGTCGGCTTCGTGGTCGTGCAGCTCACCACCGCCCTGATCCTCTTCACCGGGGCGAACACCCCGTTCACCGGCTTCCCGTTCCTGGCCAGCTTCATCGCGGAGGACTCGTTCCTGCCGCGGCAGATGAGCAGGCGTGGGCACCGGCTGGCCTTCAGCAACGGCATCATCGTGCTGACCGCGGCCGCCCTCGCGCTGCTGCTCGGTGTGGGCACCAACGTCAACAGCCTCATCCCGTTCTACGCGATCGGCGTCTTCACCGGCTTCACCATGGCCGGCCTCGGTATGGCGAAGTATCACCGGACGCAACGGCAGCCGGGCTGGCACGGACCCTTCCTCATCAACCTCGTCAGCGGCATCGTCTCCGCTCTCGTGGTCATCATCTTCGCGGTGGTGAAGTTCAAGGAGGGCGCCTGGCTGGTGCTGATCCTCTTCCCGATCGGCTGGCTGGTGCTGACCCGGCTCAACCGCCGCTACACCGAGGAGTCACGCTCGCTGGACCTCGCCACCTGGGTGCGCCAGGACCAGGCCGAGGCGCCGTACTACAGCCGGCACACGGTGCTCGTGCTCGTCGACCGGCTCGACCTCGCCGTGCTGCGCGGGCTGCGCTACGGCGGCAGCCTGCGGCCGACCGAGCTGCGGGCCGTGCACGTCAACCTCGACAGCGCGGTGGCCGAGGCCCTTCAGCGGGAGTGGATCGAGCGCAAGCTCGGCGACCGGGTGCCGCTAGACGTGATCGACTGCGAGGACCGCCGGCTGGTCCGCACGCTGTCGAGGCTGGCGCTGGACACGGTGCTGCACGACCGCGCCGAGGTGACGATCCTGCTCCCCCGGCGGACCTTCAAGCCACTGTCGCGGCGGCTGCTGCACGACCAGACCGCCGACCGGATCGCGGAGGCGGTCGGACGGGTGCCGCACGTCGCCGCCACGATCGTCCCCTTCGACACCACGCTGCCGCACGAGACGGTGCTGCGTCTCGAGGAGCGCAAGGAGACGGTGAAGCAGGAGCGGGCGCTGGTGCAGTGTGGCGTCGTGCCAGCGGTGGCCAAGCCGCGGCTGGACGGCACCACCCCGATCAGCCAGGTGTCCTGGAAGCAGAAGGTCACCGTGGTCGGCCGGGTCAAGGCCGTCACGGTGGGCACCACGGCGGGACGCTCGCTGGAGGTGCAGCTCTTCGACGACACCGGCGGGGTGCGGCTGCTCTTCTTCGGCCGCACCCGCATCGCCGGAATCGAGCCAGGGCGGACGCTGCGGGTCAGCGGCCGGATCGGTGAGTACAAGGGACATCTGGCGCTGGCCAACCCGGTCTACGAGCTGGTGGTGTGAGAGAGATCGGCTAGATTCCTCTCATGACCGAACCCACCCCCGTCGAGGCGATGAACTCGATGCTGGAGCAGATGATCCCGCGGGCACACCAGATGGGTGTGACCTTCGTGGAGATGCGTCGCGGGTACGTGCGGGCCGAGCTGCCCTTCGAGGGCAACGGCAACCACTTCGGCACGGTCTACGCCGGGGTGATCTTCACGCTGGCCGAGGTGCTCGGCGGGGCGCTGCACTTCGCCAGCTTCGACGCCGCCACCCATTACCCGTTGATCCGCGGGATGAGCATCAAGTACCTCAAGCCGGGGCGCGGTCCACTGTCGGCGTCGGCCACCCTGGCCGAGCCCGAGATCACCCGCGTGCTCGCCGAGGCCGGCACCGACGGCAAGGCGGCCTTCGAGCTGGTCGCCGAGGTCATCGACGAGAACGGTGTCCTCGTCGCCAGTACGGTCGGCGACTACCAGATCCGCCCCTACGGCATGTAGCTCAGCGGCGTGTAGCTCAGCGGGCCTCTGCGGCTATCCGCAGCCCCAGCCCGATCATGACGGTGCCGGAGGTGCGTTCGAGACCGCGGCGAAGGCGCGGGCGCAGCAGCAGTCCAGCGCGCTCGACCGTCCAGGCCAGGGTGCCGAGCCAGAGCACGTCGAAGGTGACGATCGTGGCGCCCATCGCCAGCGCCGCCGGCAGCACCGCCGCATGTGGCGAGAGGAACTGCGGGAAAAGGGCGACGAAGAAGACGGCCAGCTTTGGGTTGGCCGCGCCTGCCATGAAGCCGGTGCGGATGCCGGTCCGGGTGCGCGGCGGCCCGCCAGGGGAGGGCTCCAGGTCGTCGTGGCGACGGAGCAGCGAGCGCAGCCCGAGCACGACGAGGAAGGCGGCACCGGTGATCCGCAGCAGGTCGTAGGCCAGCTGCGAGGCGAGGATCAGCGACGAGATGCCCAGGGCCGAGAGCGAGGCCCACATCATCACCGCGATGCTGTTGCCGGCAACCGCCCCGAGTGCAGCCCGCCGGCCGTCGCGGGCCGCCATCCGCAGCACGAGTGCCGTAGCCGGCCCCGGGGTGAGCGTCAGCAGTGCCGCGACGAGGAGGAACTCCCAGATCGAGCTCATCGCGCGGTGGCGCCGGGTCGGCTCATGGCCGCAGTCTGCTGGGCAGCGAGACTGCGCGGCAACGCATTTTGTGCCCCGGGTGATGATGGAGGGATGGGGCCTGCGCACAGCTACCGCGTCACCGTGGAGTGGACCGGCAATCGTGGTGACGGCACCGCGACCTACCGCTCCTACGGTCGTGAGCACGACATCACCGCCGACGGGCCGTCCCCGATCGCAGGTTCGGCCGACCGGACCTTCCGGGGCGACCCGGCCCGGTGGAACCCCGAGCAGCTGCTACTCGCCGCGGCCTCGCAGTGCCACATGCTCAGCTACCTGCACCAGGCCGCGAGCAACGGCGTCGTCGTCGTGGCCTACCGCGACGAGCCCGTCGCGGTGATGACCGAGGACGGTGCCGGTGGCGGCCGCTTCACCGAGATCGTGCTGCACCCCGAGGTGACGATCTCCGCCGGCAGTGACCCCGAACTGGCCCTGGTCCTGCACGAGCCGGCCGGCCGGGCCTGCTTCATCGCCAACTCGCTGAACCTCCCCGTGCAGCACCGGGTGCGCACTGTCGTTGCTGCCTGAGAAGGTGGAGGCATGACCTCACCTCTGACCCGGCCCGCTGCCTCCGCCGCAGTTGAGGCCTTCGGCTGGCGCTACCTGCTCGGCACGTTCTGCACCTCGGTCCCGGTGCCTTCGCTCGCCGAGGGAGCCGCCGTGGCAGCCGCGGCGGTGGCGGCCTGCGGTGCGGCTGCCGATGCGCACCTGCGCCTCGACGTGCGCCCCACGCGCGTGGAGCTCACGCTCCAGGACGCGGCCGCTGCGCACGTGACGCAGACCGATGTCGAGCTGGCCCGATCGATCACCGAGGCACTCGGCGGACGCACCACGACAGGTGTCACCCTGCGACCGGTGCAGATGCAGGAGATCGCGATCGACGCCCTCGACATCGGGGCCATCCGTCCGTTCTGGCGGGCTGTGCTCGCCTACGAGGACGAGCCCGGCTACGACGGCCCGGAGGACGCGATCGTCGATCCGGCGCGGCAGGGTCCGACCTACTGGTTCCAGCAGATGGATGCCCCGCGTCCCCAGCGCAACCGGATCCACATCGACATCACGGTGCCCCACGACGAGGCCGATGCCCGCGTGGCGGCCGCACTCGAGGCGGGCGGCCACCTCGTCTCCGACGACGAGGCCCGGGCCTTCTGGGTACTCGCCGACGCGGAGGGGAACGAGGTGTGCGTCTGCACCTGGCAGGACCGCGAACGCGCCTAGCTCGCCGCTGGTCGGGTTGGTGGTGGGCGCGGGCTCGCCGGGTGCTGCACGAGGCCACCCGCTGTGCCTCCGATCTAGAACGTGTTCTCGTTCCGTCGGACGATATGCCAGGTCACATCAGGTCAAGCCTCAGCCCCCGCCCGCCCTCCGCGCCCGGAAGGCGGCCACGTTGGTGCGGTTCGAGCAGGAGGTGCTGCAGAAGCGCCGCGACCGGTTCTTGGAGAGGTCCACCAGCACGTCGTCACAGTCGGCGGCGGCACAGAGCTGTAGGCGGCCGAACTCGCCCTGCCGGATCACGTCGACCATCGCCATCGCAGCCTCCACCGCCATCCGTGCTGCGAGCGGCGCCTCAGCCGGAATGGCGTGCAGGTGGTAGTCCCACGCGTCGTGCTTCACCAGCTGCGGCAGGGCATTGGCCTCACGCAGGAACTCGTTCACCAGCTCGACGGCACCGTCCTCGTCGACCTCCCAGAGCCGGTGCAGCCGGGGCCGCAGCGCCCGCACCGCCTCCAGCTCGGCACGGTCCCGCCGGCGCGCGCCGGTCCAGCCCCACTCGGCGACGAAGGCATCGAGATCGCTCACCCGGGCCAGCGCGTCAGGAGTGACCTTCGCCGAGTTGACGAGCGCGGCCGCCGCGGCGAGCGCGACCTCGGTGTCATGAGCAAAAAGCAACTTGACTCCTTTCAGCGCGCGGCGATACCGTCTGTTTCTGTCAGGAGTATAGAACCGCTTTACTCCTTACAACAGAGGGGACGTCATGGGGTACGGGAAGTCCGGCAGCACCGGTCTGGCGCTTGCGGTGGCCTCCGCGGCGACCTTCGGCACATCGGGGACCTTCGCCAGTTCGCTGCTGCGGGCCGGCTGGTCACCCGCGGCGGCCGTCACCGCGCGGATCACCATCGCCGCCCTCGTCCTCACGCCGTTCGCGGTCCGGCAGCAGCGGGGCCGGTGGCGCGACCTTCGCCCCGCCCTGCCGATGATCGCGGTCTTCGGGCTGGTGGCGATCGCAGCGTGCCAGCTCTTCTACTTCAACGCCGTCGAGCACCTCTCGGTCGGTGTGGCGCTGCTCCTGGAGTACCTCGGCACCGTCCTCGTGGTGGGCTGGGTCTGGCTGCGACACGGGCAGCGACCCCGCCGGCTGACGGTGCTCGGCGCCATGGTGGCCGTCGGCGGGCTGGTGCTCGTGCTCGACCTGGTCGGCTCGCACCACCTAGACCCGGTCGGCGTGCTCTGGGGGCTGGCCGCCGCAGCCGGGCTGGCCGTCTACTTCGTCCTCTCGGCCAGGGTCGACGACGCCGCCCCGCCGCTAGTGATGGCGTGGGGCGGCATGTGCGTCGGCTCGATCACGCTGCTGCTCCTCGACTCCGTTGGCCTGCTGCACTTCCATGCCTCGCTCCACAGCGTGAAGCTGGCTGGTCACCAGGTGAGCTGGCTCGTGCCGATCCTGGGGCTGTCCGTCGTGGCGGCCGCGATCGCCTACCTCGCCGGCATCGCCGCGTCCCGGCTGCTCGGGGCCCGGCTGGCATCGTTCATCGGGCTTACCGAGGTCGTCTGCGCCGTGCTCTTCGCCTGGCTGCTGCTGGGGCAGGTACCCAGCACCACGCAGTTCCTCGGTGGCGCGCTGATCGTCGCCGGGGTCACCCTGGTGCGCATCGACGAGCTCACGGAGACGGCGGCCCCGCTCGACCCCGTACCGGTCGGTGGCTGAGCTCCGCGCCGACTGCGAGCAGTGCTTCGCGCTCTGCTGCGTAGGACTCGCCTTCACCAAGTCGGCGGACTTCGCCGCGGACAAGGCCGCGGGCACACCCTGCACCAATTTGCGTGACGACCTGCGCTGCGGCGTGCACAGCAGCCTGCGGCAGGTCGGCTACTCCGGCTGCGTGGGCTATGACTGCTTCGGCGCCGGCCAGCGCGTCTCGCAGGTGACCTTCGGCGGCCGGGATTGGCGCAGCACGCCCGCCATCGCCGGGGCCATGTTCGCCGCGCTCCCCGTGATGCGGCAGCTGCACGAGCTGCTCTTCTACCTCGGCCAGGCCCGACCGCTGGCCGGTGAGCTCACGGCCGACATCGCCGACCTGACGGCCGAGATCGAGGCGGCTGCATCGTCGGACCTCAGCGGTGTCGACGTGAGCGCCCTGCGCGCCGCCACCGACCCGCTGCTGCTGCAGATCAGCGGCCGGGTGCGCGCCGGGCTGGGCGGGCGCGATCGCCGCGGCGCCGACCTGATGGCGGCCCGGCTCGGGGAGGCCGAGCTACGCGGCTGGGACCTGCGCGGTGCCTACCTGATCGGTGCGGACCTGCGCGGGGCCGACCTGCGGCAGGCCGACCTGATCGGCGCCGACCTGCGCGACGCCCACCTGGCCCGTGCCGATCTACGTGACGCGCTCTTCCTCAGCCAGGCCCAGCTCAACTCCGCGCGCGGTGACGCCGCCACCCGGATCTCGCCGTGGCTGGAGCGCCCGGGGCACTGGCGCTGAGCGGCTAGTCCAGCACGATGTCGTGACCAGGTCCACGCTCGTCGTCCGGGCGTGGACCGAAGTACCGCCGCTCGGCGGCGGTGATGGCCAGGTCGTTGATGCTGGCCTCGCGGCGCCGCATCAGCCCGTTCTCGTCGAACTCCCAGAGCTCGTTGCCGTAGCTGCGGAACCACTGGCCGGTGCCGTCGTGCCACTCGTACTGGAAGCGCACCGCCATCCGGTTCTCGCGGAAGCCCCAGAGGCTCTTCCGCAGCACGTAGTCCAGCTCGCGCTCCCACTTCGCCGCCAGGAACTCGACGATCTCGGCCCGCCCGGTGACGAAGGTGTCGCGGTTGCGCCAGACCGAGTCGGGTGTGTAGGCGAGGCTCACCCGCTCGGGGTCGCGGGTGTTCCACGCGTCCTCCGCGGCCTGCACCTTCTGGATCGCCGTCTCGAGCGTGAAGGGAGGCAGGGGTGGTCGGGTCATGGCGGGCTCCTGACGTCGGATCTCATTGGATCATGCGCATCGTCTCCGAATCGAGACCCGCGCCACGCAACAGCCTCCGCGGCAGCCCCGTCCAACTGACGAAGCTAGTAGGTCTGCACTCAGAGGGGCGCACGTGAACAACGACAGCACTACCGGGCCGGCCAGCGGACCGAGCCGGCGGCGACTGCTCCGGCTGGGGCTGCTGGCCGCCGGTGCCGGCGCGGTGGCGATACCGGCGGGCACCCTCGGTGGTTACGACCTCGCCTCCGCGGCAGATCTGCGGCACCGGCTGCGCACCGGTCGCGGGACGCCTCCGGCTGACTTCCTGCGAAGCGAGAACCTCGAACAGATCGCCCCGGCCGTCGCGTCGTCCTCCCCGTCCCCCTCCGCGTCCATCGACGGTCCGGCCGAGGCCACGCCGTCACACTCCGCGGGCCGGACCCACGTCGCAGCCGCGAAGCCTCCGCCCCGGCCGGTCTGGCTCTCCACGTGGAGCAAGCCCGTCTCCAGCCTGGACGACTTCCTCGCCCGGAGCCGCGACACCCAGCTGTCCCGCAACGCGATCATGCTGACCATCGACGACGGCCCCAGCGAGGAGTGGACGCCGAAGTACCTGCGGCTGCTCGCGAAGCACCACGTGCAGGCCACCTTCTGCGTGATCGGCCAGCAAGTGGTGCAGTTCCCGCACCTGGTGAAGGCGGCAGTCGACGAGGGCCACCACATCGCCAACCACACCTACCGCCATCCGCTGACGTTGCCGAAGCTCTCCACCAGCCGGATCAAGGCCGAACTGGAGGAGACCACCGACGCCATCGTCCGCGCCACCGGCTTCCGGCCGCGGCAGTTCCGCGCTCCGGGTGGCGAATGGGGCGCAAAGGTCTTCGCCGAGGTGGCCCGGCAGGAGATGCTGCCGCTCGGTTGGGACATCGA
>JAOPUX010000216.1 GCA_025963285.1 Jatrophihabitans sp.
CTGTCGATGGGGTTACAGGCGCGTCCACGCTTCGGTGAGGACTGACCGCAGGATCTGCTCGATCTCGTCGAACTCCGGCTGGCCGATGATCAGCGGCGGCGCGAGCTGCACGACGGCGTCACCGCGATCGTCGGCGCGGCAGTAGAGGCCGGCGTCGAAGAGTGCCTTGGAGAGGAAGCCGCGCAGCAGTCGCTCGGACTCGTCGTCGTTGAACGTCTCCTTGGTGGTCTTGTCCTTGACGAGCTCGATCCCGTAGAAGTACCCGTCGCCACGGACGTCACCGACGATCGGCAGGTCGCGCAGCTTCTCCAGCGTCGAGCGGAACGCACCCTCGTTGTCGAGGACGTGCTGGTTGAGCCCCTCCCGCTCGAAGATGTCGAGGTTGGCCATCGCCACCGCCGACGACACCGGGTGCCCACCGAAGGTGTAACCGTGCGGAAAGCTCGTCGTGCCGTGCCGGAAGGGCTCGAAGAGCCGGTCGCTGGCGATCATCGCGCCGATGGGGGAGTAGCCCGACGTCATGCCCTTCGCGCAGGTGATCATGTCCGGCACGAAGCCGAACTTCGACGAGGCGAACATGGTGCCGAGGCGTCCGAAGGAGCAGATGACCTCGTCGGCCACGAGCAGCACGTCGTGCCGGTCGCAGATCTCGCGGACCCGCTGGAAGTACCCGGGCGGCGGCGGGAAGCAGCCACCGGAGTTCTGCACCGGCTCGAGGAAGACGGCGGCGACGGTGTCGGCGCCCTCCATCTCGATGGCGATCTCGATCTGGTCGGCGGCCCAGCGGCCGAAGGCCTCGAGGTCGTCGCCGTGCTCGGCGGCCCGGTAGAAGTTCGTGTTCGGCACCTTGATCGCGCCGGGGACCAGCGGCTCGAAGTACTTCTTGGCGTCCGGGATGCCGGTGATCGACAGCGCCCCCTGGGGCGTGCCGTGGTAGGCGATGTTGCGCGAGATGACCTTGGTCTTCATCGGCTTTCCGGTGAGCTTGAAGAACTGCTTGGCCAGCTTCCAGGCGGTCTCGACGGCCTCGCCGCCGCCGGTGGTGAAGAAGACCTTGTTCAGGTCACCGGGGGCGTAGCCGGCGAGGCGCTCGGCCAGCTCGATGGCCTGCGGGTGGGCGTAGGACCAGAGCGGGAAGAAGGCCAGCTCGCTGGCCTGCTTGTAGGCGGCCTCGGCGAGTTCGCGGCGGCCGTGACCGGCCTGCACCACGAAGAGCCCGGCCAGGCCGTCGAGGTAGCTGCGGCCCTGGAGGTCGTAGATCCGCGCCCCGTCACCACGCACGATCGTCGGCACCGGGCTGTCCTTGTAGGACGACTGCCGGGTGAAGTGCATCCAGAGGTGGTCGTGGGCACTGGCGGCGAGTCGTGCTGCGTCTTGCGCGTCGTAGTCGGCGTTGGTCATCGGGCACCCCAGTTGTAGGTCTGTTTGACGAGCTTGAGATAGAGGAAGGACTCGGTCTTCGTGACGCCAGGGATCGTGCGGATGTGGTGGTTGACGAGGCGGAGCAGGTGGGCGTCGTCCTCCACCACGACCTCGGCGAGGATGTCCCAGGAGCCGGCGGTGACCACGAGGTAGTCGACCTCGTCGATCTCGCTGAGCCGCGCCGCTATCTCCTCGACGTCGCCGGTGACACCGATGCAGACCATGGCCTGCCGGGCGAAACCCAGCTGCATCGGGTCGGTGACGGCGACGATCTGCATCACCCCGGTGTCGACGAGCTTCTGCACACGCTGGCGGACCGCCGCCTCGGAGAGCCCTACGGCCTGCCCTATCGCGGCATACGAACGGCGCCCGTCGGCCTGGAGCTGTTCCACGATGGCCTTGGACGTCTCATCGATCCGCTCGCGCGGGTTATTTCTAGCCACAACCATGATTTTTACTTGTCCGAAACATCTTGAGCAAGGGATTCAGTTGAAATCGACTCTATCAGCTACGGATTCCGACGTCAGGAGTCTTGTCGATTGATCGCTAACCGTGTCAGGATGCGAGGGATTGCTCCGCCGCATGGCCGCTTCGCCGGCGGCGTCACTGGCCCCGTTCCACAGCCCCAGGAGACCGATGAGCGAGATGACCCCGTATGCCGACGTGGCAGACAGCCCCAGCACCGCAGACAGCCCCAGCACCGCGGATGACCCCAGCACCGCGGATGACCCCAGCACCGTAGATCACCCCGGCACCGCAGTACCCGCGATCAGACTGATCGGGATCGCGAAGCGGTTCGTGTCGCGGCGCGGCACCGTCACCGCCGTCGAGCGGGTGGACCTCGTGATCAACGAGGGGGAGTTCTTCTCGCTGCTCGGCCCGTCTGGCTGTGGCAAGACCACCACCTTGCGCATGATCGGCGGCTTCGAGGAGCCGACCGAGGGGCAGATCCTCCTCTACGGACGGGACGTGGTCGGAGTTCCACCGAACCATCGCGACGTCAACATGGTCTTCCAGTCCTACGCGCTCTTCCCGCACATGTCGGTCTACGACAACGTCGCCTTCGGTCTCAAGCGCAAGAGCGTCCCCACGGCAGAGATCCGGCAGCGGGTCAACGAGATGCTCGACCTGGTCCAGCTCGACGGCAAGGCCGATCGGCGTCCGCGCGAACTCTCCGGTGGGCAGCAGCAGCGCGTCGCCCTGGCCCGCGCGCTCGTGAACCGCCCCCGAGCCCTGCTGCTCGACGAGCCGCTGGCCGCGCTGGACCTCAAGCTGCGGCAGGCGATGCAGATCGAGCTCAAGCGCATCCAGCGCGAGGTCGGCATCACCTTCGTCTTCGTCACGCACGACCAGAACGAGGCGCTGACGATGTCGGACCGTCTCATCGTCATGAACGCCGGCAAGATCGAGCAGCTCGCCACCCCGCGTGACATGTACGAACGGCCGGCCAGCCGCTTCGTCGCCGGCTTCATCGGCACGTCGAACATCCTGACCGGCACGGTCAAGACGATGGACGGCACCACCGCCATCCTCGAGACGGGCGTCAACGAGTCGCTCGTCGTCCCGGAGGCCACCGGACTCATCGCCGGCCAGCAGCTCGACCTCACGGTGCGCCCGGAGAAGATCGTCCTCAGTGCCGAGCCGCCCGGCCCCGGTCTCTGCGGCCTCCGCGGACGGGTGATGGAGGTCGTCTACCTCGGCACCTCCACCCAGTACGCGGTGAAGACGGCAGAGGGCGCGGACCTGCTTGCCTTCCTGCAGAACGCCTCCGACTCCAGCGACGTCGCCGCGCGCGGGGACGACGTCTACCTGACCTGGCGACCGGAGCACTCGCTCTGCCTCGGCCAGACCTCCGGCGCCCAGCTCGACGAGGAGGCAGTTGCATGAGCGAGCTGCAACTGCCACCCGACCTGCTGCGCGGCCTCACTACGCCACGCCTCACCCGGCGCCGCGCCATGCAGCTCGGCGGCATGTCGGCGCTGGGCCTGGCACTGGCGGGCTGCTCGATCTCCGGCTCGTCCCCATCGGCCTCCTCCGGCGGCAAGGTCAGCCTCGAGGTGGCTCGCGAGCAGATCGCGACCTTCTGGGCGAGCCAGAAGAAGGGTAGCCAGCTGAACTTCGCCAACTGGCCGCTCTACATCGACGTCGGTTCGAAGAACAGCGACCACCCGACGCTGGACATGTTCACCAAGCAGACCGGGATCAAGGTCAAGTACGACGAGGTCATCCAGCAGGACGACACCTACTACGGTAAGATCGCGCCTCAGCTCAAGCAGGGCGACGGTACCGGCTACGACCTGATGGTGATCACGAACGGGATCTACCTGGACGATCTGATCGAGCGCGACTACCTCATCCCGCTCGACCAGAGCGCGATGCCGAACTTCTACGCCTACGCCTCTGACCTGGTGAAGGACACCAGCTACGACCGCGGCAACGCGTACACCATGGCGTGGGCGTCGGGGATCACCGGCATCGGCTACGACCCCAAGCTCGTAGGGAAGAAGATCACCAGCTGGAACGACCTGCTGGATCCGGCGCTCAAGGGCAAGGTCGGCATGTTCGGCGACACCGAGGACCTGCCGAACGCGGCGCTCTGCGCGATCGGCGTCAACCCGGAGACGAGCACCGAGGCCGACTGGAAGAAGGCCGCGGACTGGCTGAAGAAGCAGCGCCCGCTCGTGCGCAAGTACTACCAGCAGGACTACGTCGCCCCGCTCTCCAAGGGAGACCTCTACGCCTCGCAGGCGTGGTCGGGCGACATCTTCCAGGCCAACGCCAACGGGGCGCACCTGGAGTTCGTGGTGCCCGACGAGGGTGCCCCGATCTGGACCGACAACATGTGCATCCCGCAGCACGCGGCCCATGCCCGCGACGCGATGATCTACATGGACTGGGTCTACCAGCCGAAGATCGCGGCCCTGCTGGCCGACTACATCAACTACATCACCCCGGTGCCGGCCACGCAGCAGATCTTCGCGGCGGAGGCCAAGGACGCCACGAGCTCGGACGACAGGGATTACTACACGACGTTGTCGACCAGCCCGCTCGTCTTCCCGGCGCAGGCCGACTACTCCAAGCTGCACCGCTACCGGGTGCTCAGCGCTGCGGAGCTGACGACCTGGAACAACCTCTTCGAGCCGATCTACCAGTCATGATCAGCCGGATCTGGCGCACTCGACTGGCGCCCTACGCGCTGATCCTGCCGGGCTGGCTCTGGCTGGTGATCTTCTTCGTCGTCCCCACGCTGTCGATGCTCTCGGTGTCGACTATGACGGGTAACGACCTCGACGGTTTCAAGCAGACGTTCCACCTGAGCACCTACAGCGACGCGTGGTCGGAGTACCACACCCAGATCGTCCGCTCGCTCGTCTACGGACTGATCGCGACCGTCCTGTGCCTGGTGATCGCCTACCCCGTGGCGTACTGGATCGCCTTCCGCGGCGGCCGCTACAAGTCGTCACTGCTCTTCCTGTTGCTCCTCCCGTTCTTCGTCTCGTTCGTCATCCGGACCCAGTCCTGGGAGTTCATGCTGGACGACCACGGCATGGTGCTCGGCACGCTGCGCACCTTCCACCTCGTCGGCGTGATGAAGACGCTGCACCTGGTGAGCAGCAGCGGCACCATCCTGCAGACCTCGACCGCGGTGATCGGCGGTCTCGTCTACAACTTCCTGCCCTTCACCGTGCTGCCGATCTACGTGGCGCTCGAACGGGTGGAGCCGTCGCTGCTGGAGGCCTCGTCCGACCTCTACGCGAACAAGTTCCACGCGTTCCGCAAGGTCGTCTTCCCGCTCTCGCTGCCGGGCATCTTCGCGGCAGTGCTGCTGACCTTCGTGCCGGTGGCGTCGGACTACGTCAACGCACAGATCCTCGGTGGAACGAAGAACACGATGATCGGTACCGCGATCGAGACGGAGTACTTCACGAACCTCAACTACCCGGTGGCCGCGGCCCTGTCGTTCATCCTGATGGCGGTCCTGCTGATCGGTGTCTTCCTGTACGCCCGGATCCTCGGTACCGAGGACGCGCTAGAGATGGCGGCTGCCTGATGAGCGCGATCGCGGGGCTGGCCCTCGAGGAGGCCTACGAGAACGATCACCGGCCGGTGACGGTGCACAAGCCGAAGCGGAAGGGCTTCCTGCTGCCCATCTGGGGCTGGCTGGTGATCCTGTGGCTCTCGTCGCCGATCGTCGTCATGATCGTCTTTGGCTTCAACGACGGCACCGGACGCGCCACCAGCACGAAGTGGAACGGCTTCACCTTCAAGTGGTACCAGAACCTCTTCTCGATCTCCGACCTCACGACCGCGCTGGGGAACTCGATCACGATCGCGATCTTCACGACGCTGATCGCGGTGGTGCTCGGCACGCTGATGGGCGTGGCGCTAGGGCGCTGGAAGTTCCGTGGAGCCGGCTCGGTGAACCTGCTGCTCTTCGCCAACATCGCCGCACCCGAGGTGGTGCTCGGTGCTGCGCTGCTCAGCCTCTTCCTGACGCTCAACATCCCGCGCGGCTACGTGACGATCCTGCTCGCGCACGTGATGTTCAGCATCGCCTACGTGGTGGTGACGGTGCGGGCACGCATGTCCGGGCTCGATCCGTCGCTGGAGGAGGCCGCGCGTGATCTCGGCGCCGGACCGCTCGTCACCTTCTTCCGGGTGACGCTGCCGCTGATCGCCCCTGGTGTCTCGGCCGGCGCGCTGCTCGCCTTCGCCATGTCGATCGACGACTACATCATCACGAGCTTCAACAACGGCTCGACGCAGACGTTCCCGCTCTGGGTCTACGGCGCGGCCGAGCGCACCGGCGGCAGCGTGCCGCCCCAGGTGAACGTGATGGGGACCCTGATCTTCGCCTTCGGCGTCATCGTCGCGGTGGGTGGCGCCGTCGCGAACCGGAAGAGGGCGTGAGCCCCCTGCACGACAGTCTCAAGGACGCAGTGCCGCGTCCGTTCTGGCTCGACTCACCGCTCGCCCCGGCCCCGAACCCACCGCTGGCCGGTGCGGCGTCGTGCGACCTCGCCGTCGTCGGCGCCGGGTATACCGGACTCTGGACGGCCCTGCTTGCCAAGGAGGCCGACCCCGGGCGCGACGTGATCGTGCTCGACGCGCGGACGGCCGGCTGGGCGGCGTCGGGGCGTAACGGCGGCTTCTGCGCGGCCAGCCTCACCCATGGCATCAGTAACGGCCACGACCGCTTTCCGGACGAGCTGGCCGCCCTCGAGCGCCTCGGCATGGCCAACCTCGACGCGATCGAGGCGGCGGTCGCGAAGTACGGCATCGACTGCGGCTTCGAGCGTACCGGCGCGCTGGACGTCGCCACCGCGCCACATCAGGTGGAGTGGCTGCGCGAGGGCGTGGCCGAGTCGGCTGCCCTCGGTCACCGTGTCTCGTTCCTCGACGCGGCCGAACTGCGGGCCGAGGTGAACTCGCCGACCTACCTCGCCGGCGCGTGGGAGCACGACAGTACGGCGATGGTCGACCCGGCGCGGCTGGCCTGGGGACTGCGTGCTGCCTGCGAGAGCCTCGGCGTGCGAATCATGGAGAACTCGCCGATCTCGGGGCTCGCACGAGACGGGGCCGGCGTGTTGCTGCGGGGCCCGGCCGGCTCGACGGTGCGGGCCGGGCAGGTGGCGCTGGCCACGAACGCCTTCCCGTCGCTGCTGCGCCGGACCCGGCCGTACGTGGTGCCGGTCTACGACTACGCGCTGATGACCGAACCGCTCTCGGCGCAGCAGCTGGCCGACGTCGGCTGGCGGAACCGGCAGGGCATCGGTGACGTCGCCAACCAGTTCCACTACTACCGTCTCAGCGCCGACAACCGGATCCTCTGGGGCGGCTACGACGCCGTCTACTACTGGCGCAACGGGCTGCGCGATGCGCTCGACCAGCGCCCGGCCACCTTCGAACTGCTGGCCACTCAGTTCTTCGAGACGTTCCCGCAGCTGGCCGGCCTGCGCTTCTCCCACGCGTGGGGCGGAGCGATCGACACCTCCACCCGCTTCTTCGCCTTCCAGCGCACGGCCCTCGACGGCCGGGTGGCCTACAGCCTCGGCTACACCGGGCTCGGCGTCGGTGCCACCCGCTTCGGCGCTCAGGTGATGCTCGACCTGCTGGCCGGGCGTGACTCGGAGGCGCTGTCGCTGAAGGCGATCCGGTCGCGTCCGCTGCCCTTCCCGCCTGAACCGGTGAAGTCGGCCGGTATCCAGCTCACCCGGCGGGCACTCGCCCGCGCGGATCGTCGTCAGGGCCGTCGCGGCCCCTGGCTCCGGCTGCTCGACCGGCTGGGCCTGGGTTTCGACTCGTGATAGGAGAGTTCGTATGCGCGCATTGATCCTCGGTGCCGGGGGCGTCGGCTCTGCCGCGGCGTTGATCGCCGCCCGCCGGCCGTTCTTCGAGGCGGTGGTGGTGGCCGACTACGACTTCGGCCGGGCCGAGCGGGCCGTGGCTGCTGCCGGCGACCCTCGCTTCGTGGCCGCGCAGGTCGACGCCTCCGACCAGGCCGCGATCGAGGCGCTGATCGTCGAGCACCAGGTGGAGGCGATGCTGGGCGCCACTGATCCGCGCTTCACGATGCCGATCTTCCGCGCCGCGCTCGCGGCGAAGGTCCATTACCTGGACATGGCGATGTCGCTGTCGCAGCCGCACCCCACCGATCCCTACAACAAGACCGGCGTGATGCTGGGTGACGAGCAGTTCGAACTCGGGGCGGCGTGGGAGGCCTCGGGGCGCCTCGCCGTCGTGGGCATGGGGATCGAGCCGGGGCTGGCCGACGTCTTCGCCCGCTACGCCGCCGACCACCTCTTCAGCGAGATCGACGAGGTCGGTGTGCGCGACGGTGCGAACCTCACCGTCAGCGGCTACGAGTTCGCGCCGTCGTTCTCCATCTGGACGACGATCGAGGAGTGCCTGAACCCGCCGATCGTCTACGAGAAGGAGCGTGGCTGGTTCACCACGGAGCCCTTCTCCGAGCCGGAGATCTTCGACTTCCCGGAGGGCATCGGCCCCGTGGAGTGCGTGAACGTCGAGCACGAGGAGGTCGTGCTCATCCCGCGCTGGGTCGACGTCAAGCGGGCGACCTTCAAGTACGGGCTGGGCAACGAGTTCATCGACGTCCTGCGTACCCTGCACAAGCTCGGGCTGGACTCCACGACGAAGGTGAGTGTCGGCGGAGTCAGCGTGTCTCCGCGTGACGTGGTGGCCGCCTGCCTAGCCGATCCCGCCACCCTCGGCGACCGGATGACCGGCAAGACGTGCGCCGGGCTCTGGGTGCGCGGCACCGGCAAGGACGGCGCGCCGCGATCGACATACCTGTATCACGTGGTCGACAACGAGTGGTCGATGCGCGAGTACGGCGCCCAGGCCGTGGTCTGGCAGACCGCCGTGAACCCGATCGTCGCGATGGAGCTCATTGCCACCGGCGCCTGGGCCGGGGCGGGGATCCTCGGCCCGGAGGCCTTCGATGCGGTGCCTTACCTCGAACTGCTCGCGGGGGAGTACGCCTCACCGTGGGGCCTCCAGGAAGTCGCAGGCTAGGTTCACCGCTATGGCTCGCTATGGCGCACAGTTCGGTCCGGATATCACCTTCCTCGGCGTCGAGCGCTGCGACTGGGCCGACCCGTCGACCTTCTCCGGCGCCGACGTGGTGATCCTTGGTGCGCCCTTCGACGGTGGCACGTCGCACCGCGCCGGCACCCGCTTCGGCCCGCAGTACATCCGGCAGACCTGCTACCTGCCGCACGACGGCTCGCGGCCGTCCCTGGCAATGCGGGTCGACGGGCTGCAGGACCTCTCGGTCTTCGACGCCGGCGACGTCGAGCTCTTCTCCGGGGACGCCGAACGCTCGGTGCGTGACCTGCAGGAGGCCGTCTATGCCATCGCCTCGACCGGTGCGGTGCCGCTGATCCTCGGCGGTGACCACACGATCGCCTGGCCGGACGCGGCCGGGGTGGCCCAGCACGTCGGCCAGGGACAGGTGTCGATGATCCACTTCGACGCGCACGCCGACACCGGCAACATAGAGTTCGGCTCGCTGATCGGCCACGGCCAGCCGATGCGCCGCCTGATCGAGTCCGGTGCCCTGCGCGGTGATCGCTTCCTGCAGCTGGGGCTGCGCGGCTACTGGCCACCGCCGGAGACGCTCTCCTGGATGGCCGACCAGAAGATGCGCTCCTACGAGATGACCGAGATCGGGGCGCGCGGGCTCACCGAGTGCCTCACCGAGGCCTTCGGCATCGCGATGGACGACTGCGACGGCGTCTTTCTCTCCGTTGACATCGACGTCTGCGACCCAGGGCACGCACCGGGCACGGGAACCCCGGAGCCGGGCGGCCTCACCGCGCGCGAGCTACTGGACGCGGTGCGGCGGATCGCCTACGAGCTGCCGGTGCTAGGCATGGACGTCGTCGAGGTGTCGCCGCCCTACGACCACGCGGAGATCACGTCGTTCCTCGCCAACCGGGTGGTGCTCGAGGCGCTCAGCGGCATGGCGCGGCGCCGCAAGGATGCCGCGGACGGCACCACCTGGGACCCGCGCCAGCCCCTGCTAGACGGCCGCTGAGCGCCGCTACTCGTTCGGGGCGCTGCGCCCGCGGGCCGCTGAGTCCTGGTCAGGGGCCACGAGGAGTTCAGACGCAGGCGAGTCGGGCAGCACGAACGTGGCGGCTGTGATCGGGGCGTCCTCGGCCAGAAAGATCGGCGTGTCCCGATTCAGAGTCATGCCGGTGAAGAACGGCCGGTACTTGACCGCGCAGATCAGCATCAGGACGACGCCGATGAGGAAGGTCCCGACACCGAGGATGAAGGGGAACCCGATGTCCCAGTGCGGCGGGAAGTGCATCTTCCAGGCGACATTGCCGCTGTCAGGGGCCCAGTCCTCGTAGATTGTGTAGCCCATGAAGGTCCAGAGCATCGCCCCACCGAGGAACGGGATAAGACCCTTCATTAAGAAGTCACTCGCGCTCTTGCCCAGCTCCTTGCGGTAGTACCAGACGCACGCTAGCCCAGTGAAGCCGTAGTAGAAGGCGATCATGACGCCGATGGCGGTGACCGCGTCCCCGATGAGGCCGCCACCGAAGTAGAAGTTCATCGGCACGTAGATGATCGCCGAGATCAGGCCCATCCAGATCGTCGAACTGGTGGGGGTGAAGAAGCGCGGGTGGATCTTGGCGAAGGTGGTCGGGATGGCCTTGAAGGCGGCCATCGAGAGGGTGGTCCGCGCCGTCGGCAGGATCGTGGTCTGCGTCGAGGCGGCCGCGGAGCTCAGCACCATCAGCAGGAGCAGCTTCACCATCACTGTGCCGAAGCCGGAGTTGCCGAAGATCGACCCGCCGAGCACGCTCAGTACGTCGCCGGAGTTGTCGGAGTTCGCCAGGCCGATGCCGTGCGTGCCGACTCCGGCGAAGGCCTGCGCAGCGACGGAGACCACGGCGTAGATGGCCAGCAGCAGCAGGGTCGAGATGATCGCCGCGCGACCCGGCGTCTTGTCGCGATCCTTGGTCTCCTCGTTCACCGACACCGCGGAGTCCCAGCCCCAGTAGATGAACAGCATCAAGACGATGCCCTGCGCGAAGGTGTTGATGTCGTGAACGGCGAACGGGTTGAACCACGACCACGATGGCCGGATCGCCGTCGACGGCGGGTGCGATCCGTAGACCTT
>JAOPUX010000217.1 GCA_025963285.1 Jatrophihabitans sp.
CCGGTGTAGGCCCCAGAGTCGTGCGGCGAGAGGTCCTGGGCGCCGTAGGTGATCAGCAGCCGGTCACCGTCGACCAGGGTCTGCACGCTGCGCAGGTCGACGAACGGCGGGAGAACCGCGACGTCCGTGCCGGCGAAGTGGCTGTCCTTGAGGCTGAAGGCCAGCTTCTGGACGAGCGCGATGGCCTCGAGGTGGTTCAGGTTCATCTTCCAGTTGCCGGCGATCAGCGGCTTGCGCTGCTTCGCCATCTAGCTGGTCTCCAGGACGTCTACGCCGGGGAGGCTCTTGCCCTCGAGGTACTCCAGCGAGGCGCCGCCGCCGGTGGAGATGTGCCCGAAGGCCGCCTCGTCCAGGCCCAGCGCGCGCACCGCGGCAGCGGAGTCGCCACCACCCACCACGGAGAGGCCGTCGACGGCGGAGACCGCCTCGGCGACGCCCTTGGTCCCGGCCGCGAACGGCGCGAGTTCGAAGACGCCCATCGGGCCGTTCCAGAAGACCGTGTTGGCGCCGTCGAGGGCGGCACGGAAGGCCGAGACCGACTCCGGCCCGATGTCGAGGCCCTTCAGCCCGGCCGGGATCTCGTGGGCGTCGACGACCTGGGTCGGGGCGTCGGCGCTGAACTCCGCGGACACCACGATGTCGGTGGGGAGCACGATCTTGTCGCCGGCCTCGGCGAGGAAGCGGGCGCAGTTCTCGAGCTGGTCCTCCTCGAGCAGCGAGTCGCCGATCTCGTAGCCCTGCGCCTTGAGGAAGGTGAAGCACATCCCGCCCCCGACGAGGAGCTTGTCGACCTTCGGCAGCAGCGACTCGATGACGGCCAGCTTGTCGCTGACCTTCGAGCCGCCGAGGATGACGACGTAGGGCCGTTCGGCGTCACCGGTCAGGCGGGTCAGCACCTCGAGCTCGGCCCGGACCAGGTTGCCACCGTAGTTCGGCAGCAGTGTGGCTACGTCGTAGACCGAGGCATGCTTGCGGTGCACCGCCCCGAAGGCGTCCTCGACGAAGACCCCGCCCTCGTCGTCGCCGCCGGTGAGGGCCGCGAGCTGGGTGGCGAAGGCAAGGCGCTCGGCGTCGTCCTTACTGGTCTCGCCGGCGTTGAAGCGGACGTTCTCCAGCAGCAGCAGTTCGCCGTCACCGAGTTCGGCGGCGAGCAGCCGCGCGCTCTCGCCGACAGTGTCGAGGGCGAACTCCACCGGGCGGCCGAGCAGTTGGGCCAGCCGATCGGCCACCGGGCCCAGCGTGTACTTCGGGTCCGGCTCGCCCTTCGGACGTCCCAGGTGTGCGGTGACGATGACCCGCGCGCCGTAGTCGAGCAGCGTGGTGAGTACCGGCAGCGAGGCCCGGATGCGGCCGTCGTCAGTGACACTGACGGCCGCTGTACCGGCATCCTTCAGCGGCACGTTGAGGTCGCAGCGGACGAGGACCCGCCTGCCCTTGACCCCGTGCTTGATCAGTTCTTCGAGCGTGCGCACGGACCGCGGCCTAGAGGCTGGAGCCGACGAGCAGGCTGAGGTCGACGAGGCGGTTGGAGTAACCCCACTCGTTGTCGTACCAGCCGACGACCTTCACCTGGTTGCCGATCACCTTCGTCAGCTCGGCGTCGAAGATGCACGAGTGCGGGTCGGTGACGATGTCGGTGCTGACGATCGGGTCCTCGGTGTACTTGAGGTAGCCCTTGAAGGCCCCTTCGGAGGCGGCCTTGTAGGCGGCCTTGATCTCGGCGACCGTCGCGGTGTTCTTCAGGGTGACCGTGAGGTCGGTGGCCGAGCCGGTGGGCACCGGCACGCGAAGCGCGTAACCGTCGAGCTTGCCCTTGAGCTCCGGCAGCACCAGGCCGATGGCCTTGGCCGCTCCAGTGGAGGTCGGGACGATGTTCAGCGCGGCAGCCCGGGCCCGGCGGAGGTCCTTGTGCGGCGCGTCCTGCAGGTTCTGGTCCTGCGTGTAGGCGTGGATCGTCGTCATCAGACCGTGCTCGATGCCGAAGCTGTCGTTGAGCACCTTGGCCAGCGGGCCCAGGCAGTTCGTGGTGCACGACGCGTTGGAGATGATCGTGTGCGTGGCCGGGTCGTAGTCGCCGTGGTTGACACCCATGACGATCGTGACGTCCTCGTCGGAGGCCGGCGCGGAGATGATGACCTTCTTGGCACCGCCGGCATCGACGTGCTTGCGCGCGTCGGCGGCCTTGGTGAAGAAGCCGGTGGACTCGATGACGATGTCGACACCCAGCTCGCCCCAGGGCAGGTTCGCCGGGTCGCGCTCGGCGAGGATCTTGATGTTCTTGCCACCGACGCTGATGCCGTCGTCGCTCAGGGCGACCTCGGCCGGGAAACGGCCGAGGATGCTGTCGTACTTGAGCAGGTGCGCCATCGTCGCGACGTCGCCGAGGTCGTTCGCGGCGACTAGCTCGATATCGGCGCCGGAGGCGGTCAGGGCGCGGTAGAAGTTGCGGCCGATGCGGCCGAATCCGTTGATGCCCACACGTACGGTCACTGCGATAGCTCCTCGAGGCGGTCGATCGGTGAACGGGGGCCGCACGGCGCGGCAAGACCTGAGGCCAACCCTAGCGGGTAACCCTCAGGATGCCTCCGGGTCGTCCTTTACCGGCGAGTATCTCGCGAGCCGGGCGACACCCCGGCGACTCCCCGGCGCCCGCGGGGTGTTCTACGGGGCGAGCATCTCCGGGGTGACCGCTGACTCCGTGTCCGGGATGCCGAGGTCGCTGGCTCGCTTATCGGCCATCGCGAGGAGTCGACGGATCCGGCCGGCCACAGCATCCTTCGTCATCGGCGGATCGCTGAGCGCGCCCAGCTCTTCGAGGGAGGCCTGGCGGTGCTCGATCCGCAGCCGGCCCGCCTGCAGCAGGTGATCCGGTGCCTCGTCGGCGAGGATCTCCAGCGCGCGGCTCACCCGTGCCCCGGCGGCGACGGCCGCCCGGGCCGAGCGGCGCAGGTTGGCGTCGTCGAAGTTCGCCAGCCGGTTGGCGGTGGCGCGGACCTCGCGGCGCATCCGTCGCTCCTCCCACGCCAGCACCGACTCGTGGGCGCCGATCCGGGTGAGCAGCGCGCCGATCATGTCGCCGTCGCGCACCACCACCCGGTCGCTGCCACGGACCTCGCGGGCCTTGGCGGAGATGCCGAGCCGACGGCCCACCCCGACGAGCGCCAGCGCTGCCTCGGTGGACGGGCAGGTGATCTCGAGCGAGCAGGCCCGACCGGGCTCGGTGAGGGAGCCGTGGGCGAGGAAGGCGCCACGCCAGGCGGCCTCGGCGTCGGCGACGCCCCCGGCCACGACGTGATGCGGCAGCCCCTTCACCGGGCGGCCTCGCAGATCGACGAGGCCGGCCTGACGCGCCAGCCCCTCGCCGTCCTTCGTCACCCGGACCAGGTACCGGCTGCCCTTGCGCAGCCCCCCACCGGCGACGATCTGCACCTCGGAGCCGTGACCGAAGATCTCAGCGATCTCCTTGCGCAGACGTCGTGCCACCGAGCCGGTGTCGAGTTCGGCCTCGATGACGATGTGCCCGCCGATCAGGTGGAGCGCACCGGCGAAGCGCAGCATCGTGGCGAGCTCAGCCTTGCGGGCCGACATCCGTGACACCGGTACGCGGCTGAGCTCGTCCTTCACCGCTGCGGTCATTGCCATCCGTTGTCTCCCTGGTCTCGGCTATCCGCCCGAGATCGATCCGAACACTTCGCGGTAGCCCTCGGCGAGACGTACCGGATCGTGTCGTTCACTGCTTTCGTCTGCGACGAGCTTTGACAATAGGAGACGCGCGCCGATCCCGCGCGTGTAGCCCTCGATCTCTTTGACGTCGCCCACCTCGTCGATGTCGGCGACCACGGCGTCGATGTGCAGCCCGCCGACCGGTTTCGCATGCTCGGCCAGCAGCATCAGCAGGTCGACCGGCGAGTACTCCTCGGTCTCCCCTGGCTGCGGCACCAGGTTGAGCGTGACGACGACGGTGGCGCGCGTGGTCGCCAGCGCACGGCCGAGCTCACGCAGCAGCAGGTGCGGGATGACGCTGGTGAACCACGACCCGGGGCCGAGCACCACGAGGTCGGCCTCGCGGACGGCGTCGACGGCCGAGGCGCAGGCCGGTGCGCCGGCGGGCAGCAGCCGCACCGATCTCACCCGTCCGGGCGTGGCCGCGATCGACGACTGCCCGCGGATCTGGCGGGTGCGCGCGGGGTCGTCCGGATCGAAGCGGTCGACCTCGGCGATGAGGTTGAGCGGCACCGGGCTCATCGGCAGCACCCGCCCGACCGCCCCGACCAGGCTGCCGATGCGGGCGAGTGCGGCCACCGGATCGGGCTCTGGGGCACTCTCCAGCAGGCCGGTGAGGACGAGGTTGCCCACCGGGTGCCCGGCGAGCACACCCTCGCCGCCGAGCCGGTGCTGCATCAGAGCCGCCCAGGACTGGTGCTCAGGGTCGTCACCGGCCAGCGCGGCCAGGGCCATGCGCAGATCGCCGGGGGGAAGGACGTCGAGCTCGTGGCGGATCCGGCCGGAGGAGCCGCCGTCGTCGGCCACCGTGACGACGGCGGTGAGGTCGGTGGTGAGCAGCCGGAGCGCGGTGAGCGAGGCGTGCAGGCCGTGCCCACCACCCAGCGCGACGGCCTTGATCGCCTCACTCACGGCCGAGGTCCCGGTTGACGACGGTGGCCCGCACCCCGGTGGCGGCCAGCCGGTCGGCGAGCTGCTGGGCCATCACCACCGAGCGATGCTTGCCGCCGGTGCAGCCGACGGCGAGGGTCAGGTAGCGCTTGCTCTCGCGGCGGTAGCCGGCGCCGATGATCTCCAGCACCGACGCGTACCGGTCGATGAAGGTGCCCGCATCCTCCTGGGCCAGGACGTAGTCACGCACCTCCTGGTCCGTGCCGTTGAGCGGGCGCAGCTCGGGGATCCAGTACGGGTTGGGCAGGAAGCGCACATCGACCACCAGGTCGGCGTCGACCGGCAGGCCGTACTTGAAGCCGAAGGAGACGACGGTGGCGCGCAGGTCCGGAGCACCGCCGAGGGCACCGTCCCCGGAGAACCCGGACTCGATCGCCGCGCGCAGCTCGTGCACCGAGCGATCGCTGGTGTCGAGCACCAGGTCGGCGTCGTCGCGCAGCGGTGCCAACAGTTCACGCTCGGCTTCGATGCCGTCGACGAGCCGCCCCTCGCCCTGGAGCGGATGGGCGCGCCGGACGTTCTCGAAGCGCCGCACCAGCACCTCGTCGGACGCCTCCAGGAAGAGCACCCGGGGCCGCATGCCGCGCTCCTCGAGGTTGCGGATGACACCGCGCAGATCCGTGGAGAAGGCCCGGCTGCGGACGTCCATCACCACGGCGAGCTTCGTCACGGCACCCTGGCTACGGCTGCCGAGGTCCATCAGGGTGGCGATCAGCTCGGCCGGCAGGTTGTCGACGACGTAGTAGCCGAGGTCCTCGAAGCACTTGGCCGCCGTGCTCCGGCCGGCACCGGAGAGCCCGGTGACGACGACCGTCTCGAGACCGCCGGGCGCCTGGTTGGTCATGTCGTACCCCTTCGGTCGGCAGAGGCTGAAGAGAGTGCCGCAGAGACGCCCCCATCCTCTCCTGCCGAGGCGCCGTCGCGGGTATCGGCGTCGAGTACTTCACCGGTGGTGACGTTCACCGCGGGTGCGGCCGGCGCCTCGGCACGGAGCGCGGCCACGATCGCCTCCGCGGTGCGCGGCCCGATCCCGGGAACCTCGCTGATCTCCTCGACGCTGGCCGCCCGCAGCCGCTTGAGCGAGCCGAAGCGCGTCATCAGGGTCTTGCGGCGGATCTCGCCCAGCCCCGCGATGCCGTCGAGCGTCGAGGTCGTCATCGCCTTGGAGCGCTTCTCGCGGTGGAAGGTGATCGCGAAGCGGTGCGCCTCGTCACGCACCCGCTGCAGCAGGTACAGCCCCTCCGACGTACGCGGCAGGATCGTCGCGTACTGCTCCCCCGGCAGCCACACCTCCTCTAGCCGCTTGGCCAGCCCGACCAGTGCGATGTCCTCCAGACCGAGCTCCTCCAGCACCGCCCGCGCCGCGGCCACCTGCGGGGCGCCCCCGTCGACCACCACCAGGTTGGGCGGATAGGCGAACTTCTTCGGACGGCCGGTGGTGGGGTCGATGCCGGGGCGGCTCGCGGGTGCCTCAGCAGCCGGCGGGGTGTCGGGACGCCCGCCCTGATCGACCTGATCCCAGCCCGGGGAGTCGTTCGGAAAGAGCAGTGACTCCTCCGGCGCCTCGAGACGCTCGTCGAGGTAGCGGGCGAAGCGGCGGCGGATGACCTCGGCGATCCAGTCGGTGTCACCCGCACCCTGGGCGGGCTCCGTGTGCGCGCTGACGCCGGTGCGCATGGCGAAGCGGCGGTACTCGCTCTTGCGGGCCAGCCCGTCCTCGAAGACGACCATGCTCGCCACCACGTTGGTGCCCTGCACGTGGCTGATGTCGAAGCACTCGATCCGCAGCGGGGCGCTCGGGAGTTCCAGTGCCTCCTGCAGCTCGGCGAGGGCCTTGGACCGGGCGGTGAGATCCGAGGCGCGCTTTAGCTTGTGCTGGCTGAGCGACTGGCTGGCATTGCGCTGCACAAGCTCGGCCAGCGTGCGCTTGTCGCCCCGCTGCGGCACCCGCAGGTCGACCTTGGTGCCACGCCGCTGGCTGAGCCATTCGATCAACGCGGGGGTGTCGTCGGGCAGCTCGGGCACCAGCACCTCGCGCGGGATGTCCGAGCCGTCCTCGGCGTCGTCGCCGTAGAACTGGGTGACGAACTGCTCGACGAGATCGCCGGTGGAGGTGTCGTCCAGCTTGTCGACGACCCAGCCGCGCTGCCCCCGAATGCGCCCACCGCGGACGTGGAAGACCTGCACTGCCGCCTCTAGCTCGTCCTCGGCGAAGGCCACGACATCGGCGCCGGTGCCGTCACCCAGCACCACCGCCTGCTTCTCCATCGCCCGGCGAAGCGCTTCGAGGTCGTCGCGCAGCCGGGCCGCGCGCTCGAACTCCAGCTCCTCGCTTGCCTCGCCCATCCGCCGCTCGAGCCGCTTGATCAGCGCATCGGTCCTGCCCGCCATGAAGTCGCAGAAGTCGTCGACGATCGCGCGGTGCTCGTCGGCCGTGACGCGCCCGACGCACGGTGCGCTGCACTTGCCGATGTAGCCGAGCAGGCACGGGCGGCCGATCTGTCCGGCACGCTTGAAGACCCCAGCCGAGCAGGTGCGTGCGGGGAAGACGCGCAGCAGCAGGTCGAGCGTCTCGCGGATGGCCCAGGCGTGCGAGTACGGGCCGAAGTACCGCACCCCCTTGCGCTTGGCCCCGCGCATCACCTGCAGACGCGGGAACTCCTCGTACAGGGTGACGGCCATCCAAGGGTAGGACTTGTCGTCGCGGTAGCGGACGTTGAAGCGCGGGTCGAACTCCTTGATCCACGTGTATTCGAGCTGCAGCGCCTCGACCTCGGTGCCGACCACCGTCCACTCGACGCTGGCCGCCGTGGTGACCATCTGGGCGGTGCGCGGGTGCAGCGCGGCCACGTCGGCGAAGTAGGAGTTCAGCCGCTGCCGGAGGCTCTTGGCCTTGCCAACGTAGATGACCTGCCCGTGCGGATCGCGGAACTTGTAGACGCCTGGCGCCGTGGGAATCGTGCCGGTGGCCGGGCGGTAGGTGGACGGGTCGGGCACATCACCCAGGGTAGTCAGCCGGTGTGACAGGCCTGTCCGATTGTGCAACTTCTGCCGCCCTCGGGGCGGCGGAAGTTGCACAATCGGGTTGCTAGAGCGGGTGTCCTGGCCGGACGAGCGCCCCGGGCGGGGTGGCGAAGGTGACGACGTCGAAGCTCAGCCGGCCGGCCCGCACCATCGGGTCGGCGGCGGCGAACTCTCGTGCCTCCTCCGCGGTGGCCGTGGCATAGAAGCTGAGCCCGCGCAGCGACGGGTCGGGTGCGTCGAGCAGCGGGCCGTTCATCGCCACGATCCCCTGCTCGCGCAGGCCGCTGAGGTAGGCCAGATGGGCGGCCTGAAGCTCGTCGAGCTCCGCGGCAGAGAAGTCGGGGGCCTCGGCCGGACGTCGCAGCATCACCACGTAGTACTTGTGCAGCTCCACGTCGACCATCCTGACTCAGTCGGCGCGGATCTGCAGTACAGCCCTGCGGCAGATCCGCTCCGGGCGACGGGTCAGCGGCTGGCCAGGTAGGTGTCGATCTCGTCTACCAGCACCCGCTTGGCCGGCTCGTCGAGGAAGCTGGCCCGCACGGCCGCCTTCGACAGCTCCGCCAGGCCCGACTCGTCGAGGCCCAGCAGGTCGGCCGCCACCGCGTACTCGTTGTTGAGCGTGGTGGAGAACATCGGCGGATCGTCGGAGTTGATCGTGACGGGCACCCCGTTGGCCACCAGGATCGGCAGCGGGTGCTCGGCCAGCGATGGCACCGAGCGGGTGCAGACGTTGGAGGTGGGGCAGACCTCGAGCACGATGCCCTCTTCGCGCAGCCGGGCCATCAGCCGCTCGTCCTGGGCGGCGGCGATGCCATGCCCGATGCGCTCGGCTCCGAGATGGTCGAGTGCGTCCCAGATCGTCTCCGGGCCGGTGGACTCACCGGCGTGCGGCACGCTGCGTAGTCCGGCCGCGCGAGCGGCGTCGAAGTGCTCGGCGAACTGCGGCCGCGGCACGCCGATCTCCGGGCCGCCCAGCCCGAAGCTGACCAACCCGTCGGGCCGGATCTTGAGCGCGGTCTCGAGCGTGACGTCGGCGGCGGGGATCCCCGCTTCGCCGGGGATGTCGAAGCACCAGGCCAGCTGCACGCCGAGGTCCGCGGCGGCGCGCCGGCGGGCGTCCTCGACGGCCTCGCAGAACGCCTCCGCCGGAATGCCGCGGACGATGGAGGAGTACGGGGTGAGCGTCAGCTCCGCGTAACGCACGTTCTGCCGGGCCAGATCACCGGCGATGTCGTAGGTGAGCGTCCAGATGTCCTCAGCGTCCCGGATCAGGTCGACCACGCTCAGGTAGACGTCGATGAAATGCCGGAAGTCGGTGAAGGTGAAGTACTCGGCGAGTAGCTCCGGGTCGGCCGGAACCTGCGTGCTGCCGGCGTGACGCGCGGCGAGCTGGGCGACGGTCTGCGGCGACGCCGAGCCGACGTGATGGACGTGAAGCTCCGCCTTCGGGAGCCCTGCGATGAAGGTGTTCAGATCTGCCATGGTTCACAATCTCACACAACCGTGTCAGGTTTCTAGACGGGGCTCCGACGCAGCCAGTTTGAGTGCGGATCGGGTGGTTATAGCCACCCGATCTGCACCCGAATCCCGCAGCGCAGCGCTGGTCAGGCGCGCGCGGCGGCGCGTTTGGCCGGGGCTCGCTTGGCCGGGGCCTTTGCCGCGGCGGGCTTCACCGAAGCCTTCGCTGCTGCCTTGACCGGCGCCTTGCGGGCGGCCCGCCTCGGGGCGGACGGGTCGATGCCGAGCAGCGGCGCCAGGAACCCGCCGGTGTGTGAGCCCTCGACGAGTGCCACCTCTTCCGGGGTGCCCTCAGCCAGCACCATGCCGCCGCCGGACCCACCCTCGGGACCCATGTCGATGACCCAGTCGGCCGTCTTGATCACGTCGAGGTTGTGCTCGATCACGACCACCGAGTTGCCCTGGTCGACCAGGCGCCCGAGCACGCCGAGCAGCTTGCTGATGTCCTCGAAGTGCAGGCCGGTCGTGGGCTCGTCGAGGACGTAGATCGTGCGACCGGTCTGACGCTTCTGCAGCTCGGCGGCCAGCTTCACCCGCTGGGCCTCGCCCCCCGAGAGGGTCGGCGCCGGCTGCCCCAGCCGGACGTAGCCCAGGCCCACCTCGACGAGCGTCTGCAGGTGGCGGCGGATCGCCGGGACCGCCTCGAAGAACTCGGCCGCCTGCTCGATCGGCATGTCGAGGATCTCCGAGATGGACTTGCCCTTGAAGTGGACCTCGAGCGTCTCGCGGTTGTAGCGGGCGCCGTGACAGACCTCGCACGGCACGTAGACGTCGGGCAGGAAGTTCATCTCGATCTTGATCGTGCCGTCGCCGGCGCAGGCCTCGCATCGCCCGCCCTTGACGTTGAACGAGAAGCGACCCTGCAGGTAGCCGCGCATCTTGGCCTCGGTGGTCGAGGCGAACAGCTTGCGGACGTGGTCGAAGACGCCGGTGTAGGTCGCCGGGTTGGACCG
>JAOPUX010000225.1 GCA_025963285.1 Jatrophihabitans sp.
GCAGTCGACGGGGCCCGGTTGACGATCTCGTGCGGCTCGGCCCGGTTCACCCTGCCCACCATGCCCGTCGAGGACTACCCGAAGCTGCCCGTCATGCCAACGACCGCAGGCACCGTCGCCGGCGCAGAGTTCGCGACCGCGGTGAGCCAAGTGGCCATCGCCGCCGGCCGCGACGACACGCTGCCGATGCTCACCGGGGTGCGCCTGGAGATCGACGGCTCGCGGATGACGCTCGCGGCCACCGACCGCTACCGCCTCGCCGTCCGGGAGCTGGAGTGGACGCCAGAGAACCCGTCGGCCGAACCGGTGCAGGTGCTGGTTCCGGCCCGCACCCTCGCCGACGCGGCCAAGAGCCTCTCGCACAGCGACACGATGACGATCTCGCTCTCCTCCGGCGGCTCGGGTGAGGGGATCATCGGCTTCACGGGCACTACGAACGGCCGCGCCAGCCGGGCCACCACCCGGCTGCTCGACGCGACGTTCCCGGCTTACCGATCACTGCTTCCGAACGAGTGGTCCTCCTCAGCCGAGATCACGGTCTCGCCGCTGGTCGAGGCGGTGAAGCGCGTCGCCCTGGTCGCCGACCGCAACACCCCGGTGCGCCTGGAGTTCGGCGACGGTGGCCTGGGGCTGTCTGCGGGCGGTGAGGACGAGGGGCGTGCCGAGGAGCAGCTCGAGGTGGCCTACGACGGTGACTCGATCACCACGGCCTTCAACCCGCAGTTCCTGCTCGACGGCCTTGGTGCCCTCAGCTCGGCCACGGCGCGGCTGCTCTTCACCTCGCCCAACAAGCCGGTGGTGCTGCGCCCCGAGGCCAGCGAGGGCACCGAGTACACCTACGTCATGATGCCTGTCCGTCTGCCGGGCTGATCGGCGCCCATGTACGTCCGGCACCTCTCGGTCAGCGACTTCCGTAGCTGGACGAGCGCGGATCTCGACTTCGATCCGGGCCCGTCGGTGCTCGTCGGCTCCAATGGCCAGGGCAAGACGAACCTGATCGAGGCGCTCGGTTACATCGCCACCCTCGGCAGCCACCGCGTGCCCAACGATGCGCCACTGATCCGGGCCGGTGCCGAGCGGGCGGTGGTGCGAGGTGCAGTGGTGGCCGACGGCCGGGAGCTGCGCGTCGAGCTGGAGATCACGGCCGGCCGCGCCAACAAGGCCCGGCTCAACGGCTCGCCGGTGACCAAGCCCCGAGACGTGCTGGGTGCTCTGCGCTGGGTGCTCTTCGCGCCCGAGGACCTGGCCATCGTCCGCGGTGACCCGAGTGAGCGCCGGCGCTTCCTCGACGATCTGGTGGTGGCGCGCTCACCGCGGATGGCCGGTGTGCGCGCCGACTACGACCGGGTGCTCAAGCAGCGGGCTGCGCTGCTGAAGTCCTCGGGTGCGGCCCGCCGCTCCGGTGGCGGTTCGGACCTGCGCACCCTCGATGTCTGGGACGGCCACCTCGCGGCGCAGGGCTCGCAGCTGCTGGCCGCCCGGCTCGAGGCGATCGCCGCCCTGCGTCCACACTCGGTGGCCGCCTACGCGCAGGTAGCTCCCGCGAGCACCGAACTGCGGATGACCTACTCGTCGACCCTCACCGAGGCACTACCCGAGCTGACGAGCGGCACCATCCCCGACGCGGGCCTCATCGAAGCGGCGCTGCTCTCCGAGCTGGCCCGAGTGCGCGCGTCGGAGTTGGAGCGTGGCGTGAATCTGGTCGGCCCGCACCGCGACGACATCGACCTGGCGCTCGGTGACCTGCCGGTGCGGGGCTATGCGAGCCACGGTGAGGGCTGGTCGGTGGCGCTCGCCCTGCGGCTCGGCAGCTACGAGCTGCTCCGCAGCGACTATCCGGCCGGCGCCGATCCGGTCCTCGTCCTCGACGACGTCTTCGCCGAGCTCGATGCCTCGCGCCGTGAGCAGCTCGCGCTCGTGGCCGCGAAGGCCGAGCAGGCCATCGTCACCGCGGCCGTGATCACCGACGTTCCCGAGGCGCTGGCCGGTGCTCGCTTCGACGTCCACGACGGAGCGGTGCGCCGTGTCCGCTGACGACGAGGAGACGCCGGTCACAGCGTCGTCCACAGGTAGCGGTGGAAAACCTGATCCAACTGTGGACAGAGGGGCTGGTGACGACGACGCAGACGCCATCAAATCAGCCTTAGCGGGCGCACGTGCCCTCACTCGAGGTCGTGAGGGCGCGCGCACCAGGCGCCGCAGGGCCAAGCCGGATCAGGGCACCGGCCGGGGTGGCTACTCCGGCGCGCACCCTGACGAGACCGATCCGCGGATGGTCGGTGAGGTGCTCACCGGGTACCTGGCCGACCGGGGCTGGGAGCGGCCGATCGCGCAGGCCCGCGTCTTCACCGACTGGGAGGCGATCGTCGGCAGCGAGGTGGCGGCGCACTGCGCTCCGACCACGCTGCACGAAGGCGAGCTGAAGATCTCCGCCGAGTCGACGGCCTGGGCCACCCAGCTGCGGATGCTCGGCGGCACGCTGCTGGCCAGGGTGGTGGCCGAACTGGGGCCGACGGTGGTCACCCGGATCGTCATCACCGGCCCCACCGGCCCGAGTTGGAAGCATGGCAAGTTCACCGTCCGCGGTCAGCGTGGCCCGCGGGACACCTACGGCTGACCCGCTCGCTGGCTCACCGTCTCACTGGCCCGAGAGTGACGGAGAGCCCTGGAGCACGGGGGGCACCCCGGGCACAGCACGAATTGGACGTCTGCGGCCGTGTCAGCCGCGTTTAGAGCCACTTCTGTCACCGTGAGGGGCTAGACTCGGTGGTAGTAACCGGGGTTGGCGTCGCCTTCACGTCACACGCGTCACAGAAGGCCTCGCCCGCCCCGCGTTGGTGTCCGGCGTGCGTGAAATGCGCGCCGTGTCCGAATGCCAGCTCGCTGGCGAGAGAGGTCGTGCGATGGCAGCCGCCAGCAAGAAGGAGTACTCGGGTAGTTCGATCCAGGTACTCGAGGGCTTGGAGGCGGTGCGCAAGCGCCCGGGGATGTACATCGGGTCCACGGCCGAGCGCGGCCTGCATCACCTGGTGTGGGAGGTAGTCGACAACTCCGTCGACGAGTCCCTGGCCGGCCACGCCGACCGCATCGAGGTCACGCTCCTGGCCGACGGTGGGGTGCGCGTGGTCGACAACGGCCGTGGCATGCCCGTCGACATGCACCCGACTCAGAAGCGCCCGGCCGTCGAGGTCATCCTCACCGTGCTGCACGCCGGTGGAAAGTTCGACAGTGACTCCTACGCCGTCTCCGGTGGTCTGCACGGCGTCGGCATCTCGGTCGTCAACGCGCTGAGCACCCGGCTCGAGGTCGAGATCCAGCGTGACGGCTTCGAGTGGAGCCAGCCGTACGTGAACCAGAAGCCGGCCGAGCCGCTGCACAGGGGTGCGCCCACCAAGAAGACCGGCACCACGGTCATCTTCTGGCCCGACGACACGATCTTCGAGACGGTGAAGTTCGACTACGAGACCATCCGCCGCAGGCTCCAGGAGACGGCCTTCCTCAACAAGGGCCTGACGATCGTGCTCCGCGACGAGCGCATCGCCGAAATCGTGGAGGAGGACGACGCGCTCGACGCGCACGCCCCGAAGGCGGCCCGCGAGGTCACCTACTGCTACGCCGAGGGCATCGCCGACTTCGTCCGGCACATCAACCGGACCAGCGACAAGGAGCCGATCCACAAGGACGTCATCGCCTTCTCCGGCGAGGACAAGGACAACCAGCTCTCCGTCGACATCGCGATGCAGTGGAACAAGTCCTACTCGGAGAGCGTGCACACCTTCGCCAACACGATCGCCACGATCGAGGGCGGCACCCACGAAGAGGGGTTCCGCACCGCGCTCACCAATGCCGTGAACAAGTGGGCGATCGAGAAGAAGCACATCAAGGACACGAAGGAAGACCGCCTCACCGGCGACGACATCCGCGAGGGCCTGGCGGCGATCATCTCGATCAAGCTGGGCGAGCCGCAGTTCGAGGGGCAGACCAAGACGAAGCTCGGCAACTCGATCGCCAAGACCTTCGTCCAGTCGGTGTGCAACCAGTGGCTCGAGGACTGGTTCGGGCGCAACCCCGTCGAGGCGAAGAACATCGTCACGAAGATGACCCAGGCGGCCCGCGCCCGCAAGGCGGCGCAGCAGGCGCGCAAGCTCGCCCGCAAGAGCGCCCTGGACACCTTCGGCATGCCGGGCAAGCTCGCCGACTGCCGCTCCACCGAGCCGGAGAAGAGCGAGCTCTACATCGTGGAGGGTGACTCGGCCGGTGGCTCGGCGAAGTCGTGCCGCGACTCGATGTTCCAGGCGATCCTGCCGATCCGCGGCAAGATCATCAACGTCGAGAAGTCGCGCATCGACCGCGTCCTGAAGAACACCGAGGTGCAGTCGCTGATCACCGCACTCGGCACCGGCATCCACGACGAGTTCGACCTGAGCAAGCTGCGCTATCACAAGATCGTGCTGATGGCCGACGCCGACGTCGACGGCCAGCACATCACCACGCTGCTGCTCACGCTGCTGTTCCGCTTCATGCGCCCGCTGATCGAGGCCGGCCACGTCTACCTCGCCGCGCCGCCGCTCTACAAGATCAAGTGGAGCAAGGGCGACCCCGGCTACGCCTACTCCGACAAGGAGCGCGACGGGCTGATCAAGGTCGGCACCGAGGCGGGCCGGCGCCTCCCGAAGGAAGAGGCACTGCAGCGCTACAAGGGCCTCGGCGAGATGAACGCCAAGGAGCTCTGGGAGACCACCATGGATCCGGCTCGCCGGATCCTGCGGCTCGTCACGCTCGACGACGCGGCCACCGCCGATGAGCTGTTCAGTGTGCTCATGGGTGAGGACGTCGAGGCACGTCGCTCGTTCATCATCCGTAACGCTCGGGATGTGCGCTTCCTTGACATCTGAGTCCGAGGGTCTCGTTTGGGGACGAGGGTTGGATGGCGGCGCCTGCGCAACCATCCGCCCTCGTTCCTCGGGCTCCCGCCAGACCCATCCACGCTCCGGCGCCGCCACCCAACGCTCGTCCCGCGGTGGCCGAGCTCGTTTGTCGCCGCGCCTTTCTTTGGACTTGAACGAGCGGCACGTCTCGACAGGGAGATCTTGGTAAATGACTGATACGACTGACGGGACTTTTGACCGGATCGAGCCGGTCGACATCCAGACGGAGATGCAGCGCAGCTACATCGACTACTCGATGTCTGTGATCGTGGGACGCGCGCTGCCGGATGTACGCGACGGTCTCAAGCCGGTGCACCGCAAGATCCTCTACGGGATGTACGACTCGGGCTTCCGGCCCGACCGCAACTACGTGAAGTGCGGCCGCATCGTCGGCGACGTGATGGGTAACTACCACCCGCACGGCGACTCGTCGGTCTACGACGCCCTGGTGCGCATGGCCCAGCCGTGGTCGCTGCGGTACCCGATGATCGACCCTCAGGGAAACTTCGGCTCCCCGGGCAACGACCCGGCCGCGGCGATGCGTTACACCGAGGGTCGGCTGGCCAACCTCGCGATGGCGATGCTCG
>JAOPUX010000226.1 GCA_025963285.1 Jatrophihabitans sp.
GGCTCGGCGCGGCTCAGTACAGCATCATGACCGCACCCAGAACGACGGCCACCGGCTTCACCGTCGATGGTCCAGCGCGGCGTTGGGAGCGGGCGCTCACCGTTGTCGGCTGCCACGTTGCTGGCGAGGTCGGGGATGTGGTGATGAGCGGGGCACCTGACGTTCCCGGCGACACCATGCTGGCCAAGAGCCGTTATCTCGCCGAGCATGAGGATTGGCTTCGGCAGCTCTTGCTCCATGAGCCACGCGGAGCCGTCATCCGCAGCGTCACCGTCCTCTACCCATCCAAGCATCCCGACGCGGTCATGGGCTTCGTCATTATGGAGTCGACGGAGTACCCGGCCATGTCTGGCGGCAACACCATGTGCGTCGCGACCGTGCTGCTGGAGACGGGCCTGGTGCCGATGGTGGAGCCGAGCACGACCTTCGTGCTGGAGTCGCCCGCTGGACTGATCATGGTCGATTGCGCATGCCGCGACGGCAAGGTCACCAGCGTGCGGCTGATCAACCAGCCAGCATTCGTCTACCACCTCGATGCCTCGGTCGAGGTGCCTGGGCTGGGGAGCGTCTCGGTCGACGTCGCGTGGGGCGGCATGGCCTACGTACTGGTGGACGCGGCTGCGCTGGGGTTCCAGCTGGTGCCGGCTGAAGCCCGTGAGCTCAGCTTGGTCGGCGAGCGGATCAAGGTGGCGGCAGCCGCCCAGCTTCCGGCCGTCCATCCGGAGCATCCCGAGTACGCCGGGATCACGCAGACCGAGTTCACGCTTCCGCCGGTCCGGGAGGGTGGGGTCCTGACGGCATCCAACTCCGTGGTGGTGTCCCCCGGTCGCATCGATCGCTGTCCGTGCGGAACCGGCACGTCGGCGCGACTAGCGGTGCTGTACGCGCGGGGGGAGATCGGAGTGGGGGAGAGATTCGTCCACCGCTCCATCCTGCGAACCGAGTTCGCCGCTGCGATCGAGTCGACGACCACGGTTGGCGGGGAGAACGCGATCGTTCCGAGCATCGCCGGCCAGGCGTGGATTACCCAGGTCTCCCAGGTCGGCCTGGATCCAACCGATCCGTTCCCGACCGGCTACCGGCTCACTGACACCTGGATCTGATCGATCGTCGCCTTAGGAGGGCGACGCGATCTGGCGGGCGAGGGAAGCCGAGTCCCAGTAGCAGCGCTCCTCAAGGATCAGGCCCGCTGCGTCGAAGGTGAGCAGGTTTACCCCGCGGAAGTCGATGGCGTTTCCGGTGGGGGTCTCGTCGGCGAACGCCCCAGTGTGCCGGCCGGTCGTCACCCACTCCACCACGGCGGTCTCCCCGTCGTCGGATACCAGCGTTGTGACGTAGCCGAAGTCGCTGATTGCGGCGAGGGTGGCAGCCACGCCCTCGGCGATGGCGGCCCTGCCCTCCAGCGGGTCGTCGATCGTCATGTCCCTGAGCACCGCGGTCTCGCTGTAGAGCCCCGAGACTTGCGCGGCGGCATCGGGGTGTGACCAGCCGGCTTCCATCTGCTTCAGAACGTCAACAACGAAGTCACGCATGGTTCATCTCCTTGGGTCGGCTATTCGAGTGGGGACTGCCGTGTCGTTCTAGGACACGGGCGAGGCTTGTGGTCATCTAAAGGACAGCTCGCTGGCCGAGGCTGAGCTGAAGCGCTCGCTGATAGGCTGCCCAGCCCGCGGTTGCATCCTGAGCCCCGAAGCCGAGGCTGTGGAAGACGATGATCTGCTCCGGCGTGCTGCGGCCCAGCCGTGGATCGGCGAGGACTGCGCCGATCTCGACGATGTCGGAGTCGGCGAGGGTCCCTGCCGCGATGGCCTCCAGGATCGGCCCACAGAGCTGCCGGCTGGTGGAGAACAGATCGACAAAGGTCCTGGCCCGATTGGTCGCGGCCAGGTCGATCTCTCGTCGATCTGGCGCGTAGGAGCCGATGGTGAGCACAGTCTGACCAGGGCTCAACCAGTCGCCCAGGACCACGGGCTCGCTGCTCCGGGTACACGCAGTGACGACCTCGCTCCCCGTTACTGCCTTCCGCGGCGAATCCACGGCCATCACCGGGAAGTCGTAGTCAGGGGCCAAGGTCGCAACCGCGTCGTTACGGCGGGCAGGGGAGGGGCTCCACAGCAGAACCCGATCCAAGCTTCGCACCTCGGCGATCATGCGGACGGATGCGACAGCTTGCGGTCCGGATCCCAGGACGCCCAGGGTGCGCGCTGAGCTGGGTGAGAGCGCGTCGGCAGCTACCGCGAGTCCAGCCGAGGTGCGCAGCGTAGTGAGCGCGTTGCCGTTCAAGAAGGCGAGGGGAGCCCCGGTGTCGGGATCGAAGATGACCACCACGGCATGGATGCTCGGCAGCCCGTGGGAGGGATTGTCGGGTAGCTGAATTCCCACCTTGCCGGCCAATCCGGTCGACCCGGCGATCATGCCCGTCAGGGCGAACACCAGAGACCCCGCGGGGCCGGCCGTTCCATACGCCGCAGTGTGGAGTACCGCTGCGCCGCTCGAGACGGACCGGTACGCGGCGCGTTGGGACTCGATGGCCACCAACCGAGGCAGGGCGGACTCGACATCGCCCGCGCTCAACACTAGGACCGAGTTGCCGGCGGAGGTGCGCAGGACTGGACCCATGTACACCCTCCTCCGATCGACCGGTTTTGTTGACAATCTACGATTGTCGAAGTCGGCTTGGCAACCGGGCGGCTACAGAACCTGCAGCGGCGAACGCACAGGCGGCAGGCTGCGGCGTTGGTAGCGTGTCGGCAGCCGACCAGACGAGGACGAAGTGATGGACACGAGGTTCGGGCCACTGAACCAACGCACGACCCCGGAGACGGTCTACGACATCCTGCGCGCTGCGATCCTCAACGGCACCCTTGCTGCCGGAACCCAACTCGGCGAGGCGCACATCGCTGCCGACCTGGGTATCAGCCGCGCTCCGTTGCGTGAGGCCCTGTCGCGGCTGGAAGAGGAGGGCCTCGTCGTCAAGGTGCCGTTCCGCGGGGCCTTCGTCGCCGAGGTCAGTCCTAAGACGATCTCGGAGATCGCCTCAGTCCGGGCGTTGGTCGAGCCCTTTGCGGCCGAGTTGGCAGCCGAGCGGCTCCGAGGTCCGGACCGGGCGCGGCTCGCCGAGGCCGCACGGAACCTCCGGCGGGCTACTGGCAAGGCTGACATTCCAGCCAGTATTGACGCGCATCTGCTGTTCCATAGGCTCTTCTACGAGTGCTCAGAACACGGGATTCTGCAGGGCCTATGGAACGGCTGGGAGTCGACGCTGCGGCTCTTCCTCGCAGCCGATCACCGCTCGTTCGGGGACCTCGACGAACTTGCACGAGCTCACGACAGGCTGCTGGACGTGATGATGACGGGTGAGATGAGTGAGTTCCGCCGCGAGCTGGCCGATCACGTCCATCCTGCCGCCGTGTCC
>JAOPUX010000257.1 GCA_025963285.1 Jatrophihabitans sp.
GAATTGCTTTCTGTCTCTCGTGTATATGCGGCGTAGGGAACAGCTGTAGATAGTTCGTGTTCGATACGGGTTTGCACAAGGCACTATGGCAGCGCTTCGATTTTAGAAGGAATGCTCGCTCATGCCATGGGCTTCTTTGAGGTATTTGTTGACCTCGATGGCGATGAGTCGGGCTGCTGATTCAAGTGCTGTGTAGCTTGGGTAGTAGCCATACAAATAGTTGGGCTTAGCGCTTGAACTGTATTGACCCCTCCACTGGAGTGTAGTGAGCGGCCGCTCGCGGCACCTTTCCTGACGCCGCGCAAAGACGCCGCGCCGAAAATCGTAACGCCGGAGGATTCCCAATGATCAAGACAATCTGTGTGTATTGCGGCTCCGCGCTCGGAACCCGCCCCGTCTATGCCGACGCCGCAAAAGCGTTCGGCCGTGCGCTGGTCGAAGCGGACATGTCACTGGTTTATGGCGGCGGCCGCGTTGGCCTGATGGGTCTCATCGCCGACGAGGTGCTCGCGAGGGGCGGCCGCGCCGTCGGCGTGATTCCTGAACTACTGCTTAGCAAGGAAGTCGGCCATACCAATCTTACCGAGTTGCACATCGTGCCTGACATGCACGAGCGCAAGAAGAAGATGGCCGAACTGTCGGATGCGTTTGTCGCGATGCCCGGCGGAATCGGCACGTTCGAGGAGCTTTTCGAGGTCTTTACATGGGCGCTGCTTGGTTATCACCAGAAGCCGGTCGCGCTACTCGATGTCGTCGGGTACTACGATCCGCTGCTCGCAATGCTGCAGCACACCGTCGAGGAAGGGTTCATGCAGCGCGCGTATCTCGGCATGCTGCAGGTGTCGGCGGAGCCAGCGGAGATGATCGAGAAGCTGAAGCGTTATGTGCCGGCCCGCTACGACAGATGGGCTGAGAAGCATAACGCGGTCTGATTGAACTAGGATTAAAAGCCGATAACGTCTCCGCCACGATCGCGCCACTCCATCCGTGGCCAACTCAGCGGTGCTGAGGGAGCGGACCAACGTTTGCGGGAAAATACACCCTTAATTGGATGAGCGCCGCTTTCCTTGTTGCCGGATTTGTCCTTGCGCAACTGCCCCATAGGTACAAATGGACGTTGCTTGTACCTTCAACACATTTTGCGCTGCTAAATTCACTATCCTCAATAGGACGTGTCATGACTATCGTTAAAGCTGCCGCAGTACAAATTAGTCCGGTTCTTTACAGTCGGGAAGGTACGGCCGGAAAAGTCGCCAAAAAGAATCTCGAATTGGGTCGCCAGGGTGTGCAGTTCGCTACCTTCCCGGAAACCGTGGTGCCGTACTAACCGTACTTCTCGATTGTCCCGTCGCCTTACGCGATGGGCGCCGACAGATTCTTTGCTTGAGCAGTCGGTAACGGTCCCGACGGCCACCACGTTGGCCATTGGTAACGCGGCAAAAGAGGCGGCCACGGTTGTGTCTATCGGCGTGAACGAGCGCGACGGCGGTACGATCTATAACACCCAGTTATTGTTGATCGCGGACAGCACCTTGATTCAGCGGCGTCGAAAAAAATTCCCCGACTTACCATGGACAAATGGTCCTGGGGCCAAGTCGAAGGGTCGGGTCTCAGGGCGGTCGACAGCGCGGTCGGGCGAATCGGTCAACTGGCTTGCTGGGAGCATTACAATCCACGCGCGCGTTACGCGCTGATGGCCGATGGAGAGCAAATTCACTCGGCAATGTATCCCGGTTCGTTTTCGGGCGACGCTTTCTCCGAGCAAATCCAGGTCAACATCCGTCAGCACGCACTGGAGTCCGGTGCGTTCATGATCAATGCCACCTAATGGCTGGATGCGGAACAGCAAGCCATGATCATGAAGGATAGGGGATGCCCAATCGGCCCGATCTCGAGCGGTTGCTTTACGGCGATTGTCTCGCCCGAACGTGAGTTGCTGGGCGAGCCGCTGCGTTCCGGCGAGGGAGAGGTCATTGCCGACCTTGACTTCCGATTGATTGACAAGTGCAAACGCATGATGGATTCGCGGGGCACCATAGTCGGCCTGGCATTATTAAGTATGCTGATTGATCGCACGGAGACTTCGCATGTGCACGAGCGGACCGCCCAGTCGAAGACGGTTGTCGAGGATTCCGTGGAATGGCTCAAGTAAGCGTTTGATAGAGCGGCAACGATATTACAACCGTTTGACTTGCGCATCTAAATTCGCTTCCGCCCAACCGGTGCAGGAGCGGGAGACCTACGGATCGGTGCGCACTCGAATGAGAAACGCGGGAGCGGGATTACGCTGTGCGTCGTCTGGAATTCAAAGAATTGCGAGCACCTCAAAGTCGGATAGGCCCGGCGTATTGGAACAGTAATGACCACGCTTCCTCGATCACAGACGAGACACACTTCCAAGGATGTATGTTCTGTTGAAGACTGTATTGTGCCGAACGAAGGTCACACGGCACTGTGGTCGTGCTCACCTCTGGCCCGGGACAGAATTGGGCCGGCATTGGCTTAATGCGCTGCCCACTCGATCGTGCTCGGATCCACGCCATCCTTGTACATGTCCCAAAGCGGGCTAAGCGAACGCAGCTTCGCCACCGTAGTGTGCAGTTGGAGGATCACCGCGTCTACATCCATCTCGGTCGTAAATCGTCCTAGTGTGAAACGAATCGAGCTATGAGCTAGTTCGTCGTTTCGGCCCAATGCGCGAAGTACGAACGATGGCTCGAGAGAGGACGAGGTGCAGGCGGATCCTGACGAAACGGCGACGCCTTTTATGCCCATGATCAGTGACTCGCCTTCCACGAAATTAAAGCTGACGTTCAGGTTGTGCGCAATGCGATGCGTCATGTCTCCATTGACATAAGTTTCCTCGATCTGCTTGAGCCCCGCCAGCAAACGGTCGCGCAGCGCGCCTACCCGCATGCTCTCGGATGCCAGCTCGAGTTTGGCGATTCGAAACGCTTCGCCCATTCCCACAATCTGATGGGTCGGCAGGGTGCCTGAGCGCATGCCACGTTCGTGGCCACCGCCGTGAATCTGGGCCTCGATGCGCACGCGGGGCTTGCGCCTCACGTACAAGGCGCCGATCCCCTTGGGTCCATATACCTTGTGCGCGGTAACCGTCATCAAATCCACATTAAGTTCATTGACGTCGATGGGCACCTTTCCCGCGGCCTGTACCGCGTCGCAATGAAAAATAATGCCTCGCTCGCGGCACATCGCGCCAATTTTCGCGATGGGTTGAATCACACCAATCTCGTTGTTGACCATCATTACAGAGACAAGAATCGTGTCCGGGCGCAGTGCGTCACGTAGCGCATCGAGGTCGAGCAGTCCGTTCTCCTGAACATCAAGATAGGTGACTTCGAACCCTTCACGCTCGAGATCTCTGCATGTGTCAAGCACGGCTTTATGCTCCGTTCTAACCGTGATGAGGTGCTCCCCCTTGCCTTTGTAGAAGCGCGCCGCGCCTTTGATGGCCAGGTTGTTTCCCTCTGTGGCGCCCGAAGTCCAAACAATCTCGCGCGAGTCCGCGTGCAGAAGCGCAGCGACCTCCGTGCGCGCAGCCTCGACAGCTTGTTCCGCGTGCCATCCGTAGCTGTGACTACGGGAAGCGGCATTGCCGAAGTTCTCGTACAGAAAAGGCACCATTTTTTCGACCACACGCGGATCGACGGGTGTCGTTGCGCTGTAGTCCATGTAGATCGGCCGGGTCGAATCTTTGTATTGGTTTTCCATTGAACATACTCCAGTGCGATGCAGATCGTGCGCGAGGTCAGCTTCAAATCCGCGAGTCTAGCGCTGCTTGTCAGTCCAGAAGTGCTTCTCCCTTGCTTCCAGTAGGGTTGTTTAAGGCACAGGTTGCAAAATCAGGGTTTACGACATCTTGAAACACTTTTAGATTAAGCCTTTAATAATAGCTATGTAACAAAGCTAAATTAGTTGATTAGCTTGCCGGCGGAGCCGGGCGATTTGATCGTGACAAAGGAGCGAGAGATGGACAACACCGAGGTACTGCAAAGCAATCGCGAAGACGCGCAGCGTCGGTATAGAGGGGCGCTTGGGATGTTCGCGACCGGCGTCGCGGTGATTACTGCACCGCGGGACGAAGGGGCCCCAATTGGTATCACTGTGGCGTCATTCAACTCGGTTTCGCTGGATCCGGCCCTGATCCTGTTTTCGGTGGATCGCCGCAGCTTGAGCTTGCCAGACTTGTGCGCCGCGAAGTCCTACGCGGTCAATGTCCTCGACGAAAGCCAGCAGGAGATATCGAATCGTTTTGCCAAGGCAAATTCCGCCAAATGGGACGGAATGGACCAGATTGGCGCTGACGGCAGGGCAGTTCTGCTGCCCGACGCGCTTGTGACGTTCGAATGCGAACCGTACGCCCAGCACGACGGCGGTGACCACGTCATTTTTATCGGCCGTGTTACGCAATACCAAGCGCGCGCAGACGGCCGCCCGCTGATCTTCTTTGGCGGTAAATATCACGCTTTACACAGCTTTCAGCCCATTGCGGCCTGAACACACACGTCGTATGACCCAGGAGAACATCATGATCAAGAACGGGACCCAACATATCGCGATGTTGCACGATGGCCGGGAAGTCTATTTGAACGGTCAGGCTGTCGCTAACGTAACCGAGCATCCAGCGTTTCGTAATTCAATCC
>JAOPUX010000234.1 GCA_025963285.1 Jatrophihabitans sp.
CCCAAGCCCCAGCAAAGAGTGGTTCGTTCGCTGCCTCCTGGGCAGCGAACGAACCACTATTTATGTGTCCTGATTGAGATTTCGCGACCGTTGAGCCCTAGATCAAGTCTCTGTTAGCGTGTGACGCGCGGCACAGTGCCGTCTACACGGAGGTGGGACACGTGGTTGCCACAGCACCATCGGCGCCAGCACGACCAAAGCGACGGACCGAACTCGCGACCTACCCCAGCGGGGCCACTCGCTACCTGTGCCTGGGGATCGTCGTGCTGGCCACGATCGTTCTGTACTACCAGTTCTACCTAGCGGGAGCGGTAGCCGCCGGGACAGGCGGTAAGAACGGCATCCTCACCGATTACCACATGTCGTTCACCTACTACGTGAACATCGCGGTGGCCGGCTACATCCTCGGTGCGGTCGCCTCGTTCGTCAGCGGCATCGCTGACAAGTACGGCCGCGTCAACATCATCACCGGCGGCCTCTTCGTCGTCGCCCTGCTCTGCCTGCTCGGCATCCCGCTCGCGCACAGCAAGGTCGGTTTCGCGATCGTCTTCGCCGCCATCGGCCTCGTCGAGGGCGTCATCCTCGTCGCCACCCCGGCGCTCATCCGTGACTTCAGCCCGCAGCTCGGCCGCGCGTCGGCCATGGGCTTCTGGACGCTCGGCCCCGTGCTCGGCTCGCTGGTCGTCAGCATCCAGATCAGCAACACGAGCACGAGCACCCCGTGGCACGACCAGTACATCGCCTCCGGGATCGTCGGCCTCGTGGTCGCGGTGCTCTCGCTGCTCTTCCTCAAGGAGCTCACGCCCGGTATGCGCGACCAGCTGATGGTCAGTGCCCGCGACCGCGCCCTCATCGAGGCGCGTGCGGCCGGCATCGATGTCGAAGCCTCGCTGAAGCGGCCGTTCCGGCAGATGCTCAAGCCCGACATCGTGCTCTCGGCCTTCGCCATCAGCGTCTTCCTGATCATCTACTACGTGGCGGTCGGCTTCTTCCCCGTCTACTTCCAGACGATCTTCGGCTTCAGCCAGTCGAAGGCCAACGCACTCGGCAACTGGATCTGGGCCTTCGACGCCGGCGCGCTGCTCGTCATCGGCTACCTGTCGGACAAGATCCGCGTGCGCAAGCCGTTCATGGTGGTCGGTGCCGTCGGCGCGATCGTCATGACGATCATCTTCGCCATGAAGGCCACCCACCCAGGTACGTCCTACGGATCGTTCGCCCTGATCCTCAGCCTGCTGGCGATCTTCCTCGGGGTGGCCTACGCACCCTGGATGGCCAGCTTCACCGAGACCGTCGAGAAGCGGAACCCGGCGCTGACGGCAACCGGACTCGCGGTGTGGGGGCTGGTGATCCGGCTCGTCATCGCGGTGTCGGTCTTCATCGTCCCTCACGTCGTCAACACCGTCTCCACGCTGGTGGAGAAGGGCCCGGCCGTGTCGGCTGCCCAGGCGGACGCGAACGTGCGCGCGCCTGGCCTCGTTGCCGCGCTCCAGAAGAACCCGACGGTCGGTCCCACGGCCGCGAAGTACGGTGCGCAGTACGGCGCCCAGCTGGCGACGGCGGCCAAGATCGACTCGGCCACCGCGGCGGCGCTCACGGCGAACCCGACCGACGCCGCTGCGCAGGTCAAGGCGTTGACCGAGCTCTCCGGCGTCCCCGCCAACGAGGTCGCCACGCTGGCCGCGGTCAGCAAGGTCGACGCCGCGACGCTGGCAGCCCTCACGGCCAATCCGGCTGACCAGGCTGCCGGTATCAAGGCCGTCAGCGAGATCACTGGTGTGTCGGTCGCCGACGTCACGACGATCGCCACGCTCAACGCAGAGCACGGTCCGGCGCTCGCTGCAGCCCAGGCGGTCGACACCGCGACGATCACCACGCTGCTCACCGATCCGACCAACACCGCCGCCCTGCAGAAGGCGGTCGGTGAGATCGTCAGCAAGCTGGGCATCACCCAGGCAGATGCCGGTGCCCGGCTGCAGGAGCTGAAGACGATTCCGGTGACGCAGCTGCTCCTGCTGCAGTCCAGCGGGGTCGACGTCACCAAGGCCGAGGCTGCGCTGAAGTCGGCGGCATCGGTGCCGGCAGCGGACGCGGCGAAGGTCGTCGCGGCCGGGGCACAGCTCAAGGCGGTCGGAACGATCCCAGCCGCGGTGACGACATTCTTCACCAAGACCGGTCCGGCGGCCATCGGTGCCAAGAACTTCGCCGCTCTCACCGACACCACCAACACCAAGCTGCAGGCAGACCTTGCCGTGCTTGGTAGCTCGACCGGTACTCAGGTGGCGAAGGCCGCGCACGATTCACCGAAGCAGTGGCGTAACTACTTCTGGATCGCCGTCGGTGGCGAGGTCGTCTTCATCCCGCTGATCTTCCTGCTCACCGGCTTCTGGAGCCCGAAGAAGGCTCGCCAGAAGGAGGAGGAGCACGAGGCATGGGTCGAGGCTGAGCTCGCGAAGCTGGGCCAGTCGGCTTAGTTTTCCCGGGTCGAGGGGTGGGTGCGTCGTCGCATCCACCCCTCGCTCGTTCCTGGCTCGGGGGGACAGGCCCATCCACGCTCTCGACGCATCCGCCCCTGCCCCGAGCGTGCCACCTGCGTGGGTCCCAGCTTCGCTAGTTGGCAGCTGGGCTTTCTGTGAGCAGAGCGGTCAGCATGGCTTCGAGGAGGTCGAGCGTCACGGCGTCGAGCTCGGGCTGGGGGTGCACCACCGTGGCCAGGGCCTCGCCGTCGAAGGCGTGGATCACCGTCAGCACGAGGGGTTCGAGCACCTCGGTCGGGACGGCGGCCAGGGCGGGCTGAGCTCGCGCGAGATCGACGATCTGGGCGTAGTAGCCGGTGATCAGGGTCTCCATCCGGCCGCGGAGTTCTGCGTCGGTGCGGGCGGCCGAGAGCAGCTCGTGCCAGGCCGCGTTGATCGGGGCGCGGGTGGCAGCACGGGTCAGTTCGAGGATCGTCCTTAGCGAGCCGTCGGTGTCGGCGAGCAGTGAGCCGAAGGTGGTCAGCTGCCGGGCGGCCACCTCGGCGGCCGCGGCCACCACGATGTCGAGGCGGGTGTCGAAGTGACGGAAGATGCCGCCCTGCGACACCCCTGCGCGCTGACCGATCTCGCTGACCGAGGTGCGGGTGTAGCCGAGTTCGCAGAGGGCCTCGATCGTCGCGTCGACGATCCGCCCGATCGTCTGCTCGCGCCGCTCGGCCTGCGTGCGACGAGCCGGGCCGCGACGAGCCGGAGCGCTCACGCCACCGGAGCAGCGGAGCGGGACAGGCGCGCGTCCACCGTGCCGACCACCTCGCCGGCCCGCAGTACCCGGCCGGTGCGCCACTCAGTGCCGTAGCCGGGCACGAACTCACCGGCGCGGAAGACGGTGCGTCCCGCGATCACCGTGGCACTGACGGCCGCGTCGTTGCGGTTGACCATGCGCCGCAGCCCGCCGAACTCGACCATTGGCGCCTCGTGGTACTCGTCGGTGCTGGCGTCCAGGCCAGCCGGATCGATGACGACAAGGTCGGCACGGTCGCCGAGGCGCAGCCGGCCCGCGTCGATGCCGAAGAACTCGCCGAGGTCGCCGGTGAGCATGTGCACTGCGCGCTCGGCCGTCAGGAACGGCTTACCTGCCTGCGAGCGTTCGTGCACCCGGCGCAGGAACCGGATGCCGAAGTTGTAGAAGGCCATGTTGCGCAGGTGGGCGCCCGCGTCGGAGAAGCCGAGCTGGATGCCCGGCTGCTGGGCCAGCTTCTCCAGGATCTCCGGGCGCGCGTTCGTGATCGTCGTGCACCACCGCAGCGCCTTGCCGTGCTCGACGACGAGGTCCAGGAAGGTGTCGACGACGTGCAGCCCGCGCTCGTCGGCCACCGCACCGATCGTCTTGCCCACCACGCTCGCATCCGGGCACTCGACGATCCTGGCGTCGTAGAAGTCCCGGTGCCACACCCGCGGCGCGAACTTCTTCTCGTAGTCGACGCGGAAGGCCCGGCGGTACTCCGGGTCGCCGAGCAGCTCGTTGCGCGCCAGCTCGTCCTGCAGGTGCAGGGCTGCCCGTCCGGCACCGAACTCCTCGAAGATCACCAGGTCGATGCCGTCGGAGTAGACCTCGAAGGCCACCGGCAGGTGCTGCCAGCGGAAGTTGCCGCGCCCGGGCCCGTTCACCGCGCGGGAGAGCGGGCCGAAGATCCGGTACAGCCAGGGGTCCGACTTCGGATCCGCCGCCGAGAGCAGCGACGTCTTCAGTGGCTTGCGCCCGATGCCGGTGGAGCCGGAGAGGAACAGCCCCACGTTCACCTTGGTGTTCAGGTTCGGGATGCTCTGCAGCACCCGTCCGCGCTCGCGCAGGATCCTGTTGAAGGACCAGTTCTCCCGCCAGCGAGCGTAGGACGACGGTAGCTGGCGCGAGCGGAAGCGGTCGCCGTCGAGCTTGTCCCACGGGTTGGTCATGGTGGACATGCCGAGGAAGCCGGCATCGAGGGCGTCGCTGAGCATGTCGTGCATCTGCCGCAGCTCGCCGCGGGTGGGCGTCACCTCGGCGTCGGTGGAGCGGCCCAACCCCATCACGTGCGCGCGCACGTCCGAGTGGCCGAGCATGGGGGCGATGTTCGGACCGAGCGGCAGCTTCTCCAGCTCCTGCAGGTACGTGGCCGGACCGGACCAGGTCTTCGCCTCATCCAGCGCCGCGAGCACCTGCGGGCGCGGCAACGCCTCGACCCGGCTGAACAGATCGGCTGCGTCCAGTGGCGTGGAGTAGACGGTGGAGAGCGAGCAGTTGCCGATCAGCACGGTGGTGACGCCGTGCCGCACCGACTCGGTGAGGCCGGGCGCCACGAGCACCTCGGCGTCGTAGTGGGTGTGGATGTCGACGAAGCCGGGCGTGACCCACTTGCCCGTCGCGTCGATGACCTCGGGACAGCCGGTGACGTCGAGAGGCTTGTCGCTGACGGCCACCACCCGCTGGTCCCTGATGCCGAGGTACTTGATCGACGACGGTGCCCCCGTGCCGTCGAACCAGCGGCCGTTGGCGATGACGAGGTCGAAGGAGGTCATGCGTCGCACGCTAACTTAGCGAGGGATCGCTCGCAATAATCACCTCGCCTCCGCCGCCGTTTCCCGCCGAGTGGCTAGTTCGGACGCGAGTGGTGGCGTGTCGCCCAGCCACTCGGCTCCGAACAAGCCACTCGGCGTAAGGGGCGAGACGCGCCCGGCGGGCGGAGGGGCGACGGTTAGGGCAGCGGCGTGCGGCGTTCGAGGTGGGACCGGGCGGCGGCGTCGCCGGGGCCGCCGCGCGCCACCAGGTGCGCTGCCACCGCTGCCCGGTGCTCGTCGTCGACATTGCCGCCGTACTTGAACTTCGGCCGCACCTCGGTGACGGCGAGTCGCAGGCCGCGGATGCCGCTGAGCACGCGCTCCTGAGAGGCCGGGTCGGCGATGTCGCTGCCGGGCTCGGTGACCCCGAGCTGGGTTCGCAGGATCTCGGCCTTGCCGGCCAGATCGTCGACCACGGTGGCCTCGACGACCAGCTGGACGGCGGCGTAGTACGTGGTGGGCACACCGAGGCGCGGGTCCTCCTCGCCGATCGCCTTCCACGCCGCGGGGATGTAGGCCCAGTCGCCGGCCACGCTCAGGAGCGCACGCGAATTCTCCGCCAGCGCGGCCCAGAGCGGGTTGGGACGGGCCAGGTGCAGCACCACCTCACCGGGGGAGACGAGGGCGAACTGCGTGGGGACGACGACAGGCAGATCACGCCCGCGCCCCGCCGCGATCAGCTGTCCGAAGCCCTGCGCGCGGACGAAATGCATCCACTCGTCCTCGCCGGAGCCGGCGTCCCACGGATGAATCAGCATGCCCGCAGCCTAGGGGCGTCAGGGGGCTGCTGTCGGCCGATATCCGGGGCGACCTGCCGCGCTCCACTGCTCCCACAGCTCGAGGAACTCCTCGCCGACGAACGGGTCCTGACCGCGTGCCGGCATGGACGAGCGGCGGATGCTGAAGTCGAGCGGGGCCAGCTCGATTGCCGCGGCGAAGTGCCGCTGGGCCGCCTCGGTGTCGCCCGCGCGGTGCAGCCACGCCGCCAGCCGTCGCTCGGCACGGGCCGTCCGCACCGCCTCGGTCTCGTCGGCCGCCTCGGCTACGGGCACCGTCCCGCCGTGCACCCAGCTACGCAGCGCGTCGTGGTGGGCGCTCGACTCGACCTCGGTGTACTCGGCGAACTGGTCGTCGCCCGGGGCGATGGTCGGCGGCTTCACGACCCGGCCCTCCTCGTCGAGCCAGACGGTGGCTGGCACGTTCACTACGCCGAAGAGGTCCGAGACCCGGTGGTGGGGGTCGATCGCGACGGGCAGCCCGTCCACCCGTGAGCTCCACTTGCGGACGGCATCGCGGTCGTCGTCGAGGGCGACGGTCACCAGGTCCAGCCCGTCGGGCGCGAGCTCGTTGGCCAGCCGCTGCCACGAGGGCAGCTCGTACCGGCAGCCGCACCACGTCGACCACACGACCACGGCGGTCTTGCGCCCGCGGCCGGTGAGCTGGACCGGGGTGCCGTCGACGTCGGCGAGTTCGAGCGCCGGGGCCAGTTCGCCGAGATGCACCGTGCTGCCACCGGCCTCACCGAGCACGGCTGCGGTGGAGATGCCGACCTCCACGGCCAGCGGCCGGTGCAGGGCCTCGGCCAGCGCGGTGAGGGTGACCGGCCCGTCGGGGAAGGTCGCGGGGTTGCAGACGTCGCCACGGCACAGCCCGTACGGCTTGACCTCCCAGCCGGTGAGCGCCAGCACGTCGTCGGGCTCGAGTGCCGGGCCGTCGGACGTCAACACCGCGGTGGCAGTGCCGGAGCGGTCACCGTCGAAGAGCGTCAGCAGGGGCATGCCGCGAGACTAGAACCTGTTCTCGTTCAGCGCGAGAGCATTCCGCTCGCCGAGTGGCTTGTTACGCGCCGAGTGGTGGCGTGTCGCCCAGCCACTCGCGTCCGAACAAGCCACTCGGCGCAAGATCGGGGGCGCAAGATCGGGAGCGCAGATCGGCGGCGCACGATCGGGAGCGCAGATCCGGATGGTGGTGCTCAGTCGAACTCGCCCAGTACCGCTCCGTGCAGGACGTCCAGGCCGACGGAGCCGATGTCCAGCGCCTGCCGGTGGAAGGCCTTCAGGTCGAAGGCGTCTCCGTCGCGGGCCTGCAGCTCGGCGCGGGCCTGCAGCCAGAGCCGCTCGCCGATCTTGTAGCTCGGTGCCTGCCCCGGCCAGCCGAGGTAGCGGTTGAGCTCGAAGCGCCGGGTGCCCTCCGAGGAGGAGACGTTCGCGGCGAGGAAGTCCCACGCCTTCTCATACGTCCAGGCCCCGCCACCGGCCGAGGCGGGTGCGGGCAGCTGGCAGTGGATCCCGATGTCGAGCACCACGCGGGCGGCCCTGAACGACTGGCTGTCCAGCATGCCCATGAGGTCGCCCGGGTCGTCGAGGAAGCCGAGTTCCTCCATCAGCCGTTCGGCGTAGAGCGCCCACCCCTCGCCATGACCGCTCACCCAGGAGGCGAGCCGACGCCAACGGTTGAGGAGGTTTCTGCGGTAAGCCGTCTGGGCGATCTGCAGGTGATGCCCCGGCACGCCCTCGTGATAGACGGTGCTGATCTCGCTCCACGTGGCGAACTCGGTCTCGCCCTTCGGCACCGACCACCACATGCGGCCAGGACGGGTGACGAGGTCCTCGCTCGGCCCGGTGTAGTAGATCCCGCCCTGCTGGGTCGGCGCGATCAGGCACTCCAGCGTGCGGATCTCGGCAGGGATGTCGAAGTGGGTATCGGCCAGCGCCGCGATAGCGGCGTCGGATTTGCCCTGCATCCACTCCTTGAGTGCCGCCGTGCCGTGCAGGGTGCGGGCAGGGTCGGCGTTGAGCAGCGCCATGGCCTCGGCCGGGGTGGCTCCGCGGGAGATCCGCCCGGCCGTCTCGACCATCCGGGCGCGGATCCGGGCCAGCTCATCCTGCCCCCAGGCGTAGGTCTCCTCCAGGTCGATCTGCGTGCCGAGGAAGGTGCGCGAGTGCAGTGCGTAGAGATCCCGCCCGACCGCGTCTTCGGCGGGGGCAGCGGGTAGCAGCTCGTCGCGCAGGTACTCGGCCAGCCCGGCGTAGGCGTCCGACGCGGCGGCCGCACCGCGGGCCAGCTCGGCCCGCAGCGATTCGGGGAGCGTGCCGCCGTCGGTCGGCGCGGCGGCGGCAGCGAAGGTGGCGAAGAAGCCGGAGGGTCCGACGTTGTCGCCGCACTGCTCGATGCCCGCCTCGATCTGCCGGACCGGCCGGACCTCCCCGCGGGAGGCGGCCAACCGCAGCGAGGCCGTGTACCCGGCGATCGCCTTCGGCACCTCGCCCAGCCGACGGGCCACCGTGGCCCAGTCGGACTCGGTGGCGACGGGGGTGAGATCGAAGCAGTCGCGGACCGACTGCAGCGGGGAGGCGATGTTCTTCAGGTCCGACTCCTCGGTGCCCGCCGCGCGCAGCGCCTCGACGGCCTCCAGCTCCTCGCGCAGGGCGGCCACCGTGATCCGGTCACTGCGATCGACGGGGGCGGCGCCAGCGAGCTCGCGCAGGGCCCGCTGGCGGATGGTCGAGCGCTCGGCCAGCCACTCCGGGCTCAGCTCCGGCATCTCGGCGTCGTGTCCGGGGAAGCCGAGATAGGTGGCGATCAGGGGATCGTGCTCGATCCAGGCGTCGAGGTAGGAGTCGGCGATCGCATCGACGGCGGTCGGGGTGCGCGTTTCGGTCATACCTGCACACTAGGTCCGCAGCCGGCCCGGCGAGAGGCATCATCGGCAGATGACCGCGAGACAGTCCAATCTGCTGGGTGCCCTGGTCCTTGCCGTCGGCGACCGGCTACGGGACGTCACGACGGCCGAGGCGCGGCGCGGCGGCCAGACCCCCGCGGCGCTCGCGGTCCTCGCCCAGCAGGAGGGTCTCGGCATCGAGGGGCTCCGGCAGCAGTTGAACCTGAGCCAGCCGGCCACCGTCCGCCTCGTGAACGCGCTGGTGGCGGCCAACCTGGCGGTGCGCCGGGAGGGTGCGGACCACCGCTCGGTCGAGGTCCGGCTAACCCGGGCAGGGCGGGCACGTGCGGACGCGGTGCTCTCGGGTCGGCGAGCTGTGCTCGACGAGGTGCTGCGTCCGCTTCGGGCCGCCGACCGAGCCGCCCTCGAAGCGCTCCTGGACCAGGTCCTGGGTGCGCTGACCACCGATCGGATCGAGGCCGAGGTGATCTGCCGCCTCTGCGACCTCGGGGCCTGCGAGCTGAGCAGGTGCCCGGTGGAGTGCGCCCTCGGCGACGTGTAAAGTTCTCGTGAGATCTGGGTCACTACCGCGTTCATGCGTGCTTGCCAAGTGCTTGCAGAAGTATCTGCAACAAGTTGTCACCGTCGATTTGTGTGGCGTGGGTCACTAGAACAGCGCGTTACAGATATGTATCGTCCGGTGAACTTAAGTGTTGCGACGAGGATCGCCGCCGCACCACCAGCACCATGATTGTTGGGAAGGCACGCGATGCTCGCCTGTGAACGGCACGGCTCCGGAGAACCGCTGGTGCTGGTCCACGGCGTCACCCATCGGCGTCAGGCCTGGTACCCGGTCCTCGAACTGCTTGCAGCCGAACGCGAAGTCATCCTCGTCGACCTCCCGGGTCACGGTCAGTCACCTGATCTTGAACTCGCCGGCCAGCCCGTCGAGGAGGCATTGCGGGCCGAGTTCCGCCGCTTCCTGCAGGAGCAGGGCCTCGAGCGCCCGCACATCGCCGGAAACAGCCTCGGTGGTCTCGTAGCGCTGAAGGCCGGAGCCACCGGCGACGCCCGCAGCGTCACCGCGCTCTCGCCGGCCGGGTTCTGGCGCGGCGAGGCATCCTTCGCGTACACCAAGCGGATCTTCACCTCCGGGGCCGCGCTGGTGGAGCGCCTCGGCCCGCGGGCTGAGGTGCTTGCCCGCACCAGCGCCGGGCGGCGCGTCATGTACGGCGCACTGCTGGCCCACCCCAGCCGCGTGCCCGCCGACTTCGCCCTGGGTGACTTCCGCGCCTTCGAGCGGGCCATCCCGACGCTGCGCACGCTGCTCGCTGCCGCAGAGCCGTTCACCGACGAGATCCCCGCCGACGTGCCGGTCACCATCGCCTGGGCCGGCCGTGACCTGGTGCTGCCGCCCTGGCAGGCCGACGTCGCGCGCGAGATCCTGCCCCAGGCCGAACACATCACCATGCGCGGCGTGGGCCACGTGCCGATGTGGGACGCCCCCAAGCACGTCGCCCGGGTACTGCTGCGCGGCAGTGCCCCGGTGGCCGCCGTGGCCCCGCTCGGGCTGGTCGAGGCCAACGGTTCGCGCCGTCCGCGTCGCGTCGCGTCTGCCGCCACCGCCTAGCCTCACCGTCACCATCGCCCGGCCGCGGCCGTAATTGGTCCGCAGAGCGGGCCGATGTTCGTAGACTCACCCCTGTGGCCGGTCAGACGTTGCTCAACATCGGCATCGTTCTGCTGCTGATCCTCATCGAGGGCGTCTTCGTCGCCGCCGAGATCTCGCTCGTCTCCCTGCGTGAGGGGCAGATCCGGGCGATGGCCGAGACGAGCCGCCGGGGCCAGGCCGTGGCCAAGCTGGTCAGTGACCCGAACCGCTTCCTGGCGGCCGTCCAGATCGGGGTCACCTCCACCGCGCTGCTCTCTAGCGCCTTCGGTGCCGTCACCCTCTCGGACACGGCGAAGAAGGCACTCATCCGGCAGGGCTGGAGCGAGGGGCTCTCCGGCGCGGTCGGCATCATCGGCGTCACTCTGCTGATCTCATTCGTCACGCTGGTGATCGGCGAGCTGGTGCCCAAGCGCCTGGCGCTGCAGCGCACCGAGGCCACGGCGGGGCTCTTCGCCGGCCCCCTCAACCGCATCGTCACCGGCTTCCGTCCGGTGATCTGGCTACTCTCCCGCTCGACGAACGGCGTGGTGCGGCTGCTGGGCGGCGACCCGAACGCCGGACGCGAGCCGATCAGCCAGGAGGAGCTGCGGGGGCTCGTCGCCGCCCACGAATCGCTGTCATCGGACGAGCGCCGCCTGATCGACGACGTCTTCGCCGCCGGTGAGCGCTCGATCAGCGAGGTGATGGTGCCGCGCACCGACGTCGTCTTCCTGGAGGCCTCGCTGACAATCAGCAAGGCCGTGAAGCTGGCCGGCGAGACGCCGCACGAGCGCTATCCGGTCGTCGGCAGCGACCAGGACGACGTGCTCGGCTTCGTCCACGTCCGCGACCTGCTCTTCGGTGACCCGAAGGGCGGGCGGGATCGCACGGTCGGCAGCGTCACTCGCGACATCAAGAAGCTGCCCGGCACCAAGCACGTGCTCTCCGCGCTGACGGAGATGCGCGGCGAGGGGCACCACATCGCGATCGTGGCCGACGAGTACGGCGGCACCGACGGCATCGTCACCCTCGAAGACCTGGTCGAGGAGGTCATCGGCGACATCCGCGACGACCGCGAGCCCGCCGAGGACCAGCCCAAGCGCCTCTCCGGCGGCATCGTCGAACTCGACGGCAAGGAGAACCTCGATGAAGTGGCTGAGGTGTCCGGCCTGGAGCTGCCGGAGGGGCCGTATGCCACGCTCGGCGGTTTCGTAATGGCCGAGCTGGGGCGACTGCCGCGTCAGCACGACCGGGTGAGCCACGACGGCTTCCTGCTCGACGTGCTGGAGGTCGACGGCCGCCGGGCGGCACGCATTCGGGTGACCCCGCCGCCGGACCTGCCCACCGCACCCGAAAGAATCGGTACCCGTGGCTCCGAACACTGACGACCTGCCCCGGGTTCTCTCGGGAATCCAGCCCACCTCGGGCTCGTTCCACCTCGGCAACTACCTGGGTGCGGTCCGGCAGTGGGTGGCGCTGCAGGACGACTTCGACGCCTTCTACTGCGTCGTCGACCTGCACGCGATCACCGTCGACCCGCCCGCCCCGGCAGAGCTGCGCGAGCGGACCCGGGTGTCAGTGGCCCAGCTGCTGGCGGCCGGGCTCGACACCGAGCGCTGCACGCTCTTCGTGCAGTCGCACGTGCCGGCCCACCCCCGCCTGACCTGGGTGCTGGAGTGCCTGGCGGGCTTCGGCGAGGCCAGCCGGATGACGCAGTTCAAGGACAAGGCCGCGCGTAACTCCGACGAGCACTACTCGGTGGGGCTGTTCACCTATCCGGTGCTCATGGCCGCGGACATCCTGCTCTACCAGGGCAGCCAGGTGCCGGTCGGCGAGGACCAGCGCCAGCACATCGAGCTCACCCGCAACCTCGCCCAGCGCTTCAACTCCCGCTACGGCGAGACGTTCGTGGTACCCGAGCCGTTCATCCCCAAGCAGACGGCGAAGGTGCTCGACCTGCAGGACCCGACCTCGAAGATGAGCAAGTCCCTCGGGGACGCGGGCACGATCAACCTCCTAGACGACCCTTCGGCCATCGCGAAGAAGATCAGACGCGCAGTCACCGACGACGGCGGCGAGATCCGCTTCGACCCGGCCACCAAACCGGGTGTGTCGAACCTGCTGGGCATCCTCGCGGCCTTCACCGGCCAGAGCATCGACGAGGTGACGGCCGGCCTCGCGGGGCAGGGCTACGGTGCGCTGAAGGTGGCGGTGGCCGACGCCGTCGTCGCCTTCGCCGAGCCGTTTGCCGCCCGCACCCGCGAGCTGCTCGCCGACCCGGCCGAGCTCGACCGCATCCTGGCCGCAGGCGCCGCGCGCGCCAACGAGGTGGCTGACGAGACCCTGCGCACCGTCTACGACCGCGTCGGCTTCCTGCCCCCGGCCGGCGCATGAGCTCCTCGCTCACGATCGGAGTGGCCATCGCCGTCCCGCAGCCGCACGCGACGGTGCTTGCCAACTGGCGGCGCCGCGTGGGCGACCCTGCCGCGGAGCTGGTCTGGCCGCACGTCACGCTGCTGCCGCCCACGCCGGTGGACCTCGACGACCTGCCGGCGATCGAAGAGCATCTCACCCGGGCCGCCGAGAGCCGCCCGCCGTTCGTTATGCATCTGTCCGGGACGGGAACGTTTCGACCGACCTCGCCCGTCGTCTTCGTCCAGGTGGCGCGAGGTGTCGGTGATTGTGAGGAGCTCGAGGCCTCGGTCCGCACCGGCCTGCTCGATCGACCGCTGGACTTCCCGTACCACCCGCACGTCACCGTCGCCCAGGAGATCAGTGAAGAGGCGCTCGACGAGGCCTACACCGGCCTGTCGGACTTCGTGGCCCGCTTCCCGGTCGACCACCTGGTCCTCTTCTCCCGCGGTGAGGACCGTCGCTGGCAGTGGCGTACCGAGTTCACGCTCGGCGGGGCGGACCGGCTCAGCGACTAGGGAGCGACCATGGCAGCCGAAGCGGCGCAGCGTCCCCCCAACGCACTGACCCGGATCAAGGCCGCCGCCGCGGCGCGGTGGCAGGCGCTGCGTGCCCGGCGCCCCTCGGTACGGCACGGTGCCGACGCGTGGAAGCTGCTCGGCCAGAACAATGGCAACCAGTACGCCGCCGCGATCACCTACTTCAGCTTCCTGGCGCTCTTCCCGCTGCTGCTGCTGGCCGTCGGCGTCACCGGCTTCGTGCTGCACGCCCATCCGGCGGCTCAGGCCAGCCTCTTCGACCACATCACCAAGTCGGTGCCCGGCAGCTTCGGCACCCAGCTGCACAAGTCGATCAATACGGCGATCAAGTCCCGCGCCGGGGTCGGGATCATCGGGCTGGTCGGCGTGCTACTCGCCGGGCTGAGCTGGGTCGGCAACCTGCGCAACGCCATCGACGGTGTGTGGGGGCGCTCCCCGGCGAAGCGGAACTTCGCGAAGGCGCGGCTCTCCAGCCTGCTGATCCTCGCCGGCCTCGGACTGGGCATCCTCGTCTCGGTCGGGCTCACCGTGCTCGGGACCGCGCTGACCGACCAGATCCTCTCCGGCCTGGGCCTCGACCACCTGCCCGGCGCCGGCGTGCTCGTGCGCATCCTCGGGCTGCTGCTGGCCGTGGTCGGCGATGTGGTCATCTTCTTCTGGATGCTCGTGCGGCTGCCGCAGGAGGAGGTCGATGCCCGGATCGGGCTCAAGGCCGCGCTGCTCGCGGCCGTCGGCTTCGAGATCCTGAAGGTCGCGGCGACGTACACGATCGCGGCCTCGGCGGGCAGCCCGACCGCGGGGCCCTTCGCCAGCCTGCTGGCCGTGCTGATCTGGATCCAGCTCGTCAGTCGGTTCCTGCTCTACTGCGTGGCGCTGACGTCGGTGCTGAAGGCCGACGTCCCCGCTGCCGCGCCGGTGCCGGCGGCGGTCGTGACGCCGCGGCCGCTGGTGGCGCCTGACGACGAGCCGCCGCTGAGCCCGGCCGCCGTCGGGGTGGGGCTGGTCGGTGCCGGAGCGGTGGCCGGGGCCGCCGCCGGGTGGTACGTCGGGCGCCGTCGCCTGCCGGAGTAGCGCCGGCGCTGCAGGCGCCGGCGAAGCAACCCGGTGACGGGAGGCCCCTGGGTGTGGCACGGTGAGCGGGTTGCGGCCCGACGGTCGCCATCGACGGAGGGGACGTTTCTCGATGGGCATCATGAGTGGCATCACCGGCAACGCCGGACCGATGAGCCCGCAGGAGGCCACGGCCGAGTTCAGCCGGCTGCTCAGCCAGGGTGAGCAGATCTACGCCGCCTACAACTGGGTTCGCGACGCCATGCTCTTCACCAACGGCCGGATGATCCTGGTCGACAAACAGGGGATCACCGGCAAGAAGATCGAGTACCTGTCGATCCCGTACCGCAGCATCTCGCGCTACGCGGTGCAGACCGAGGGACACCTGATGGCCGAGGCAACGATGCAGATCTGGATCGAAGGCGTCAAGGATCCGATCGAGAAGGAGTTCAACTCCTCCGTCGACATCTACCAGGTGCAGGGCGTGCTCTCGGCCTTCGCCGTAAGCCGGTAGAGCGCCGTCAGCCGGTAGAGCGCCGTCAGCCGGTAGAGCGTGGTCAGCCGCTAGCCAGTTCGAGGCCGGGGCGCTCGTCGTCCCAGGCAGCGGCACTGATCCGCCAGCCAGCGCCGGTGCGGACGAACTGCAGCGTCTTCATGCCCCGACCGGTGAAGGGCACGCCGCCCTGCACGCCTGCCTTGGCGTAGCTGCCGAAGTGGTGCGCGATGTCGCCGAAGACCTCGGTGTGCCCGTCGAGCTCCCATTCGCTGAACTCGGTGAGGGTGCCGTCGGTGAGCAGCGCCTGGCGTGGCGCGAGGAACCCCTCGACGTCATAGACGGCCGGCTCGCTGCCGCATGTCCTGACGATCACGGCCTCGGCTAAGAGGACCCGGCGTAGGGCGTCGATGCGCCCAGAGCAGCCGGGGCCCGAGGTGAACGCGGCGAAGAAGGTCCGGATCAGCGCGGCGATGGCGTCGTGATCGTCAGCTTGCACGTCCTGACCCTACTGAGCGCGCGTGGCGGAGATCAGGTACAACGTCCTCATGCGCTGGGTGAGCCGGGTGATCATCGGGGTGGGCGTGGTGCTCGTGGCGGTCGGTCTCACCGTGCTGCTCTGGCCGCTGCACGCCAACGGTGTCTCCGGCTCGGCGCTGCTGCCGCACTACGCGAAGGAGCTCGGCTTCCAGACCTCCTACGCGCTGCCGCTCCACCCGACGTTGGGCGAGCTGCGTCTAGCCGGTGTGCGGCTGCCCGGGGATGTGGTGGCTCATCGCCGACGGCTGGGCGAGCTCGTCGGCGGGATCGGGCTGGCGCTGGTGGTGGTGTCGTCGGTCTTCGCCGCCCGCCATCGGCGTTGGCCTGCCTGATCGCGCGCTGGGTCCCGGATCAGTCCCAACGCAGCAACACCTGGGTTGTCGCCGCCGTTCGTGGTTGTCTTGCATCATGGCCAAGCCGGAACGTCCCACGACCTGTATCGGCTGCGGCGAGCCCGTGCAGGCCGTCACCAAGCAGGGTGTCTCCTCCGGGGTGCGCCGCCGCACGCGTCACGTCGAGCCGGTCGCCGAGCTCGCGCTGCGCTGCCGCTACGACGGAGGGCCAGATCTCAACAGCGATCCGCTGGAGCTCTACCCCGGCGACGTCGCCTGAGGCTCAGGCAGGTTCGACGGCCGAGATCCGGAACCGGCTGACCTCGGCGCCGAGGATGGGCGGCGTGGTCGTGCCGTCGTCGGGCAGGGCGCGAAACGCCTCGAGGTCGGCGTCGGACTCCCAGCGTTCGTAGATGTTGATCCGTCCCGGTTCGAGCGGGTCGGGCGACTGCGCGAAGTCGAGGCAGCCGGGAGTCTGGCGTGCCAGCGCCGTGGCGTTCGACGCCGCCGCGAGATAGGCATCGCGCTGCTCCGGGGCCACGCGCAGGGTGCCGGCGATGATGATCACATGCGTCTCCTCGGAGCCGGGCTAGCTGGTCAGGGCGCGAAGCTGGGCGAGTGAGTCCCGCAGGATCTGGTTGAGGGTGCGGTCGTCGGCGGTGGTGGCCCACTGCTCGAATCCGACGCGGAAGACGGCGATGCCTGCCTCGGCGGCGAGCCCGGCCTGAGGATCGGGCACGCCGCGGCGGCGCAGCCCGTCAGCGAGGGCCGCCGACAGGGACGCCATCTTGCTCAACTCGCGCTCCTGCAGCTCGGTGTTGGCGATGATCACCGAGTAGCGCTGCTGCGAGTGCGCGCGGTTCGTCCCGATCAGGTCGGCGGCCATGTCGAGGGCGGCTGCGACGGCGTCCAAGGCGGACGCCTCTGCCGGGGCGGCGTCGAGCGCTGCGACCATCGCCTCCTGCAGGGCGATCGAGCCGCTGAAGAGCACCTCGCGCTTGTCGGCGTAGTGCCGGAAGAAGGTCCGGGCGGTAACGCCGGCACGCTCGGCGATGTCGGCGACGGTCGTCTGCTCGAAGCCGCGCTCGACGTAGAGCTCCAT
>JAOPUX010000244.1 GCA_025963285.1 Jatrophihabitans sp.
ATGTCGAGGATGTCGTCGCTGAGCTGGAAGGCGACGCCGATCTCCTCGCCGAAGATCCGCAGCCGCTCCACGGTGGCCTCGTCGAGGCCGGAGTAGTAGCCGCCGAACTCGGCCGAGGTCGCGATCAGCGAGCCGGTCTTGTCGGCCAGCACGGCCAGGTGGTGCTCGATCGGATCGACGCCCTCGGCAGGGCCGACCGTCTCGTGGATCTGGCCGGTGACGAGCCTGCCGAAGGTGCGGGCCTGCAGCCGCACGGCGTGCGGCCCCAGGTCCGCGAGCAGGTCGGAGGCGCGGGAGAAGAGGTAGTCGCCGGTGAGGATGGCCACCGTGTTGTCCCAGCGGGCGTTGGCCGACACCGCGCCCCGCCGCACGGCCGCCTCGTCCATGACGTCGTCGTGGTAGAGCGTGGCCAGATGGGTGAGCTCGCAGACCACCGCTGCTGGCACCAGCTCGGTGCGCGTGGCGTCACCGAGGTGAGCCGCCAACAACGTCACCAAGGGGCGGAAACGCTTGCCGCCGGCGTCCACCAGGTAGCGGGCCGCCTCGGCGACGAACGCATCGGCCGAGCGCACCGCCTCACGCAGTAGCGACTCGACCGCGTCGAGTCCGCTGCGTACCGACGCCTCGAGCTCGGCGTCGGCGAAGCTGATGGCCAGCGGGGACGGGCTCACCCGCGCAGGTGAGCGGCCTTCACCGCGAGGTCGACGATCGGCTCCGGGAGCAGCCCCAGGAAGACGGTGACGACGACGCCGGTGGTGAGGGCCACGCTGGCCGACCAGCCCGGGATGGCGATCGTCGGCGCGTTTTCCGGCGGCTCGGCGAAGAACATGAGAACGACGATACGCAGGTAGTAGAACGCCGCCACAGCCGAGCAGAGCAGCGCGATCACCACGAGCGGGCCCGCCGTATGCCACGCGGCACGGAAGACGTAGAACTTGCCGATGAAGCCCGACGTCAGCGGAATGCCGGCCATCGAGAGCAGCAGGATCGTCATCACCGAGGCAACCAGCGGGCTCTTGCGAGCCAGCCCGGACCACTGGGACAGGTGGGTGGCCTCACCGTCGGCGTCACGCACCAGCATCAGCAGGCCGAAGGCCGCCAGGGTGGTGAAGCCGTAGCTCAGCACGTAGAACATGACGCTGGCCAGGCTCTGGCCCTTGTCCGACGTCACCGCCACCAGGCCGACCAGGATGAAGCCGGCGTGCGCGATCGAGGAGTAGGCGAGTACCCGCTTGATGTCGGTCTGGGTGACACCGAGGATGGCTCCGATGACCATCGAGGCGATGGCGACGCCCCAGATGATCGGCCGCCAGTCCCAGGTGGAGCCGGAGAAGCCGATGACGAGCACGCGCAGCAGGGCCCCGAAGGAGGCGACCTTGGTACACGAGGCCATGAATGCCGCCACCGGGGTCGGCGAGCCCTGATACACGTCCGGCGTCCAGCTGTGGAACGGCGCGACGCTGGCCTTGAAGAGCAGGCCGACGATGACGAGCCCGAGACCGAGGTAGAGCAGCACGTCGGACTTGCCGGAGGTGCGCTGGGCGTTGAAGATCGCCGGCAGGTCGACGGAGTTGGCGTAGCCGTAGAGCAGTGCGAGGCCGTAGAGGAAGAACGCCGACGCGAAGGCGCCGAGGAGGAAGTACTTGAGCGAGGCCTCCTGCGACAGCAGGCGGCGGCGGCGTGAGAGACCCGCCATCAGGTACAGCGGCAGGGAGAGCACCTCGAGCGCGATGAACATCAGCAGCAGGTTGTTCGCGATCGGGAAGATCAGCATGCCGGAGACGGCGAAGAGCAGCAGCGGGAAGATCTCGGTCTGGACCCGCTCGCTGTTGGCCAGCCGCTTGTCGTCGGGCGAGCCGACCACCACGGCGGCCGAGGCCACGATCGGGCTGCCGATCTCGATGCTGCGTTCGGAGATGAGCAGCGTCGCCATGAGGGCCAGCGCCAGGACCGTCCCCTGCAGGAAGAGCCCGGCCGGGTCGACCGACAGCGCTCCGTAGAACGACTCGCTGGAGCCCACCGGGGACGGCGTGGTCAGGCTCGTGTTGTGCAGCAGGCCGACAGCCACGAGAGCACCGATGAGGCCGAGCACGGTGACGGCGATCTGGGCGTTGAAGCGCTCACGACGCGGCACGGCGGCCTCGACGAGGACGCCGAGCAGCGCTGCGCCGAGCACGATCAGGATCGGCGCGATCGCGTGATATGCGATCGACGGGGTCTTGATCGTCGGCACGGTCGCGGCTGCGAACAGCACGTGGCTCATTTGGTCCCTCCGGCAACGACGCTGTTCGGGCCGAGTTTGGGCGCCGGATCGGTCTGATGCACTTCGTGCAGGGTCTGCTTGACGGCCGGGTTGATGATGTCGAGCACCGGCTTCGGGAAGATCCCGAGGAACAGGATCAGCGCGAGCAGCGGGGCCACGGCAGCGATCTCGCGGGCGTTGACGTCACGGAAACCGGCGGTCTTCTCCCGTGCCGGGCCCTGGAACACCCGCTGGTACAGGTAGAGGACGTAGATCGCGGCCAGGATGATGCCGGTGGTGGCCAGCACCGCCAGCCCCTTGTGCCGGGTGAAGGTACCGACCAGCACCAGGAACTCGCTGACGAACGTGCTCATCCCGGGCAGTGCCAGCGCGGAGAGGCCGGTGAGCAGGAAGAGCCCGGCCATGATCGGCGCCGCCTTGGCCACCCCGCCGTAGTCGTCGATGTTGCGACTCTTGCCGCGCGAGAGCAGCAGACCGAGCATGATGAAGAGCGCGCCCGTGCTGAAGCCGTGGTTGACCATGTAGAAGACCGCACCCGTGCCACCCTGCGTGGTGAAGGCGAAGATCCCCAGGCCGATGAAGCCGAAGTGGGCCACCGAGGTGTAGGCGGCCAGCCGCTTCATGTCGCGCTGGCCGATCGCCAGGAACGCGGCATAGAGGATGCCGATCACCGACAGGATCAGGATCGTCGGGGCGAAGTACTTCGACGCCTGCGGGAAGAGCGGCAGGCAGTAGCGCAGGAAGCCGAAGGTGCCCACCTTGTCGAGGACGCCGACGAGGAGCGCCGCGCCGCCGGCAGGCGCCTCGGCACCGGCATCGGGCAGCCAGGTGTGGAAGGGCACCAGCGGAGCCTTGATCGCGAACGCCAGGAAGAAGCCGAGGAAGAGCCACTTCTGCGTCGCGCCCTGCGGCACGTGGCCGATCAGGTCGGTGATCGCGAAGCTGCGCGAGCCGGTGGTGACGTACAGGCCGATCACCGAGGCGAGCATCAGCAGGCCGCCGACGAGGGAGTACAGGAAGAACTTCATCGCCGCGTACTGGCGGCGCGGGCCACCGAAGCTGCCGATGACGAAGTACATCGGGACGAGCATCGCCTCGAAGAAGACGTAGAAGAGGAAGACGTCGGTGGCGGTGAAGACACCGATCATGAAGAACTCGGTGAGCAGCATCAGCCCGAAGAAGTTCTTCACGCTGCGCTGCGGTGCGCCGGGTGCGGCCACCTCCTCCGCGCCGGACTTGCTGTCGAGCGAGTTCCAGGACGCCAGCATCACGCAGGGCACCAGGATCACGGCCATGAGCACGAGCACCAGGGCGATGCCGTCGACGCCGAAGGCGATATGCACGCCGAAGTCGCGGATCCACACCCAGCTGCCGGCGAACTGGAACTGGTTGGCCGTGGTGATGTGCTTGTCGGTGTTGAAGTCGATCGCGATGATCGCGGTGTAGACGACCACGGCCAACGAGATCAGGAACGACAGCTGCTTGGCGAGCTTCGCCTGCTCGGTCTTGAGCGAGAAGACGATGATCGCGCCGACGAGCGGCAGCAGCACGAGCCCGACGAGGGCATAGCTGTGCGGCACGTGCGTGGCGGCCGCGGCGACTGGCGTATAGGTGAAGGCGAGAGCACTCACTGGAACCTCACCGCCAGGAGCACTGCGACGACGGCGATGGTGCCGCCGAGCATCGACAGTGCGTAGCTACGGACGAAGCCGGTCTGCATGCGGCGCAGGCGCGACGAGCTGCCGCCCATGCCGGCTGCCAGGCCAGTGACGGCACCGTCGACCCCTCGATTGTCGAAGTAGACCAACGCCCTGGACAACCACTGGCCGGGCTTCATCAGCACGGCCTCGTTGAAGGCGTCGGCGTAGATGTTCTTGCGTGCCGCCCGGGTGATCGGCGAGACGGCCACCGGCTTCTCCACCGGGACGGCCTTGCGACCGTAGGCGGCGTAGGCGCCGTAGGCGCCGAGGGCGATCACGACGAGGGTCAGGATCGAGAGCACCGTCGGGTTCACGGTGTGCACGCCCTCCTCGACGCTCGGCCCCACCGACGGGGTGAGCCAGTGCTGCACTCCCCCGCCGAAGATCAGCAGGTAGCCGCCGACGAGTGACAGCGCGCCGAGCACGATCATCGGCAGCGTCATCGACTTCGGCGCCTCGTGCGGGTGGACGTCGTCCTCCCAGCGCTTCTCGCCGAAGAAGGTCATCACCAGGGCGCGCGTCATGTACGCCGCGGTGAGACCGGCGCCGAGGAGGGCGGCGATGCCGAGGATCCAGCCCGAGGTGCCGCCCTTGTCGAAGGCGGCCTCGATGATCTTGTCCTTGGTCCAGAAGCCGGTGGCCAGCGGGAAGCCGATCAGCGCCAGGTACCCGCAGACGAAGACGGCGAAGGTGATCGGCATGACGGTGCGCAGGCCACCGAAGCGGCGCATGTCGATCCGGTCGTTCATGGCGTGCATGACCGAGCCGGCGCTCAGGAACAGCGCGGCCTTGAAGAAGCCGTGGCCGAGCAGGTGGATGATGCCGATCGCGTACACGCCCGGGCCGAGGCCGACAGCCAGGAACATGTAGCCGATCTGGCTCACCGTCGAGTAGGCCAGCACCTTCTTCAGGTCGTCCTGGCCGAAGGCGGAGACGCAGCCGTAGAGCAGCGTGATCGCGCCGATGATCGTGATCATCGTGCGGGCCGACTGCGACTGGTCGAAGATCGCCGCCGAGCGGGCGATCAGGTAGACGCCGGCGGTGACCATCGTCGCGGCGTGGATGAGCGCTGAGACCGGGGTCGGGCCCTCCATGGCGTCGGGCAGCCAGGTCTGCAGGGGGAACTGGCCGGACTTTCCGCAGGCGCCGAGCAGCAGCATGAAGGCGATGGCCGAGGCGACGCCGTTGCTCAGGTGCGAGTGCAGCACCGTCTGGAACGAGGTGTTCCCGAGGTAGGCGAACATCAGCATGATCGCGACGGAGAGGCCGACATCACCGACGCGGTTGGCGAAGAAGGCCTTATTGCCGGCGGTCGCGGCCGAGTTGCGGTCGTAGTAGAAGCTGATGAGCAGGTACGAAGCGACACCCACACCCTCCCAGCCCACGTAGAGCGAGAGGTAGTTGTCGGCGAGCACCAGCAGCAGCATCGCGGCGACGAAGATGTTGAAGTAGCCGAAGAAGCGGCGACGCCCCGGGTCGTGGCTCATGTAGCCCACGGCGTAGATGTGGATCAGGGAGCCGACGCCGGTGATCAGCAGGACGAAGACCAGCGAGAGCGGGTCGAGGAGCAGCCCGGCGTCGATCGAGAAGCGGCCGACGTGGATCCAGTTGAACAGGTGCCTGCTGACCTCGCGGTTGTGCTCGTGCTTCACGGCGAAGAAGAGCATCAGCGCGTAGACGAAGAGCACGATCGGCACGAGGGCGCCGAGCAGGTGTCCCCACTTGTTGGCGCGTTTACCGGCGAGCAGTAGTACTGCCCCCGAGATCAGCGGCAGGGCGATCAGCAGCCAGGCCGCCGACTCGATGCCGTGAGCGGTCGTCGTCACGCGTGACCTCTCAGTACTTCAGGAGGTTCGCGTCGTCGACCGACGCGGACCTCCGGGTGCGGAAGATGGACATGATGATCGCCAGGCCGATGACGACCTCGGCTGCGGCCACCGTCATGACGAAGAACGCCATGATCTGGCCGTCGAGGCTGCCGTTGATCCGGGAGAACGTGACGAGGGAGAGGTTCACCGCGTTGAGCATCAGCTCGATGCACATGAACACCACGATCGCGTTCTTGCGCACCAGCACGCCCACGGCGCCGATGCTGAACAGCGCGGCCGAGAGCACCAGGTAGTACGTCGGGGTCATCGCTCGCCCTCCCCCTCGGAGATGACGCCGGGAAGCGCCGGGACGTTCTCGTACTCCGAGCCGATCTGCAGGCCGGACATGACCGACTCCTCCGAGATCGAGCCGTCCGGCAGGAGCGCCGGTGTACCGATGGCGTTGTGCGACGAGAGCACCCCGGGGCCGGGCAGCGGCTGCGGCCGGCCGGAGCGGATCCGGGCGCGGGCCAGGGCACGCTGGGTGAGCTTGGGCTCCTCGCGCTCAACGTGCGCGAGGATCATCGCACCGACGGCCGCCACGATCAGCAGCGCCGAGGTGAGCTCGAACTCGAAGAGGTAGCGGGTGAAGAGCAGGTCGGCGATCGAGTTGACGTTGCTGCCGTTGGAGTTGAGCACCTTGCCCCCCGCGTACGAGCTCGGGTCGCCAGCGGTCGGCGCCGTCCCGTTGAGGTTCGCCGGGGTGCTGCCCTTGAAGGCGCGCCCGACCGAGAGCGCCACGAGCAGCGCGAAGCCGATCCCGAAGAGCGCCGCTGCCAGCCGCTGTCCCCGCAGCGTCTCGACCAGCGAGTCCGAGGAGTCACGGCCGACGAGCATCAGCACGAAGAGGAACAGGATCATGATCGCGCCGGTGTAGACGATGATCTGCACGAAGCCGAGGAACGGGCCCTGCTCGATCAGGTAGAACATGCCGAGGCACATCATCGTGCCGGCGAGCGAGAGCGCCGAGTGCACCGCGTTGCGCAGCAGCACGGTGCCCATCGCGCCGGCCAGCGAGAGCGGGCCGAGGATCCAGAAGGCGACGGCCTCGCCCAGCGGTACCTGCCCGTTGTGCAGCTCACCGGCGGCAAGCAATAGCTGGCTCATGCGGGAACCTCCGATTGTGCAACTTCTGCCGCCACCGGGGCGGTGAGTGTTGCGCGATCGGGGGAAATGCGGTCAGCCATGGTGCCGTCCAACCTCGATCGCGGTGCCGGTGATCGGCCGGCCGGCCACGTTGGCGGTGCTCTGCGGTGCGCCCTGCTGCAGCGGAGCCTGCGAGGCGACGGTGTAGTAGTCCTTCTCGTCCTCGCCGAGGCGCATCGGGTGCGGCGGGGCCTCCATGCCCGGCAGCAGCGGGGCCATGAGCTGCTCCTTGGTGTAGATCAGCTCCTGCCGGTTGTCGAGGGCGAGCTCGTACTCGTTGCTCATCGTCAGCGAACGGGTCGGGCAGGCCTCGATGCAGAGCCCGCAGAAGATGCAGCGCAGGTAGTTGATCTGGTACACCGCGCCGTAGCGCTCACCGGGCGAGTAGCGCTCGGTGTCGGTGTTGTCGCCACCCTCGACGTAGATCGCGTCGGCGGGGCAGGCCCAGGCGCAGAGCTCGCAGCCCACGCACTTTTCCAGCCCGTCCGGGTGACGGTTCAGCACATGCCGGCCGTGGTAGCGCGCGGCCACCGGGATCGTCACGAACGGGTACTGCTGGGTGTAGACGTGCTTGAACATCGTCCCGAAGGTCAGTCCGAACCCCCGGGCGAAGCCGCCCAGGGTGCCCGGAGGCTGGTTGTTGACGTCTGGCATCAGGCGTCCTCTCCGCCGTCGGCAGGTTTGTCGAGCTCTACGGCGGGACCGCCGATCGTGGCGGTGATCCGCTTCGGGGCCAGGCCCGTCGGGACCACGAGGTCCATCGGGGGGATCGGGAAGGTCGGCTCCAGCAGGGCTTCGGCCTCCTCCTCGTCGAGCCGCGCGGCGGCCTTCCGGGCGGAGATGCCGTCGTAGATCATCAGCGCCGGCAGCACCGCGAGGATGAGCACGAAGAACAGCGGCACGCCGGTGGCCTTCCAGCTCGGCCAGCCACGGTCACGCAGGACGTGGATCGAGGTGACGGCCAGGATCCAGACCAGGTTGATCGGGATGAGGACCTTCCAGCCGAGCGCCATGAACTGGTCGTAGCGCAGCCGAGGCAGGGTGCCCCGCAGCCAGACGAAGATGAAGATCCCGATGACGATCTTGATGACGAACCAGATGATCGGGTACCAACCCGAGTTGCAGCCCGACCAGATCGCGTGAACGCCCCACGGCGCACGCCAGCCGCCCAGGAAGAGCGTGGTGGCCAGGGCGGAGACGGTGACCATGTTGATGTACTCGGCGAGGAAGAACATCGCGAACTTGAACGACGAGTACTCGGTGTGGAAGCCACCGAC
>JAOPUX010000262.1 GCA_025963285.1 Jatrophihabitans sp.
TCGAGGTACGAGGGTGTCGGCATGGAGCCGCTGTTCTTCGTCTACATCCTCGCGAGCCAGCGCAACGGCACGCTGTACGTCGGCGTCACCAATGATCTTCCGCGGCGGGTCACCGAGCATAAAGCCACTCTGGTGCCCGGTTTCACCCAGAAATACGATGTCCACCTGCTGGTCTATGTCGAAACCTTCGTGTCGATCCTCGAAGCCCGGGAGCGCGATTACGTCCTGAAACGCTGGCGTCGCGCCTGGAAGATCGCGCTAATCGAAAAACTCAATCCACAATGGCGCGACCTCTCGAACGAGATCTAGCTCCCGCTCGTGCCCCGGACGCGGCGCAATGCGCCATGTCAGTGGCCTAGTGCACCGCAGATCCGGGGCCCATGTTTCGTGCGCCGCGCGATGGGTCCCGGATCTGCGAGGCAGCACTGCGTGCTGCATCGCGTCCGGGACACGGGAAAGTCACCCCCGCGTCTCCCCGCAAACTTCAATAGCCTGATTGCGTCAAAGCCCTGAACAAGACCGGCGGCTGCGGCGGCCTCACCGGTGTCACAGCGCTGACGCTGTACCGGGCGTGGGTGGTGGAGACCGCGCGGGCGTGGGGTGGGGGGATGTGACTCGCGTCCTGCTCATTCCGGGATGCGAGTACCTTCCTTGATATTCATCAGCGTGTGTAGTGCATTGGCGGCCTGAGGAAATTCACCGCGATCGACGATCCTCTGAAGCACGGCCTGCGCCTGTTCGGGAAAGATGGCTAGTGTTGCATAGGCTGCATCCAGACGCAGTTGCGGCGCGGGATGAGTGTAGAACCGCGCCAGTTCACGACGTTGGTCGCCGTTTCTTCCTTTCAACTCTTCCTCGACGGCGTCAAGTTGCCAGTACAGGCGATTATACCTCGCGATCCGCCCTTCCAAGGTGGCTTCGCCCTTCGCCTCTCCCAATGCGCGAAATTTCTCCACGAGCTCAGCCGTTGTCTGGCTCGATAGGGGTGCAGCGTTCATGGCTTCAACACTTTGAAAAGAATCAGGGCCTTGATGCCGATGCGCTCATGCACTTCTGGCGGCTTGTCCGCGAGATACTGACGGGGCGTCAACTTACCAAACTCGGGATTAGGCTGCCTGTACCAATCTGTTATTTCGCGGTGCTTTAGAACAGGAATTCTAACGCGATTTCCGGGAGCGTCAATCTCGCTCTGCTCTATATTACGCCGCTTGGAAACATGTTGCTCCATCTTATGGTGATGAAGCTCCGTTCCAGCTCGTGGCACGTTAACAGCCGCCAGCAACTCTTCCATTGTGCGGGGCGGGTCCAGATCGGTGACGATCTCACTTATTTTTTCTCTTAGCCAACTGACCGCCCACATCGCCGCGAGGAATCCGATCGTCGCTGCAAAATGCTGCGGTGTTCTCGCCCTTGAAAGCCAATTTGCGGCTTGTCGCTGAAATGGCGTAAGCCTGCGAGGCTTGGATTTTGGAATTTCTGGCGGGTCTTCGAGCTTGGGTCCGCGGTTGTGTCCAATGCCGGGCAAGTTAGCCGTAGCAGCGAACAAGCTCTGAAGAAGATTACCGATCCCGAAGAAATCTCCCTCGCCCGAACTATCGCCATTTGAGCTGCTGCCGGTTCAGTGGACGCGATGTTAAGCTAAACCCACCTTGCGCTCGAACTCAACCGGGCTGAGGTATCCGATCGTCGAATGACGTCGGATGGCGTTATAGAACCGCTCGATGTAGTCGAACACATCTGCCCTGGCCTCGTTCCGGGTGCGGTAGATTTTGGCAGCGGTGCGTTCGGTTTTCAGCGACGAGAAGAAGCTCTCCATCGCCGCGTTGTCCCAGACATTGCCGGATCGGCTCATGCTGCAGACAATGCCGCTGTCGGCCATCAGCCGCTGGAATTGGTCGCTGGCGTATTGGCTGCCGCGATCCGAGTGATGCATCAATGCATCCGGCCGGCCGCGTCGCCCCACCGCCATCAGCAAGGCGTCCGCAACCAGTTGCGCGGTCATGCTGGCACTCATCGACCAGCCGATCACCCGGCGCGAGAACAAGTCGATCACCGCCGAGACGTAGAGCCAGCCCTCCGCCGTCCAGATGTAGGTGAAGTCGGCGATCCACTTCTGGTTCGGCTGCGTAGCGGTAAACTGCCGGTCGAGAAGGTTCGGCGGCACATTGGTAACCTGGCGATCGCCGTTGTCCTTGGGCAGCCGCCGGCGCCGCGGCCGCGCCCGCAAGGCCTGCAACCGCATCAGCCGCTCGATCCGGTGCAGACCGCAGTCGACGCCAGCCGCCAGCAGATCGCGCCACACCCGCCTTGCACCATAGGTCCGGTCGCTGGCCAGGAAGCTTGCCTTAACCTGCCGGCCGACGGTTTCGTCGCTTCGGGATCTCGCGCTTTGCGACCGGCCAAGCCACGCATGGAAGCCCGACCGCGATACGCCCAACGCTTCGCATAGCCATGCCACCGGACAGATCGTCCGGTGCTTCGCGATGAAGATGAACTTCATATCACTTCCCTCGCGAAGAAGGCTGCGGCCTTTTTTAGGATGTCCCGCTCTGCCTTGAGCTTGTTGACCTCGCGCCGCAGCCGTTCGATCTCCAACTGCTCCGGCTTCATCTGGCCATGGCCGGGGAACGCTTGCCCCGGGTCAGAGCCAAACTCCTTCACCCATTTGCGCAACACGTTCTCGTGGACATCCAGGTCGCGACCGGCCTGCGCCAACGACACCCCGCGCTCCCGCACGAGCCTGACCGCCTCGACCTTGAACTCTCGGCTAAACCTTCGTCTCTGCATGGCCTACCTCCGGCTTCATGAAACACCCAAACTTGGTGTCCATCAAACCGGCAGCAGCTCAAGACTCGTTGATCGGAAAGACCGTTGCTACGCCGAGCGCTGGCCCATTAGCAGGACATATAAGTAGTAACACTCCAGAGATTAGACTTGTTACCACTGCCGATTATGATGAAACGTTACGGTTGCTGCTCGATGGTAATGTGGATGCAGCGGCATTGAATCTTCAGGTCGGATCGGGGCTCGTCAACGGTAAATATCCGAACAAGGTTACTTTGCCGAGCCATCCGTTCTTTGAGCTTCCTCTTGCGGTCGTTACCTTGAAAGGAAAATTTCGAGATT
>JAOPUX010000029.1 GCA_025963285.1 Jatrophihabitans sp.
ACACCTCGTACTCGCGCTCTTCGCCTTCGAGGTGTCGGGCCCGAAGGCCGTCAAGGAACTCGCAGCCGAGGAGCCCAACGCGCCCGGCGTAGCCACCCTTCGGACCCATCGGTTCACGGTGTCCGTAACCGCTCACGATGCTGGAATAGCCATAGCAGCGACTGGCCGCAGCGCGAACGCAGCCGCAGAGAGCGCCCGAGCCGTAACCAACGCATTGATCGAGCTGGTCAGCTACTCGTCAGAGGGCCCTGACTTCGTGACGACCGAGGCTGCCCACCTAGTCAGGGACGTGTCTGTTCCGAACGCGCCATACGGAACCCTTCGGTTGCGCAATCTGACCGCCGGCGCGATGGCTGGGCTTCTCTTGGGCCTCGGGCTAGCGCTGGTGCGCAAGCGTCGAGTCCAGGAAACCGATCCGAACCTCGTCTCGCATTGACCGACCCTCGCTGGCACCTACTCGACCGGATCTGCCGCGCGATCTGCCGAGGTGAGGTGTCCGGATGTCGCCTGAGGTTGCCCTCCCCGCCGTCGCTGGCGACACTGCACAGATGATCGGTAGACGGCGAAGATTGCCAGCCGAGGACGGCCCGTTCGTGAGCGTCTACCGACGCACGGACGGCTACTACTTGATCCGCAACGTCCAGACCACGGCTGGCATATGGCTCACTAGTTCCGCAGAAGCAGTGGCCCTGCCCTTAGACGTTGGCCCTGCGGAGCTCGGACGGTCGATCTTGGCGACCGCCGGCGCGCGCAGGCCATGTGTGCCGCACCCGGCGCAGCACGAGTGGGCTGCCGACCGAGAGCGCCGCAGCGCTGCCATTCTCGATCGCGCGAAGGTGAAGTCATGGGCAGCCTTCGAGCGAGGTTCTGCCCAGGCAAGCGTCCAACTCCAGCACGACCTAGTCACTGTTACACCGCTGGTGCCTATGCCCGCCCGATCCGACTCCTGGGTCGAAGACTTGGAGCGCGCAAGCCGAGCCAAGGCACTGGATCCAGAAGCTATCGGGGTCTTGACTCTGAACGCGCTCATGTCGATCGACTGACATCCGCACATGCCGCGAAGCGGCTCTACCGGATCCGCCGCGTAGAGCAGGCTGGGCGAGTGGCCGTTAGTCACTCCCGACCCGAGAGCGGACGCAACGTGAACGTGTTGCGGTGTGCTGCGGGATCGCTCGGAACCGCGATGTTGAAGACCACGCTCGACAGCCCCACAGGCGAGCCGACTTGGTCTATGTCGTCGCGGTCAAGCACGAACAGGACGACCTGGTCGGGGTGCGCTTGGTCCAGAGCGGCGCGCAATTGAGCCACGGTCAAGCTGGCTGGGTTGGGTTCGTTGACCATGTCGTCAACGTACCGAGGCGCTGCATCGCTGGTCCGGAACGCACGGATCTGCCGCAGACAGCGCGGAGTTCAGCGAGGCGGGAGGTCGTTTGCTTCCAGGTGAAGCTGTACTGATTCGCGATTGCTCGTATCGCATCGTCGCTCAACTCGGGGTGCTCGTCGCGCACGAGGCCCTCGATGCGATCGGTAGCAGTCGCCAGGTCCTCGGTCTGCCAGAACGGCGGAGCACCATCGACTAGGTCAAAGATCGCCAGAATTCGAGGGACCAGGTCCAGTGCGTCGTCAGCGAAGCGAATCTGCACAGCCTCGGGATCGCGTGAGGGCCAGGACCGCCCGCCCGTTCCCCAGACATAGGTCACGAGTGCGTCGCTTAACTTGGCGTCCTGCACGACACGATCCTGTCAAAGAACGCACGGATCTGCCGCACTCAGGGCGCGGACGTGACGCGATCTACCCTGGTTCACGGAGGTCTCGCTACGCATCTTGTCGTCGTTGCCGGTCTTGCCTTTGCGGGAGCGCTCTTGGGGGTGGTCGGCGCTCCGGCCTGGAGTGATCGGCGCGAACGCAGTGCTGCGTGGCGAACTCAAGCGCGGTCTACACCTGATCGTCGCTTCTTGGTCGGCGGGAGGATTACGAGCACACTCCTCATCGGCATCGCGATTCTCTTTGTCGGCACGATCATGCTGCTGGTGCCGAGGCTGTCCGAGGGTTCTCGCCTCACAGGGGTAGCCGGAGTCGTGATCGGGGTCGGCGTAGTCGCTCTCGGCGAGGTGGCACGTCATCGCCTGCTCGCCGACACCGATGCCACCACGCGCCGGACGGGCTGCAGCCCACTCGACGGATCACGGCGGAGTCGATCGACGAAGTAGACCCGCTCCCCGTCAACGGACCCGCGCAACGTTGCGGGGGCCGACTCGACCTGCGCCCGGGGCAATCGTCGAGATTGCGCAGGGGGCGGACAGCTAGGTTTCGGCCAAGATTATTTCCCCCGGCGTTCAACCTTTTGGACTGCGCCGGGCGTCTTGTTCATGTGACGACGAGCCGGAGTGAGCGAGGTACCAAGGTGCGCGATGCCCCTGACGTGCCCATCACCGCGGTCTCTGACGACTTCGATCAGCTGTTCCGTCGTAACTGGTTGGCCATGGTTCGCCTGGCAGGACTGCTCGTCGACGACGTTGCGACCGCTGAGGACGTCGCCCAAGACGCCTTCGTGGCGTTTCAGCGGCGCCGCACCACGGTGCGCACGCCCGACGCTGAGCTGGCTTACCTTCGCACGTGCGTCATCAACGGAGCGCGGTCGGTCCTGCGGCGGCGCGCAGTGGCCCGCCGCCACTTGGTCTCGGTTAGCGACAGCACTGCACAGACCCTGGTTACAGCCGAGGTGCTAGCTGCTCCGGAGGACTCAGAGTTGCTCATTGCCGTCCGTAGCCTGCCGCGCCGCCAACGCGAGGTGCTGGTGCTGCGTTACTGGCTCGACCTGGCCCACGCCGACGTCGCGCGTCTGCTCGGCGTATCCGAGAGTACCGCGAAGAGCACCGCCAGCCGCGCGCTCGACGCCCTCGAAGCGTTGATGAAGGAGCCCCGATGATCGACACCGACCGCACCCTGCTGGAGACACGAATCCGCAGCGAGCTACAGCTCCGGGCCACGAGCATGTTCTCCGAGCATTCGGCCGTGCCACCCGCACCGACCCTGAAACCACAGCATCGACATTGGTGGCCTGCGCTCGCCACGGCGGCCGTCGTGGCCGCGGTTGCCGTCCTTGCGATCACGCTGGCCCGGTCCCCGCAGCACAACAGCCAACCGGCCGGACCGGTGCAGTCCACCTCGGCAGCGCCGCATTCCACCGAGGCCAACCCCGCCGCCAAGATTCCCGGGCAATATCCGGAGGCGACAGCAGTGGCCGGCGTGACAGTCCACTCGGTCACGACCGGCCCGGACAGCGTCCGGTTCACCAACGAGTTCCCGGCGGCCACGACGCTGATCGAGGGCGAGACCTATCCGTTCATCGCCTCTGTCACCTATGGGCCGGCCAAAACGGCTGACGCAGGGCCGCTCGTGCTGACCCTCACCGCCGAGAACGCCACGATCGACTGCCCATCGCCGTTCCTGATCCGACCCAGCCACAATTACCACATCGCCTGCACCGCAATCCCCGCGCAGGCGAAGGGATCGGTGACGATCACCCTCACCACACCGACCGGCCAGCCCTCCTCCGTCGACGTCGCCCCGTTCAAGGCGGCGTTCATCACCCGGCTCGGTGACGCGCCTAGCGGTGAGCGAAGCCTCCTCAGTAAGGGGAGCGCCAGTCTCACCGGCAGCGGCGACGCAACGGTGCCGATCGCCGCCTCGACCGGTTACGGGCGGGTGTACGCGGCCTGCATCGGCGGCGGCACCATCTCGATCAGCGTGCCGGGGCACGGCGGGTTCAACGTCGACTGCACCGGCTACGCCGCAGGCGCGAACCTGCCGACCCTTGGCACCACCCTCACCGTCTCAGGCGTGACCAACCAGCACTGGCGCGTCGCCGCCTTCGGTCGGCGATCTTCATAGCTCGATGCGCGCAGTCCGAAGTCGACCGCGTCACGCCGTCCGCAGCCCCTCGACCGCGATGCCGATCACCGCGGCCCGGACTGCTCAGCCGAACTCACGCCACGACGAGCTGGCGCGCCGGTGCCCCCGAACGGTCGAGCTGGCTCCAGACCGCGGCGAGCCGGCTGACCGCCTCGGTGAGCCGGTCCGGCGGCAGGGCGAACGGGATGCGCAGGAACCGCTCGAGGGTGCCGTCGACGCCGAAGCGCGAACCGGGGACGATCACCACGCCGGCGGGGGCTGCGAGCAGGGAGAGCCGGGTGGAGAGCGGCGCGTCGAGCTCGGCCCAGAGCGAGAGGCCGCCCAGCGGCTCGATGACCCGCCACTCCGGCAGTTCGCGAGCCAGTGCGTTCATCAGGGCGTCGCGCTGCCGGCGCAACGCGAGGATCCGTGCCGGCATCAGGGCATCGAGCTGGGGCATGATCGACGCGGCGACCAGCTGATCGAGAACGGCGCCGCCCATGTCGACCGAGGAGCGGAGCACGGCCAGTCGCTGGACGAGCTCGCTGGAGGCCCGAACCCAGCCGATCCGCAGTCCGCCCCAGACCGGCTTCGAGAGCGAGCCGATCGTCACCACGCTCGGATCGATCGCGGCACTCGGGCGCGCGCCGTCGACGAAGCCGAGCTCGACGAAGGACTCGTCGACGATCACGGTGGTGCTGGTCTGGCGCGCGGCCCGGAAGACCTCGCGCCGGTCGGCCTCGTCCATCAGCGCACCGGTGGGGTTGTGGAAGTCGGGGACGAGGAAGGCGAGCCGCGGCGTCGTCTGGCGCAGCGTGCTGCGCAGCGCTGCGACGTCCCAGCTACCGGTGGCCGCCAGTGGCACGGTGACCGTCCGTGCGCCCATCCGGCGGGCTGCGTCGAGTGCCGCGGGATAGGTCGGAAGGTCGGTGAGGATGCAGTCGCCTGGGCCGATGAGCAGCCGCAGCAGCAGGTCGAGAGCGTGCAGCGCACCGTTGGTGACGAAGATCTGCTCGGCTGAGGTGGGCACGCCGCGGCTGCGGAACCGCTCGGCGATGGCCTCGCGCAGTACCGGGAGGCCGTCGGGGTCGTAGCCGTCGGTCTCGGCGTACAGGGGGAGCGCGGCTGCGGCCTCGACCACCGCGGCCTGCAGGACTCCGGGGGGCGCCGGCAGGGCGGCACGGGCCAGGTCGATGACGTCATCGGCCTGCTCACCGACCTGCCACCGGGCGACGGTGCTGCGCGGGCGCGAGCCGGCCGGCACGGTGGCGAAGCTGCCCGAGCCGGTGCGGCTGGCCAGGAAGCCGGTGGCGCGCAGGGCGTCGTAGGCCGCGGTGACGGTGGCCCGGCTGATCAGCAGCGCGCCTGCCAGCTCGCGTTCAGAGGGCAGTCGTGTCTCGGTGGCGATCCGCCCGTCGAGGATGAGCGCGGTGATCGCGTCGCAGAGGGCCGCGTAGACGGGTCCGCGCTGGGCATGCAGATCGGGCAGCAGTGCCGCGAGTGCGTGCCCACCGATACGAGAGACAGAGGCCATACGGCCATGATGGCAGTAATTGGCCTGTCTGCCTAGCCACTGTGAAGCCAGTTCTCGACGAATGGCCGGGTAAATCCGTGGACTTTGACAGCATGATGGTCCACATGGACTGGAAGACGCTCCCGAGGCGGATCGTGCAGCTCTACATTGGCCTGCTGCTCTATGGGCTGGCGGGCGCGCTGCAGGTCCGCGCAGGGCTCGGCCTCGATCCGTGGGACGTGCTGCACCAGGGCATCGCGCGGCGCGCCCACCTGGGCATCGGGACGATCGTCATCATCGTCGGGGCGGTGGTGCTGCTCGGCTGGATCCCGCTGCGCCAGCGGCCCGGCCTCGGCACCGTCAGCAACGTGGTGCTCGTCGGCGTCTCGATGAACCTGTCGCTGCTCTGGCTGCCCCACCTGCAGGTGCTCGCCGGCCGGATCGCCTACCTCCTCGGCGGCATCGTGCTCTGCGGCATCGCCACCGGCATGTATATCGGCGCCAACTTCGGCCCCGGACCCCGTGACGGGCTGATGACGGGTCTGGCTCGCCGAACCGGCCGCTCGATCCGGCTGGTACGCACCGGCCTGGAGGTGACGGTGCTGCTGACCGGCTGGCTGCTCGGTGGCAGCGTGGGCATCGGCACGGTGCTCTTCGCCGTGGTGATCGGCCCGCTGACGCAGGTCTTCCTGCCGCTGTTCGCGGTGCAGCCGGTCAGTCGTCCTCGTCGTCAGCTCGCGCCAGCCACGTAGCGAAGCGCTCGATGGCCGTCTCGAACTCCGGGGCGGTGTCGACGAAGGCCTGTAACCGCTCGGCGAGCCACTCGACACTCACCAGCTCGTCACCCCGGCGGGTGACGAGCTCCTCGATGCCGCGATCGGTGAAGTACATCCGGGCCGGTCAGCCGAGCGCGCTGGTGACGATGTCGCGCTGCTGCTCCTCGTGCACCGAGTGGGACCCCACCGCAGGCGAGGCAGAGGCGCGCCGCGTGACGCGCTGCAGCGTTCGTCCGCCGAGGTGCTCGGGCAGGTTGAGGCCGATGAACGGCCAGCCGCCCATGTTGGCCGGCTCCTCCTGCACCCAGATGATCTCCGCGTTCGGGTACTTGGCGAGCTGGGCCTGGAGCTCGGCGACGGGCAGCGGGTAAAGCTGCTCGACCCGCAGGATCGCGACATCGCCACGGTTCTGCTCCGTCCGGGCCGCGGCGAGGTCGTAGTAGACCTTGCCGCTGCAGAGCAGCACGCGGCGCACGCCGTCCGGGTCCGCGGCGGAGACGTCGGCCAGCACCGGCTGGAAGGTGCCGCTGGTGAAGTCGTCGATCTCGCTGACCGCGGCCTTCAGCCGCAGCAGGGACTTCGGCGTGAAGGCGATGAGCGGACGCCGTACCGGGGAGAGCCCCTGGCGGCGCAGCAGGTGGAAGTAGTTGGCCGGCGAGGAACACATGGCCACGGTCATGTTGTTCTCGGCGGCCATCTGCAGGAACCGCTCGGGGCGGGCCGAGGAGTGGTCGGGCCCCTGCCCCTCGTAGCCGTGCGGCAGCAGCAGGGAGACCGCCGAGCGCTGCCCCCACTTCGCCTCGCCGGAGGAGATGAACTCATCGATGATCGTCTGGGCGCCGTCGGCGAAGTCGCCGAACTGTGCCTCCCAGCAGACAAGGGCGTCGTCGCGCACGACCGAGTAGCCGTACTCGAAGCCCATCGCGGCGTACTCCGACAGCAGCGAGTCGTAGACCCAGAACGGGGCCTGGCTGTCGCTGAGGTACTTCAGGGGCGTGTACTCCTCGCCGTTGACGCGGTCGATCAGCGTGGCGTGGCGCTGCGTGAAGGTGCCGCGCCGGGAGTCCTGCCCGGCAAGGCGCACGGCCCGGCCCTCCATCACCAGTGAGCCGAAGGCGTACAGCTCGGCGGTGGCCCAGTCGACGGCTCCACTGCTGGCCATCGCGACGCGACGGTCGATCTGCGGCTTCAGCCGGGGGTGGATGGTGAAGCCCTCGGGGGTGTTGGCGTAGGCGTCGGCGATCCGCTTGATGACGTCGACGTTGGTGGCGGTGGTGACCTGCTGCGACGGCGACTCGTGCTCGATCTCCGGCTCGGGGGCGGCCTTGCCGGAGGCGTTGCGCGTCTCGACGAAGACCTTCTCCAGCTGGGACTGGAAGTCCTTCAGCGCAGCCTCGGCGTCTTCGAGGGTGATGTCGCCACGGCCAACGAGCGCCTCGGTGTAGAGCTTCCGGACGCTGCGCTTGGCGTCGATGATGTCGTACATCATGGGCTGGGTGAACGACGGGTTGTCGGCCTCGTTGTGGCCACGGCGCCGGTAGCACACCATGTCGATGACGACGTCCTTCTTGAACTCGCGGCGGAACTCCACCGCGAGCTTGGCGACGCGGACGCACGCCTCGGGGTCGTCACCGTTCACGTGGAAGATCGGCGCGTTGATCATCCGGGCGATGTCGGTGCAGTAGAGCGACGAGCGTGAGGCCGACGGGGAGGTAGTGAAGCCGACCTGGTTGTTGACGACGACGTGCACCGTGCCGCCGGTGCGGTAGCCACGCAGCTGCGACAGGTTGAGTGTCTCGGCCACCACGCCCTGGCCGGCGAAGGCGGCGTCGCCGTGCATCAGCACGGGGAGCACCGTGAAGCCGGCCTCGCCCTTGTCGAGCTGGTCCTGCTTGGCGCGGACGATGCCCTCGAGCACCGGGTTGACCGCCTCCAGGTGCGACGGGTTCGCGGTGAGGGAGACAGCGATCTCCTTGCCGCTCGGCGCGTGGAAGGTGCCGTCGGCGCCGAGGTGGTACTTCACGTCACCGGAGCCCTGCGCGGTTCCCGGGTCGATGTTGCCCTCGAACTCGTTGAAGATCTTGCCGTAGGGCTTGCCGACGATGTTGGCCAGGACGTTGAGGCGGCCGCGGTGCGGCATGCCGACCACGACCTCCTCGAGATCCTCGTCGGCCGCCTCGGCCAGCACGGCGTCGAGCAGGGCGATGACGGTCTCGGCGCCCTCGAGGCCGAAGCGCTTCTGCCCCACGTACTTCGTCTGCAGGAAGGTCTCGAAGGCCTCGGCGACGTTGAGCCGGCCGAGGATGTGCAGCTGCTCCTCGCGGGTCGGGGCGGCATGCTTGACCTCGATGCGGGCCTCGAGCCAGCGCCGCTGCTCGACGTCGATGATGTGCCGGTACTCCACCCCGACACGGCGGCAATAGGCATCACGCAGCACGCCGAGGATGTCGCGCAGCTTCATCAGCTTCTCGCCGGCGAAGCCGCCGACCGGGAACTCGCGGTCGAGGTCCCAGAGGGTGAGGCCATAGCTGGTGATGTCCAGGTCCGGGTGGCTGCGGACCTTGTACTCCAGCGGGTCGGTGTCAGCCATCAGATGCCCGCGGGTGCGGTAGGCGTTGATCAGCTCGATGACGTGGGCCTGCTTGCTGATCTGGCCCTCGTGGTGGAAGTCCCGGTCGATGCGCCAGCGCACCGGCTCGTACGGGATCTTCAGCGCGGCGAAGATCTCGTCGTAGAAGTCATCGGCGAGGAGCAGCTCGTGGATGCGGCGGAGGAACTCACCGGACTGCGCGCCCTGGATGATGCGGTGGTCGTAGGTGGAGGTCAGCGTGGTGATCTTGCTGACCGCGCGCTCGACGAGCTGCTCCTCGTTCATCCCACTGAACTCGGCGGGGTACTCCATTGCACCGACGCCGATGATCGTGCCCTGACCGGCCATGAGCCGCGGCACCGAGTGGTTCGTGCCGATGCCGCCCGGGTTGGTGAGGCTGATCGTGGTGCCCGCGAAGTCGTCGGCACCCAGCTTGCCTGCTCGGGCACGCCGGATGATGTCCTCGTACGCGTTCAAGAAGGCGGCGAAGTCGAGCGTCTCGCAGGCCTTGATCGAGGCGACGACGAGGGAGCGGGCGCCCTCCTTGCCCACCAGGTCGATCGCGATACCGAGGTTGATGTGCTCGGGAGTGACGACCGTCGGCTTGCCGTCGATCTCGGCGTAGGCGTTGTTCATCTCCGGGTAGTCGGCGAGGGCCCGGACGATCGCGTAGCCGATGACGTGCGTGAAGCTGATCTTCCCGCCGCGCGAGCGGCGCAGGTGGTTGTTGATCACGACGCGGTTGTCGGCGAGGAGCTTCGCGGGGACGGCCCGCACGCTGGTGGCCGTGGGGACGGTGAGCGAGAGCTCCATGTTCGTGACGACGCGGGCAGCCGCACCGCGCAGCGTTACCGGGTCGCCGGCGGGCACCGGGCCGGCGGCGGCATGCTTCGGGCCGGCCT
>JAOPUX010000031.1 GCA_025963285.1 Jatrophihabitans sp.
TCCAAGACGACGTACGTGGTGACCGTGACCGCAACCAACGTCGCCGGCACCTCCGCGGCAGGGACCGCGGCACCCACCACCACCCAGGTCGCCCCGCCTGCCCAGACCACGCCGGCCCCCATCTCGACGAGCCGCTACATCCGCAATCTCAGTGCCGCCACGAGCAGTGACCTGGCGACGATGAAGGCCGAGGGCTCGGCGGACGCGAAGGCCAACCCCTCCGGACACGGCTACCTGATCCTGCTCGACATCGGCGGGCAGGACGAGAGCCGCAAGGGCGTGCTGCTCACCGCCACCGCGCACTACGTCAGCTACGCCAACCTCGTCACGGACCTGAAGTCCTACGTGGCCGGCTATGCCAGCGGGCAGCGGGCGAGTGCCCCGATCACGATCGCCCTCGGCACGAACAACGACGTGGACGTCTACAGCTCCAGCGGTGCCAGCTGGGCGAACAACGTGGTGGACCCGCTCGTCTCCTTCGCCCGCGCCTACCCGGGCATCACCATCGCCGGGGCGGACGACATGGAGCCGGGCTTCAGCGCCGACTACGCCGATACCAGGGCGTGGCTGCAGGGCTACCTCGGCGCCACCACCGCGCCGTTCGTCTTCAACGGTTCGGCCGACGGCTGCTCCTCGACCGGCATCAACCACGGCTGCAACAACGGCTGGTCGTCGGCCGGGCTCGACTACCTCTCCGGCACGGCGGCGCCGACGCGCATCCTCGGCCTGCCGCAGGTGTACTACGTCACCATGGCCGAGCAGTGGCGCTACATCTCCCTGACGGGCGTGGCGAGCAGCCTGCCCCGGATCAACTTCGGCGGGGCTCTCACCGAGTACACCGCTTGCCAGCAGGCGCGCTCCTGCAGCAGCCTCACCGGCAATGCGGCATGGTCGCAGATGTGGAGCCAGCTGCGCTCGGACTCGAAGCTGACGATCTCCTCGCTGCCGTACTCGACCGACCTTCGGATCGACGGCTGACGTGCGACTCTCCGCGCCCGGCGGGCCGCTGGCCGGGCTGCTGGTCGCGGGGCTGCTGGTCGCCGGGCTGCTGGTCGCCGGCTGCTCGGGTTCGTCCGGCCACGTGACCGCGAGCAGCACCCCCGTGTCGACACCGACGGTGGCGCCGAGCACGTCAGCAGCACCGACGAGCGCGCCACCAGCCCCGCCATCGGTATCGGTCACCGCCACGACTCCCGCGCCGACGGTCACGCCGACCGTCGTCTCCTCCTCGGCCGCCCCCAGCTCGCCGGCCGCAGCCGTGATCCGGTGCACCGCCAGCCAGCTCTCGATCGACGTGACGAAGGGCGGTGCGAGCCTGGGCCAGGAGATCGCCGTGGTCACCTTCACCAACACCTCGACGAGCCGCTGCACGCTGAGCGGCTACCCGCAGGCCGTGCTCGAGACGAGCGCGGGGATGACGGTCGGGCAACAGGCCAAGCACGCGGCCGGACGCGTCACGCTCGTCCTCCTCGCCCCGCAGCGCTCGGCCCAGGCGAACCTCACCGACGACACCCGCTGCAACGCCCCGGAGTCGACCGCGGTGCGGATCTCCGCACCTGGCGTGCCCGGAGCCACCGAGGTTCCGGTGCAGCTGCGTGCCTGCACCCTGCAGATCACCCCGCTTCAGGGTTAGCCGGGGTCGTCTGCCAGAGCACCGCGGCCAGCAGCGCGAGGGTGCAGACGTGGACGCCGGTGCACCACAGGCAGATCGCGTCGACCCGGAACAGCTCGATGTAGACCAGGTAGACGACGCTCACGGTGCCGACCGCCGCGCCCACGACCCGCACCCGGTCGAGTGCCTCCGCACGCCAGGCCGGCGGGCTGCACAGCGCAGCCATGGCGACGAAGAAGATCAGGCCGAGCAGCGCCACCGGGATCGGGCCGAGGTGCGACCATTTGCTCGTCGTCACCTTCGCGCAGTTGATCGTCTTCGACTCTGGGCAGGCCAGGGTGAGCTTGGCGTCGTAGTGCTCGATGGTCAGGTAGATCGAGATGCCGAGGCCCACGAGCGCGATCAGGAAGGCCGCGAGACCCCGCGGCAGGCCCCGCGGCTCAGCCACTGAGTTTCTTCGCCCCAGCCAGGACGCCGGCCGAGGTGCAGACCGCGGCCGGCTTGTTGCCGGTGAGCTGGCAGAGCGCAGCGGTGATCACGTTGGCGGTGCCGTCAGCCCCCTTGGCGATCGCAGAGGTCGGGTCGGAGAGCGCAGCGGCGATCTGCGCGTGCGTCTTGCCCTGGAGCACCTGCGGATCGTAGGACGCACCGGAGATCAGGTACTTGCCGCCGATGTCGACGAACGGGATCCCGCCGCTGGAGTTGTACTTCGTAACGATGGCCTGGTCAGCCGCGCTCAGCGTGTCCAGGGGCGCGTAGCCGCTGCCGGAGGCCTGGTTGCTCTCCAGCTCCTTGCCCGTGAAGGAGAGGTACGAGCTGGTGTAGGTGGCGCCGTGGAAGGTCAGCGTCTGGGTGCTCGGGTAGACGTCGCTCGGTGACGACTCGGTCTGGCCGAGACCGGTGAACGTCCCGAAGCGGGCGAGCGCCACCACCATCGCCCAGCGCTCGGTGGCGCAGTATGGGCAGTACTCCGCGCCGACGTACAGCACGCGGGGCAGGCCGCCTGCCGTCAGCGCCGGGGCGCTCAGGGCCGTCGGCGGGGTGGTGATCGAACCCGCACCGACGGTGTTCAGCACGCTCAGCGGCACCGAGGTGACATCGGCGATCACGCTGCCGGAGGCGGCGGTTGCCGCGGTGCCGGACTTCGCCTTGTCCGGGCCACTGGCGACCTTCACGACCACCAGAATCGCAAGCAGCAGGACGACCACCGACAGGGGCACGACCACCCGCTTCATCCGTGCGCGTCGCCGCTCCGCCGCGATGCGGGTCTGGACTGCCGCCGTCCGCTGGGCCGCGAGGCGCTGTGCCGCGGCGGAGGGCCTCGGCTTGCCGCTGGAAGAGGTCACGTGTCTAAGTCGAACAGCGGGCCCGTCTAGTTCCCGCCCTGAGCTGTGAAGCAGCACAGCATCACCGCGGGACGGCCTCGCTCTAGAATGACGTTGGTCGAGCACGTCCATGACGACAGCTGGAGTGTGGAGTGATCGACTCGAGGACGCGGTACCGCCAGTACCTGCACTGCGACCTGGCTGCCTACGAGCTGGCCCCGTGGCGGCACGCCTACCGGCTCACCCACCGGCAGGCGAACTGGCACCGGCTGCTACGCCGGGCCGAGTACTACGCCAACACCTCCGCGGGCGGCCCGCTGAACCGGCTGCTCGCCACCTGGACGCTCTATCGCTACCTGGCCTTCAGCGAGCGGCTCGGCTACACCGTCCCGCTCAACGTCTTCGGGCCAGGGCTGAGCATCGCGCACAAGGGCACCGTCGTGATCAACCCCGACGTCCGCGCGGGGCGCAACTGCCGGCTGCACCCGGACTGCACGATCGGCGACCGGGGCGGGGCGAGCCCCGTCCTCGGCGACGAGGTGTGGGTCGCCGCCGGTGCCCGCATCCTCGGCGCGATCACGATCGGAGATCAGGCCGCGATCGGCGCCAACGCCGTGGTGCTGCAGGACGTCGCGGCCCACACCACGGTCGCTGGTATCCCGGCCCGGGTGGTGTCGCAGCACGGGTCGATCGGCATGCTGCGCGGCGTCGACGAGGCTGCGGCGCTGGGCCAGGACTAGGTCGCGGTGTCGCGGCTGACGTCGTAGGCCGGCTCGTCGTGCTCCGGCGTGAGCATGCCGGCGAAGGGGACGAAGCCGTCGTCGGCATTCTCGGGATCGGTGCCGGTGGGTAGCGCCAGATCAGCCTGTGCGTCGTAGTCGGCATGGCCCAGGTCTTCGCCGGCGCCCTTGCCAGCTGCGCGATGGGCGGCCTTGTGGAAGAGGTTCATGACCAGTCATGTACCCGCGCCCGCGGCGCTTCACGCTCTTCGGGGAGGCTTCGGTCGGCCTCGACGCGCCCTGCTGGGCCACGGGGCGGACCTCGGCCTACCTCGCCGCGTGAGGCCTCCTGACGCGGCGCCGCCCCAGCAGCGTGAGGACGAGACCACCCAGCAGCATCGTCGCGCCCAGCGCCGCCTGGGCGGAGGTGTCTGCGCCGGAGTTGGCGAGTGGCAGTGTCGTCGGCCCCGCCGCGGGGGTCGGCTGCGGCGAACTCGACCCGGTCGGTGGAGCCGGTGGCGTGCAGGTCGGCACCGCCGGAATCTTGGCCGTTCCGTGCTCCACCTCGAGGAACTCCCGCACCGTGTCCTTACCGATGATCAAGACATTGGTCGGGTTCCCGCCGACCACCTTCCAGCCCTTGGGCGGAGAGATGTAGAGCTTGTAGGACGATCCGGCAGGTGCACCGGAGATGGTGAAGTGGCCCTTCGAGTCACTGGTGGCGGTGCTGGTGAAGACCGGACAGGTGGTCGGGTCGGCGAGGACGACCTTCACACCCGCGACGCCGACCGCCGTACCGGAGTGCCCGTTCGGGTAGGAGTCGACCGTGCCGCTGAGCGAGCCGGTCAGGCCCGGAACCTTGGCCGTGTCTCCCGCATCGGGACGGTAGCCCTGATAGACCTCGAAGTACCCGAAGTCGCACTCGACCACGACCTGCCCCTGGGCCTGCGCGCCCGCTGGCACCTTGTCGGTGATGTCGAAGGTCCGGGTTTGGTGCGCGGCGAGCCTCACCCCAGGGTTGCCGCCGAACTCGAGAGCACCCCAGCCGGGGCCGCTGTTGATGAGCTCGTCGGGGCCGCCCGCGTGATCGCACTCGGCGTCGATCCCGAACAGTGGCACAGAGCCGGTGTTCGCGAGGGTGGCCACGATGTGCACCGTGTCGCCGGGCTGGTAGCTGTCCTTCGTGAACTGCAGCTTCGCGGTCAGCACGTGACCGAGCGGTTTGACCGCGCGGAGGCTAAGCGTCGCTGCGCCAGCGGTAACGGTTACGGGCGCGGGGATCACGACCCAACCGTCGCCCGAGCCGTCGATGGAGTACGACGCGGTCGGCACGGAGAGGCTGAACTGCCCGCCGGTACCGGTCGTCGTGGAGAAGTGGCTGTCGCCGTAGGTGTACCGGAGCGTGAGCTTGACACCGCTGGCGCCCTCGCCCGGCTCCGCACGGCCGTTTGCGTTCGCGTCGTCGAAGACCTCGCCACTGAGAGTCGCGTTCCGTGCCGTTACCGGTGCATCGACAGAGAAGTCGGCTACGCCGCTGCCCTTCGCGTTGACCAGGAACCCGGCGAAGGTCACCTTCGTCGCGGTGAGGCTCTGCAGGTTGCCGGAGACCGTCTCGGTGAGGGTGGCTCCCGCGGCGATGGTGGTGGGGGAGGCCAGGGCGCCGAAGCCGGTCTGGTCGAGCACGAGTTCGGTGGAGCTGAAGTCGTCCTGGGCGCTGATTCCCACAGCCGGCTTCTTACCGCTGTTGTGCACGCTGAAGGCGACAGAGACCTTCTCTCCCGGCACGTAGGAGGCCTTGTCGAACGTCGCGGTGACGGTGAGTGAGGGCGTGGCGGCTGTCGCCGAGCTAGCCAGGCCGACCCCGAGAACCGAGAGGAGAAGGCAGAGCACTCCAGCCCCGACGATCGATCTAACCCTCACTCGCTACCCCGTTCAGTGGTCCTACCCAGTGAGCACACAGCATGTGAGTGTCGATCTTCGAACTGGTCGCAGTCAACCCGCTTCAGCCAGCTATCCACATGACAGGGACCGCCGTGCCAGGATCGGTTCGCAGCGCCGGAGGGCCCTCGGCTGCAGCGCCGGCCTCTCGTCAGGTCAGGTAGATGGTTACGGCGGCGATCATCAGCAGGCATCCGCTGCACATCATCGCGGTGCCGATCTCGGCGTCGTTGGTGCGGCTCATCAAGAGTTGCACTCGTCCAGCGGGGCGCGGGGTCAACCTGGTCGTTCGTGCCATGCCGCCAAGTGTTCCCGCCGGTACCCGCAGCCATCCTGAACGGAGTCGTCGACCTGACCCCGTCATGTCGGGCTTACATACTGGGCGTTCAACGCAGCCGAAGGAGTCCCATGCCTGATCCCGCCTCGAACAGCACCTCTGTGTCATCGACCAGCCGGCACCACCCGGCACTCGTCAGCGTCGCGGAGGCACGAGCCGCCGACACCCAGCTCAAGGTCGCCGACGCCATCACCAAGTTCGCCGGGTCGATGATCTTCGTCTACGTCCACATCGTGATCTTCGTGGTCTGGATGCTGGTGATCGAGAAGAGTCCCTGGCCGACCCTGACCCTGATCGTCTCCCTTGAAGCGATCTTCCTCTCGACGTTCGTCATGATCGGCCAGAACCGGCAGGCCAGCTTCCAGCAGGCCAAGGCCGACCACGACTTCACCGTCAGCGAGCAGGAGCTGCACGCGAACACCGAGCTGACGAAGGCGATCCACACCATGACCGAGCAGCTGCACCTCCAGATCTGCCGCGGAGGCGGCTCCAACGCCCCGGCGTGAGGGCACAGAGCCGGCGTCGACCTTCATCGAGCGCGACGCCGGTCAGTCGCCGGAGCCCGACCCCCCGTCGCCCGAGCTGCCGTCGTCCGAACCTCCGTCGTCGGAGCCGCCGTCGTCGGACCCGCCGTCGTCAGAGTGCGAGGTCGAGCGGGACGGCGAGCTGGCCGGCGAGGTCCGCCGCGCCCCGCCGTCATCGGAGCTTCCGTCGTCAGAGCCGCTGTCGTCGGAGCTGCCATCGCCAGACCCGCCGTCCGAGCCCTTGTCGTCGGCTCCCCCGTCATCCGAGCCGCGGCTCGACCCGGACTTCGCGCCAGACCCGTCATCGCCCCCGCCGGAGGTGGGGCTAGGGCGGCCCGGCTTCGGCGTGGAAGACGGGCTGGGGCGGGGAGTGCTGGCCGTCGGACGGGGTCTCGGCGCGGTGGTCGCAGGTGTCGGAGCCGGAGGCGGCTGCGCAGCCGGTGGCTTGATGTGAAAGGGCGTCAGGTGGTTCACGACGGTCGAGACGAGCCGCGCGGCCGGGTCGGGCAGCTCGCTGTGTGCAAGCCCTGCGAGCGCCAGAAGCAGCGCGGCCGCGACAGCGGCACCGGCAAGCCTGGTGTACCAGCGGCGCCGACCGAGGTTCTTGGGCATCCCGAGCATCGCGGCAAGCAGCGGCGAGGGTTCCGGGGCGGCCGTCGTGCCGAGCGCATGGAGACCGGCGAGGAAACCGTCGAGGTCGGTGAGATCCCCGTCCGTCAGCGAACCGTCGTCGGGATTGCCTTGCGCCCTCGCTACCTCGTCACCGTCCCCCATGGCAGGAGGAACATCGTCAGGGGAGTTCATAGGGTTACCCGGCCGGAGCGAAGCGCATCCCGGACAGTGTTGAGCCCGCGACGTTGGAGTTGCTTCACCGCGCCCTCGGAGCGCCCGATGATCGCTGCCACCTGCTCCAGCGAGAGGTCGGCGACGAACCGCAGAGCGATGACATCGCGTTGGTCGTCAGGGAGCAGCGCCAGTGCCTCGATAACGGCCGGCGTGGAGATCCTGCTGAGTGCGACGTCCTCGGCCGGTGGCTCCACCCGCTTGTCCTGGTGCGGCTGGTACTCGCTGACCTCACCCGTGCGCCCCCGTTCGCGGTAGTGATCAACCATTCGAGCATGGGCAATGGTGAAGACGAGTCGGCGCAGCCCGTTTGCCCCACCCGTCACCTGTGGCAGCCGCGGAATGACCGCCAGGAATACCTCGCTGGTCACCTCCTCGGCATCGCGCACTCCCTTTGCCTGCAGGTAGCCGAGAACGGGTCCCGCTAGGCATAGGTACACCTGACGCATCGCGTCCCGGTCACCGCGGCTGGCGTCGGCAACGACGCCGTCGGTCAGTGGCACGTTCGCCATTGGTCGACACCGTCCGATCAGCGGGGAGGACGGTGACGGTATCGCGTCCAGCTCTCAAGATGGTCTGGCCCAGACACCGGCTTCTGACCCGTAACCCCGGCGGCGGTCCCGGCGATAACAGTGGCAGGCGCGGTCGAACAGCGGGCCGCAAAGCGAGCAGTGGAGTGGCGATGAGCCGACGACGTCGTACTGCGCTCGGGGTAACAGCGGCAGGGATCGTCGCCTGTGGCGCTGGCGCCATCGCGGCGACCCTGCCCTCGGCGTCTGCGACACCGCCGCACGTGCCGACGTCAGCTGCTCACACGGTCGCGCCATCGGTCGACCCGGCCGCGTCATCGCTGGCCCGGCAGCTCAAGTCCGGATCCATTCAGTACGACCGGATCCAGCGCAGCATCGCGGCAGAGCGTGCGCGCCTGGCCCGGCTGCACGATGGGGCGGCGGCCACCACCGTCGCCACCGCGCTGCCGCCTGGTGGGCACGCATACTCGCCGCCGCCAGTCGGGCACGCCTACTCGCCGCAGCCGGACTCGTCGCCGTCCACGGCCCTGGTCCACAACCCAGCCACGCCCAGCCCGACTCCTCACCCGACGCCCACGCCGACGCCGACGCCGACGCCACACAAGTCGACCTCGCCACCGCCGCCAGTGCAGACCAGCACCGGCGCGAGTGGTGCACCCAGCAGCAGTGGCGGGGACGACGGCGGTGGCGACGACGGGGGCCACGGGGGTGACGGGGGCGGCGACGACGGCGGCCACGGCGGCGGCGGCGGCGGAGATGACTGACACCCGCGGCCGGCGCGCACGGTGGACGACCGCGATCGTGGCCACCCCGGGCGCAGCGGTCGTCTTCGGCGCCGCAGTCGCCTGGGCGCACGGCACGGCGCCCGCCTCGTTCGGCGCTCCAGCCACGTCCCCCGCGGTGTCGAGCCCGACGACGCCCGCGCCCTCGCTCGATCCACAGGTCGCGGCGCTGCGAGGCGCCCTCGACGCGCAGGCCTCCCGGATCGCTGAGGCGAATGCGGTTCTGGCTCGGCTGAAGGCGCAGCTCGCAGCACAGTCGTCCGCGAGGCGATCGACGCCGGCCTCCACCACCAGGACCGCCTCGGGCAACTCGGCGTCGGGCTGGTCATCGTCTGCCGCCAGCCGGAGCGGGAACGGGAGCGGCAGCAACGGGGGCACGCACAGCGCACAGCCGAGTGCCGTCCCGAGCCCGGCCAGGACGCCGGTACACACCCAACCTGCGCCCCCGCCACCGGTGCATACCCAGCCTGCGCCTCCGCCTCCGGTCCAGACGACGTCACGGGCCTCGGGCAAGCCGTGAGCGGCAGCCCGCCCGTCGCGACCGACAGCGATCCGCAGGCCGGGCACCTGTCGACCTTCCGCGCGATGGCAAGCGACATCACCGTGCGGCTCGACGGAAGCGGTCCTGAGGCAGCGTCGGCCGTCGGTGCGGTCGAGGAGCTCTTCCGGGCTGTCGAGCGTGCGTGCACCCGTTTCGACCCGGCGAGCCCGCTCATGCAGGCCAACGCCGCAGGCGACCGGTGGTGCACCGTGCCGCGCCTCTGCCTCGATGCGATCGACGAGGCGTGGCAGGCGCATCGTCGCTCCGGAGGGCTCTTCGATCCACGCGTCCTCACCGTGCTCCACGACCTGGGGTATGCCGGCATCCGCAGCTTCACCGACGACGGGCTCCCAACCAACCCCGCTGACCCGGCCTCGGCCGTCACGCTCCGCGAGCCCTGGCTTCCCCGCATCGACCGGGAGCGCAACGCGGTACGCATCGGCAGGGAACCGATCGATCTCGGCGGCATCGGCAAGGGGCTGGCTGTCCGCTGGGCAGGCCGGCTACTCGCGGAGTCCTACCGCAACTTCCTGCTCGATGCGGGTGGGGACTGCCTGCTCTCCGGCGTCGGGCCGAGCGGGCTCGGGTGGGAGGTCGGCGTCGAGAACCCCACCGATGCCACGCTCCCCGTGGCAGTACTGCAGCTTCGCGATCTCGCGTGCGCCACCTCGTCGATCCGGATCCGGCGTTGGGTGGCCGGCGGCCAGCCCGTCCATCACCTCATCGATCCCCGCACGGGCCGTCCGGGCGGCGCCGGCCTGCTGGCGGTCACCGTCGTCGAGCGCGATCCGGCGGACGCCGAGGTCGCCAGCAAGACCCTCTTCCTCTCCGGGGCCGCGCGCATCGCCGATCACGCCGCCGAAGACCGGGTCGCCGCGCTCTGGGTAGGCGTCGACGGCGACGTCGGCATCAGCCCCCGCATGGAACCGCTCGTGATCTGGCGGGCGGCATGAGCGCTGCGCACGCCTCGACGCTGTCGGTCGCAACGCTGCTGAGACGGCTCGGCATCGTCGGAGCGGGCGCTCTCAGCGCCGGAATTTCCGGCGTCGCCATCGGTCTGGCAGCTCGCTCGGTCGCCCGGAACCGGATGGCGCCGTGGATCATCGGACGGGCCTCCGGGATCACCTCCTACCTGCTCATCGTTGCGCTCGTCCTGCTCGGTCTCGTGCTCGCCCGGACGTCGAAGACGGGCAGCGCCCGGCGCACGATCCGGCGCATCCGGCTGCACGCCTGGCTGGCCACTCTTGCGCTGGCCTTCACGGTGCTGCACATCGTGGTGCTCGCTACCGACAGCTACGCCGGTGTCGGTTGGCACGGCGTGCTCGTCCCGATGGGTGCGACGTACCGGCCGGTGGCCACCACTCTCGGTCAGGTCGGTCTCGTCTCGGGGCTGCTCGCCGGGGTCACGGCGGCCTTCGGCGGTCACCTGCCACTGCGCCTCTGGTGGCCGATCCACAAGGTCGCCGCCGTCTCACTGCTGCTCGTGTGGTTGCACGGGTTCTTCGGCGGCAGTGACACCGCCGCGCTGCGCCCGCTCTACCTGGGGACGGCCGGCCTCGTGCTCGCGGTTGCGGCGTTCAGGTACGCCCCAGTGCGCGAACGCTCGGAAGCGCAGGCCGACGAGCGCTTCCTGGTCGGACGATGACGGAGACCCGCCGCGGCGGCCTGCCGCAGCCGGCCGCGCGGCTGCCCCCGGTCTTCGGTCATCCCGTCCGTTTCGGCCGTCGCTCGGGGATTTGCGGAGAGGCCCGGCTCGGCGAGGACCTCATCTCACACTGGCGACGCTTCGCTCCCCTGCCCCACTCTGACGCCCACCAGGTGGCCGGTCTCCATGAGGCGGTGCTTGCCAGCGGGTTGACCGGCCGGGGTGGTGGCCACTTCCCGGTGGCCGAGAAGTGGCGCCGGACCCGTGCCGGGGGTGGCGCACGGACCGTGGTCGCCAACGGGGCCGAAGGCGAACCGCTCAGCCGCAAGGACGCCGCGCTCCTGCAGCTCCGTCCACACCTCGTCCTGGACGGCCTGGTGATCGCCGCATCCGGGCTCGGCGCCGATGATCTCGTGGTGTGGCTGCACGCCGGTGCTACCCAGACCCGGGCCGCCGTCGAGCGGGCGATGCTCGAGCGGCGGGCCGCGGGGCTAGTCGAGCCTCGTATCCGTATCGCTGTCGGCCCCGACCTCTACCTCTCCGGGGAGTCGAGTGCGGTCGTCCAGGCGCTCTCCGGCGGGCCCGCGCTCCCGACGTTTCGTCTCGACCGGACGGCTTCGCGCTCGACCCTGGTGCACAACGCGGAGACACTCGCGCGGGTCGCCCTCGCGTCGCGCTTCGGCGCTGACGCGCAGCGCGGACAACTGCTGACCGTCGCCGACGATGACGACCTCACCGTCGTCGAGGCGGATGGCTCCACGACGGTCGCGACGATTCTCGAATCCCTCATCGGTCCGCGCACAGCGCCTTCGGCGGTGTTGATCGGTGGCTATGGCGGCCGCTGGCTGCCCTGGCGCGAGGCCGGTGCAGTGGTCGCCAAGGCAGTCGAGCAGGGCCGCCCCGGCTTCGACATCGGAGCTGGCGTGCTCTGGCCGCTGCCCGCCGGCCGGTGCGGCGTGCAGGTAGCTGCCGACATCGCCGCGTACCTCGCCGACCGGACGGCTCGCCAGTGTGGGCCCTGCATGTTCGGACTACCTGCGGTGAACCAGCTGATGAGCGACCTCGCCTGTGGGCGCGCCAGCCGCCGCAGCCAGGCAAGGCTGGTTTCTCAGCTCACGGAGATCGGCGGCCGCGGCGCGTGCCATCATCCCGACGGCGCGGTGCGAATGATCGCCAGCGCCCTCTCGACGTTCGCCGAGGATGTCGACCACCACCTGCGAAGGGGCCGTTGCGCGATCACCGGGGAGAGGCTCCGATGAGGCGGCAGGCGGGGGTCCGGCTGCGCGTCGACCCGATCGCGTGCGATGGGATCGGCATGTGCGCCCACGTCGCGCCGGACCTGATTCGGGTCGACGCCTGGGGCTACCCGATCGTTGCGACCCATCCCGTAAGCGGACGCAGCGAAGTGCGCCAGGCCAAGGCGGCGGTGCGAGTCTGTCCGCGGCGCGCCCTGAGCGTCCGGGAGCCGGTCTGACGAGCGCTCCGGCCCGGCCACCGGAAGCGCCCGGATCGGCCCGACCCGCGCTCGCAGAGCTGGCACTGGCCGGACCGGGTGTACCGCCGAATGCGACGCGCTCGATGCAACGACATCGCCGGTGCGGACGTCTTAGCGGTGAGTACCTTCGACTCCCGAGGCGGTGATCATGGCGGCAACCGCAGGGTTTGTCGGCGCTATCGCCGTGACTGCGCTGGCGCTCGGTGGCTGCGCGTCCGGCTCTCACGCGGGTCGTGGCGGCAGGGCCGAACTCGCTACAACCGTCCAGCAAAGCGCCGGGGCACCCCTGTGGTCGTCAAGCCCGTCGTTGTCGTCAAGCCCGTCGTTGTCGTCAACCCCGTCCAGCCCGACCCGTACCGATGCCAGCCCCAGCCCCGCTCCGCTCTGCCGGGCCCCTCAGCTGGCGGTCTCGATCGGGCGCAATGGGCCCACAAACGGCACGGTGAGTGTCTACTTGCGCTTCCGGAACATCTCGGCCAACCCCTGCGACGTCTCTGGGTGGCCGATCATCGTCGGAGTCGGCTCCGCTGCCTCTCGCACTACAGCCGTCCACGACCGGCAACTAATCGCCCTGCCCACGCTTACCGGCGAGCCGACGATCCGGTTGGCGGGCACAGTCACGGCAACGGCGGTGCTCGCCGGTTCGGACAACCCGGGCCCGGGTGGCCTCTGCGCGGCACCATTCCACCGGCTGAGGGTCAGCACGCCGGACGGTGTGCTGATCAGTGACCTGTCGGCCTTCGTGCCAAATCTGGCCACCGATATGCCCGACTGCGCCGGGCTGTTCGTCTCAATGTTCGTGCCGACGGCGGCACTCGATCCCGCTGGATGATCCGCGGGACCGACGCTGCTGCGCGCTACAGCGACGCGAGAAGGGCCTCGAGGTCTGCGCCGTTGCGGTCGAAGTCGAAGGTCCAGCCAGAGTGGAATTCATCTGTGTCGGGGGTCGACCAGAACCAGTCTTCGCGCGCACCGAGAAGGCTGGCGTACAGATGCTCGTTGCGCGCCGTGAATTTCTCGTGGTTGAGCACGATGACGTTCTGCACATCGCGGCCGTACATCAGGTTGAACATTGCCGAGCCCCCGAAGCCGGCGACGACCTTGGCAGCGCTGGCGATGCCGGCCTGGACCCCGAGGTCGTACTCCTCGATCGAGAGGATCTTGAAGCCGTACTTTCGGAACACGGCCTCCACCTCGGCCGTGTTGTGGCAGCTGCGGAATCCCGCCGGATTTCGAGTCAGAAAAAGCCGATCCCAGTTCGGCGCCGACGGGTCGACCAGGTGCGCGGCGATTCGGTCCCAGATTCGCCGCAAGTCTGGGTGAGCAAAATGCGGGGCGAAGTTGTGCCACATTGCAGATGCGGTGATCACCGATTCGAGTTGAACAGGATGGTCCACCAGCACGATGTCTTCTCGGTCGATGCCGTAGGCGGTAAGGAGTCGTTCGAGGACTGGCTCCTGGCTTCGGCCGGCACGGACCCTTGTCAGCGTCTTGAGATCTGGGTAGAGCTTCTTCGCGAGGTCCCATCCCCAGAGCCGTGGGATCACCTCAGTCATGATGTGGCCGTAGTGCCCGGTGATCTGCGGATCGAGCAGATAGTACGTACCGGCCAGCGGCGGCCGAGAGAGCCGGATCGACGGGATCGTGACGACATCCTGCCTACCCGGAACTGCGACTTCGAGCGGATGCAGCGGGTGAATGTTGTTCTTGCGCCGGTAGAAGCGGTGCGAGTCGGGAAGTATCGACTCCCCCACAATCAGCAGGGACTGGCCCAGGAACTCGATCTGGCCTTCGTAGTGCCGTAGCTGTAGCCGCGGGTAGGGCATCGTTGCGGCAAGGCCGGGCTTGGGCGTCGAAGACTCGTGCGAAACGACCGCGGCACTCCCGGTCAGAGTCCCCGCCGGGAGCTCGTCCAGGATGGTCACCGTTACCCCAGCCTCGTCCCGCAGCGATACCTCGACGTCGTCATCGCCGATGAAGCGGAACCGGGATGGCCGATGCGTGATCTGGAAGGCCGCGCCGCGGCTCAGCACGAGCTTCGAGCTAAGGAGGCTCGAGTCGACGACGGACTGCACGGCTGGACGACCGTCGACCTCCGCTCGGCGGCGGTGATCCATTGCAGCGTCGAGCGCCTGCACCGCTTGCCGGATCCTCGCCGAGTTGAGCCCCAGCGGGAACACGATGTACACGCCGCCCTCGTCCACAAGATCCGAGGCCCGCAGCCACGTCTCTGCGTTGCGACCGGGGTCGGCCCGACGCAGATCGAGCAACGCGTCGAACGGCGCGATTCGACCAGCGACGTCGGCCATCACGTCCCTCGCCGTCGCACCGACATGCACGTGAGTGATCCAGGTGGGCACGTCGGCCGGGTCGTCCCGATACGTCAAGAGGTGAACAACATCGCCAGCCGCGTACCCCTGCCAGGGGGCCAGCATGGCGAGCAGCCCCGGGGGGACCAGGATTGCAAACTCGCGCCCTCCGGACGGAGGCAGGAATGCGGCGAGGTCGCGGAGGAACCGGCGAGCTCGGGCCCGAATCAGCGTTGCCCTAACTGTCTTCGCGCCGGGCACCGTCGCGACAATTCGGCGAGACAGGCGTTTCACGAACATCACCACGAACCACTCCAAGTCACCGATTTCTATAGTAACCGTTGACATCGCGTGCAAGGCTGGAGCCTTGAATGCTTTCAGCTCGCATACAGACGCGGAGAGACGACCGTGAACACGATGACGGCCAAGCGCGCGCTCGTGAAAATGGTGAAGCCGCGGGTCAGCGCTGCAACGTGGCAGAGAATGCGGGCGGTAGCCGCCGGGCTCAGCCGCTCGGCCGCGTCGCGTCGCGCGGAGGCGCAGCTCCGCAACATGGATCTCAGCGAGCTCGCGGTGCACTTCAAGACCGACAAGTGCGGGATCCACCGGTACACGCAGCACTACCAGCGGCACCTCGAGCAGTGGCGCAACGAGCAGTTCACGTTGCTCGAGATCGGTATCGGTGGTTACTCCCGTGCCAGACAAGGCGGCGCATCATTGCGGATGTGGAAGCACTACTTCCGTAAGGCCCAGATAATCGGCCTCGATATCGAGGACAAATCATTCGTCATCGAGGATCGCATCCGGGCCTATCGGGGCAGCCAGGTCGATGAAGCGATCCTGCACCGCATCGTCGACGAGGCCGGTCCGATCCGAGTCATCGTCGACGACGGCAGCCACCGGCCTGAACACATCCGGAAGACCTTCGCGCTGCTCTTCCCACTCCTTGAACAGGGTGGGATCTACATCATCGAGGACACCCAGACGTCGTATTGGCCGGACTGGGGCGGCAGCCACGACCGTCAGGACCCGAACACCACCATGGGCCTGGTCAAGGACCTGGTCGACGGGCTGAACTACGAAGAGTTCGACGACGAGACCTACGAGCCCACGTACACCGACCGCAACATCGTGGCGATCCACAGCTATCACAACCTGGCGATCATCGAGAAGGGCCCCAACGCCGAAGGGACGCTTCGGCGTCCGACTCGCTGACCTGTATTACGGCCGACGTCGGCGGACCTGGCCGTACGCCCGGCGGGCGCAGGGGTCCGCGGTCGTTGAGGCGTGGGCCGACCGTAACCGCACGCTAAGGCGGCCGGTGAACACTCTCGGGCGTTGCCCAACGCCTGAGAGAGAGCTGAACGGATGCCATCCCGCCTTAAGGTCGCGCTCGTCGTCGCCCCGTTCGTCGCCGGCC
>JAOPUX010000044.1 GCA_025963285.1 Jatrophihabitans sp.
ACGCCGCCTCGGGCGTGGTGATCGTCCAGACCTCCGGGATCGCCCGCGCCACCATCCGCGGCGCGAACCCGCCGAAGAGCTCGGTGATCCGTGCCGCGTCGGCCGCCGGCTCGTTCAACGCCACCGCGGAGGCCCGTCCGGCGAAGTAGCCCCGCCAGAACCCCCGCAGCCCCAACCCCGCGTAGGCCTCGCGCACCTCCGGCGCGAAGTACGCCGGAGCATGCAGCGCCTCGATCACATAACCCAGCCGCTGAACGCTCATGCCGCGATCCTAGATTCGCCGACGCTCCGGCGGCGGTCGCGAACGATCGTGAGGGCTCGGTCGGGTAGGGGCGCGCGGGGAGCGTGGACGGGCCTGGCGTGAGCCCGAGGGAAGAGGGCGGATGGTTGCGACCGCGCGCCCCGCCCGACCCGGCCCGTCCAACGGTGTCGTACTAGCGACGTACGCTGGAACCAGACCCCCTCACCCATGCTGGTGCGGGGACATTTTGCGTTGCCTTCGAAAGGTCTCTCCCCGTGTCTGCCAAGCTCTCCGGCCTGCTGACGGCCGCCCTCGTCGATCCAGCCCTCGCCACCATCGGCGAGTCGATCGGTGCCGGCACGCTCACGGTCAGTGGGCCGGCGGCGCTTCAGCCGTTCGCCATCGCGGCGGCGGCCCAGGCAGCACAAACAGTCGCAGCACAGGCAGTCGCAGCACAGGCAGGCGGAGAGCAGGCTGGCGGCACGATCCTGGCGGTCACCAGCTCCGGGCGCGAGGCCGACGACCTGCTCGCCGCCCTGCAGTGCCTGCTGCCGCCGGACGAGGTGGTGCTGTACCCCGGCTGGGAGACGCTGCCGCACGAGCGTCTCTCGCCGCGAGCCGACACGGTGGGGCAGCGGATGGCGGTGCTGCGCCGGCTGGCCCACCCCAGTGCCGACGACCCGACCACCGGGCGCATCAGCGTGGTGGTGGCGCCGGTGCGGGCCGTGCTGCAGCCGCAGGTTCCGGGGCTGGGCGATCTCAAGCCCGTTGCCCTGCAGGCCGGCGACAGTGGCCGGGAGCTCACCGAACTCGTCACCGACCTCGTCAACGCGGGGTACGCGCGCAGCGAGCTCGTCGAGAGCAGGGGTGACTTCGCCGTCCGCGGTGGCATCCTCGACGTCTTCCCGCCCACCGAGGAGCACCCGCTGCGCGTGGAGTTCTGGGGCGACGAGGTCGAGGAGATCCGCTACTTCAGGGTGGTCGACCAGCGCTCGCTCGAGATCGCTCAGCACGGCCTCTGGGCGCCCCCGTGCCGGGAGATCCTGCTGACGCCGCAGGTGCAGGCGAAGGCCGCCGAGCTGCTGGCGGAGTACCCCGAGCTGGGCGATCTGCTCGACCCGATCAGCCGCGGTGAGGCTGTGGAGGGCATGGAGTCGCTGGCACCGGTGCTGGTGCCGCAGCTGAGCCTGATGCTGCACGAGCTACCGCCCGGCTCGCAGGTTCTCGTCTGTGATCCCGAGCGGGTACGCAGCCGGGCGGCCGATCTCGTGCGCACGAGCGAGGAGTTCCTCGGTGCCTCGTGGGCCGCGGCGGCCGGCGGCGGCAAGGCACCCGTCGACCTCGGTGCGGCCAGCCTGCACGATCTCGAGGAGGCGCAGGAGGAGGCGGCCGAGCTGGGGCTGCCCTGGTGGGGCCTCACCGCGCTCACCAGCGAGGCGGCCGTGGCCAGCGCCTTCGAGGAGTCGCCCACCTACCGCGGTGACACCGACGCGGCGATGGCGGACATGAAGCGCTGGCTGGCCGACGGCTGGCGGGTGGCCCTCGTCTTCGACGGCCACGGCACCGCTCAGCGTGCCGTCGAGCGGCTCGCCAACGCCGAGGTCCCGGCCCGGCTCGTCAGCAGCGTCGAGGCCGAGCCGGGCATCGTGGATGTCATCACCGGGCGCCTGGCCGGCGGCCTGATCTCGGCGAGCCTCAAGCTCGCGTTCCTCACCGAGGCCGACCTCACCGGGCAGCGCGGCTCGCTGGCCAAGGACACCAGCCGGATGCCCTCTCGGCGGCGCAACGCCATCGACCCGCTGCAGCTGCGCCCCGGCGACTACGTCGTGCACGAGCAGCACGGGGTCGGCAAGTACGTGGAGATGGTCCGCCGCACGGTCAACGGCGGCGAGCGCGAGTACCTGATCATCGAGTATGCGCCGTCGAAGAAGGGGCAGCCGGGCGACCGTCTCTTCACTCCGACGGACTCCCTCGACCAGGTCACCAAGTATGTCGGCGGCGAGGCGCCGTCGCTGAGCCGCCTGGGTGGCGCCGACTGGGCCAAGACGAAGGGCCGGGCGCGCAAGGCGGTCAAGGAGATCGCTGCGGAGCTGATCCGGCTCTACAGCGCCCGGATGGCGACGAAGGGGCACGCCTTCGCGCCGGACACCCCGTGGCAGCGCGAGCTGGAGGACGCCTTCCCCTACGTCGAGACGCCCGACCAGCTGGCCGCCATCGACGAGGTGAAGGCCGATATGGAGCAGCCCCTGCCGATGGACCGCGTGATCTGCGGCGACGTCGGCTACGGCAAGACGGAGGTGGCCGTCCGGGCCGCGTTCAAAGCCGTCCAGGACGGTAAGCAGGTGGCGGTACTCGTCCCCACCACCCTGCTCGCGCACCAGCACATCCAGACCTTCACTGAGCGGATGTCGCAGTTCCCGGTCGTGATCCGCGAGCTCTCCCGCTTCACCCCGCCATCGGACGTCGACACGATCAGTGCCGGCATCGTCGACGGCTCGATCGACATCGTCATCGGCACCCACCGCCTCCTGCAGCAGACGGTCCGGTTCAAGGACCTCGGGTTGGTGATCGTCGACGAGGAGCAGCGCTTCGGCGTCGAGCACAAGGAGTACCTGAAGTCGCTGCGCACAGCCGTCGATGTCCTGACGATGTCGGCCACGCCGATCCCGCGCACGCTCGAGATGTCGCTCACCGGCATCCGGGAGATGACGACGATCCTCACCCCGCCGGAGGAGCGGCACCCGATCCTGACGTTCGTCGGCGCCTACGACCAGCGCCAGATCGCCGCGGCGATCCACCGCGAGCTGCTGCGCGAGGGTCAGGTCTTCTACATCCACAACCGGGTCGAGTCGATCAACCGGGCGGCGTCGAAGCTGGCCGAGCTGGTGCCCGACGCGCGGATCGCGGTGGCGCACGGGCAGATGGGGGAGGGCCAGCTGGAGGAGATCATGCTGGGCTTCTGGGAGAAGCGTTACGACGTGCTCGTGGCCACGACGATCGTGGAGTCCGGCCTCGACATCCCCAACGCCAACACACTGATCGTCGACCGGGCCGACATGTTCGGCCTCTCCCAGCTGCACCAGCTGCGCGGTCGGGTCGGGCGTGGCCGAGAGCGCGGCTACGCCTACTTCACCTACCCGCCGGAGAAGCCGCTCACCGAGACGGCCTACGACCGGCTGGCCACCATCGCCCAGCACACCGAGATGGGCGCCGGGATGGCCGTGGCGATGAAGGACCTCGAGATCCGCGGCGCGGGCAACCTGCTCGGTGGCGAGCAGTCCGGCCACGTCGCCGGGGTGGGCTTCGACCTGTACGTCCGGCTGGTCGGCGAGGCGGTTGCCGACTACCGCGGCGAGACCGAGGAGAACGCCGACCTCGACGTGAAGGTCGACCTGCCCGTCGACGCCAACCTGCCGGTGGAGTACCTGCCGGGGGAGCGGCTGCGGCTGGAGGCCTACCGCGCCCTGGCCACCGCGGTCACCGACGAGGGGGTCGACGCGGTGCGGGCCGAGCTGGTCGATCGCTTCGGCCCGATCCCACTGCCGGTGGAGAACCTGCTGGCCGTCGCCCGGTTCAAGGTGCTCTGCCGGCGCTACGGGGTGACAGAGGTTTCGCTGCAGGGCAACCTGGTCCGGTTCACCCCGGTCGAGCTGCCCGAGTCCGGGCAGCTGCGGCTGCAGCGGCTCTACGACAAGGCGCAGTACAAGCAGGCCGTCTCCACCATGGTCGTGCCCCGGCCGAAGGGCGTGCTCAAGCCTGACGGCACCTTCGTGGAGGCCAAGTTCGGTGGCGAACCGCTGCGGGACGTCGCCCTGCTCACGTGGTGCGCGGAGGTACTGGCCGCGGTCACCGGCGTCCCAGTCCCTGCCTGATTCGTGATCGGGCGGGGCCTGATCAGGACCGGGTCCGCGCTGCATTTCGACGCCAACTCGGTGCTGATCAAGAGGCGCTTCCGGCCGCCCGAAGCGCGCATGAGATTCTGAGGGCGTGACATTGCGCGCGCTTACCCTCGCCACGGTCCTGGCCCTCGCTGCCACCGGCCTCACCGCCTGCTCCAGCAAGGTCGGGCAGGCCGCCGTGGTCGGCAGCCAGCGGCTCTCGATCAACGACGTCGGCAAGGACGTGAAGCGGGGTACCCAGCCATACGCCGACCAGCAGACGGGCGCGACCGTCTATCCGGCCTCCTTCGTGGTCCAGGCCTGGGTCGAGGACCAGCTCTTCACCCTCGCGCTGAAGAAGCGCGAGGAGAAGGTCCCGGTAGCCGCCACCGATCGCCGTAGCGTCGCAGCGCTGCTGACCAGCGCCATCGGCTCCGATGCCACCGCCTACTTCCGCACCACCTACGAGAAGCTCGGCTACACCGCCGCGTTCGGAGCCCTCGTCGAGCACCAGCAGGAGTCGATCATCCTGCTCGCCCACACCCTCGAGCCGACGGTCGCCGCCTCCACGCTGCTCAGCGATCTGCAGAGCTCGCAGGCCCTCAACGACAACCTGCTCAAGAGTGTCACCTCCCTCGGCGCGCCCGTGTCGGTGAGCAAGCGCTACGGCGTCTGGAGCCCGACGCACCTCGCCCTGGACACCACCGGCTCGGCCGGAGTGCCGTCGTTCGTCAAGCTCGGCTCCGACAGCCAGGTCACCGCCACGACGACCCCGTCCCAGTAGGCGCCGATGGCCTCGGAGCTGGAGCGTGCCGTCGAGGTCATGGATCAGCTCCGCTCGCCCGGCGGCTGTCCGTGGGACGCCGAGCAGACGCACCGCTCCCTGGCCCGCTATCTGCTCGAGGAGACCTACGAGGTCCTCGAGGCGATCGAGACCGACGACCTCGCCCTGCTGCGCGAGGAGCTCGGTGACCTGCTGTTGCAGGTGCTCTTCCATGCCCGTCTCGCCGAAGAGGCTGCCGAGCCCTTCACCATCGAGGACGTCGCCGCGGATCTGAGCGCGAAACTGATCCGTCGCCACCCGCACGTGTTCGCCGACGCCGCGGTCACCGACACCGCCAGCCTCAACGAGACCTGGGAGCGGCAGAAGGTGCTCGAGAAGGGACGGACCTCGGCGGTCGACGGCGTGCCGCTGGCGCAGCCGTCGCTGGCACTGGCGGCCAAGCTCGTCTCCCGGGCCCGTCGAGCCGAGCTGCCCGTCGAGCTGACCGCCGAGGACGAGTTCGGTGCCCGGCTGCTCGCGCTGGTCGGCGAAGCGGTGACGGCCGGCGTCGACCCGGAGGGGGCGCTGCGCCGGGCCACCCTCGGCTACCGCGACGCGATCGTGGCCGCCGAACAGGCCCCGCCGGGCGATCTTGATGCGTGAGGCGGGCTAGAACCCGTCTGAGGCATCAAGATCGCGCCTCCCGGCGGGGCAGCACCGAACGCGGAACTCACCCGGCTAAGGTTCTAGGCGTTTACCTCCGCAGGAAGGACCCTCCATCGTGGCCAGCATCGAGGCGGTCGGCGCCCGTGAAATCCTCGACTCCCGGGGCAACCCGACCGTCGAGGTCGAGATCGCTCTCGACGACGGCACGCTGAGCCGTGCGGCGGTACCCAGCGGCGCCTCCACCGGTGCCTTCGAGGCGGTAGAGCTGCGTGATGGCGGCGAGCGCTACGGCGGCAAGGGCGTGCTGAACGCCGTCACCGCGGTGCTCGACACGATCGGCCCGGAGCTGGTCGGCTTCGAGGCCAGCGAGCAGCGCCTCATCGATCAGGCCCTGCGCGACCTCGACGGCACGCCGGACAAGTCCCGGCTGGGGGCCAACGCCATCCTCGGGGTCTCCCTGGCCGCCGCGAAGGCCGCCGCGAGCAGCGCCGAGCTGCCGCTGTTCCGCTACCTCGGCGGTCCGAACGCCTACCTGCTGCCGGTACCGATGATGAACATCGTCAACGGTGGCGCGCACGCCGACTCCAACGTCGACGTCCAGGAGTTCATGATCGCGCCGATCGGCGCAAGCACCTTCGCCGACGCCCTGCGCTACGGCGCCGAGGTCTACCACGCGCTCAAGGCCGTGCTGAGGAAGAAGGGCCTCTCCACCGGTCTCGGTGACGAGGGGGGCTTCGCACCGAACCTCGACTCCAACCGGGCGGCCCTCGACCTGATCATCGAGGCCATCGGCACCACTGGTCTGGTGGCCGGCGTCGACATCGCACTGGCCCTCGACGTCGCGGCGTCGGAGTTCCACACCGACGGCGCGTACACCTTCGAGGGCGCCACGAAGACGTCGGCGGAGCTGATCGCCTACTACGTCAGCCTGGTCGAGGACTACCCGATCGTCTCGATCGAGGACCCGCTCGACGAGCAGGACTGGGACGGCTGGATCGACCTCACCGGCCAGCTCGACGACAAGGTGCAGCTGGTGGGCGACGACCTCTTCGTCACCAACCCCGAGCGGCTGGCCCGCGGCATCGAGTCCGGCGCGGCCAACGCCCTGCTGGTGAAGGTGAACCAGATCGGGACGCTCACCGAGACCTTCGACGCCGTCGACCTCGCCCACCGCCACGGCTACCGCTGCATGATGAGCCACCGCTCCGGCGAGACCGAGGACACCACCATCGCCGATCTGGCCGTGGCCGTGAACTGCGGTCAGATCAAGACCGGCGCCCCGGCCCGCTCGGAGCGCGTCGCCAAGTACAACCAGCTGCTGCGTATCGAGGAGGAGCTCGACGACGCCGCCCGCTACGCCGGTGCCGGCGCCTTCCCGCGGTACACCCCGTCACCCTTCACGGCGTGACGGGTCGGTCGCCGATGAACAGCCAGGGCCGCACACCGCGGCGTGCGGTCACCGGCCGCGCGCTCGTGCTCGGCACCGTGGTGGTGCTGCTGCTCGTGCTGCTGGCCTCGCCGCTCAACCGGTACTTCGCGAGCCGCAGCGATGCCTCGAACGCGGCCACCCAGCTGCAGCAGGACACCACGAAGCTGGCTCAGCTCAAGGCTGAACAGGCACGCTGGGGCGATCCGGGTTACATCCAGGCGCAGGCTCGGCTCCGACTGCAGTACGCGATGCCCGGCGACACCGTGTACCAGGTGGTGAACCACGGCGCGAAGAACGACATCGACAAGACCGTCGACACCACCGCGAAGGCCAAGCAGACGGGCAGCTGGAACACCCGGTTGTGGGGCAGCGTCGCTCACGCGAGCGGCACCTCCTGAGCCGATGCGCAACGATCTCGTCAGCGCGGCCGATCGAGCTGCGGTGGCTGCTCAACTCCGGCGCCCGCCCCGCGCCATCCGGGCGGTGGCACACCGCTGCCCGTGCGGTAACCCCGATGTCGTCGAGACCTCCCCGGCGCTGCCGGACGGCACGCCGTTCCCCACCCTCTACTACCTGACCTGCCCCAAGGCGGCCTCGGCCATCGGCACCCTCGAGTCGTCCGGGCTGATGCGGGAGATGACGGCGCGGCTACAGGCCGACCCGGAGCTTGCCGCGGCCTATCGGGCTGCCCACGAGTCCTATCTCGCGCGGCGGGAGGAGATCGGCCACGTGGAGCAGATCGCGGGCATCAGCGCCGGTGGTATGCCCAGCCGGGTCAAGTGCCTCCACGTGCTCGTCGGTCACTCGCTGGCCGCCGGCCCCGGCGTGAACCCGCTGGGTGACGAGGCGCTCGCCCTGCTGCCCGAGTGGTGGGCAGCCGGCCCCTGTGTTCCACCAGTGAGCCCCCCTGACCAAGAGGGGGCGACGCCATGAGGGTGGCGGCTGTCGACTGTGGCACCAACTCGTTCCGGCTGCTGGTGGCCGACGCCAGCGACGACGGACTGGTTCCCGTACACCGCGAGATGCGGATCGTCCGTCTCGGGGAGAACGTCGACCGGACCGGGGTGCTGGCGCCGGGTGCGCTCACCCGGGCCCGCGCCGCGCTGGCCGACTACGGATCGGTGATCCGCGGGCTGGGCGCCGACCGGATCCGTCTCGTGGCCACGAGCGCCACCCGTGACGCCGCAAACCGGGACGCCTTCGCCGCCATCGTCGGCGAGACGATCGGGGTCACTCCCGAGGTCGTCTCCGGGGTCGAGGAGGCGACGCTGTCCTTCACCGGCGCGGTCGACACGCTGCCCGAGGTCAAGGGGCCGGTGCTCCTCGCCGACCTCGGCGGCGGCTCGACGGAGCTCGTGCTCGGCGGCGGCAAGTATCAGCGACTGCGCGCCTACAGCATGGACATGGGCTCGGTGCGGCTGACTGAGCGGCACCTGCACGACGACCCGCCCACCTTCGGGCAGGTCGTGGTCACGGTGGCCGACGTGCGCGTCTCGCTGGAGATCGCCTCCGAGCACGTGCCGCTGGATACCGGGGCGACGCTCGTGGGCGTGGCGGGCACCATCACCACGCTTGCGGCTATCGCGCTGGGGCTGGAGGAGTACGACTCCGCGGCCATCCACGGCAGCCGGCTGAGTGCCCAACAGGTCGCGGAGATCACGGACGAGCTGATTCTCCTCGATCACGCTGGCCGGGCCGCGATCCCGGCGATCCACCCTGGCCGGGTCGACGTGATCGTGGCCGGTGCGCTGATCCTCCGCACGATCATGGAGGCGACGGGCGCTGCCGACATCGTGGTCAGTGAGCACGACATCCTCGACGGGATCGCGCTCAGCCTGCTGTCGTAGCCGCCGCCTTTGCCGCCTTCTTCTGGGCCTTGAGCGCCTTCTTCTCGGCCTTCGTCGGATCCGGCGGTGGCGGCTCGAGGCCGGTGATTGCGCGGTAGCCAGCCTCGGCGCCCCTGCGGGTGAGCAGCTGGGCGAGCGTGACGCCGGCAGCGGAGAGGGCTGCCCAGCCGATCGCGTCGGCCCAGCGTGCCGTGGCGCTCTTCGGGTCGCGAGTACTCGTGTCGCTGCCCTTGGCGGCCCATGCCTTGTCGATCGACTTCTTGGTGGCCTTGCCGACGGGGATTCCGACCGCGATCGTCAGGACCTTCATCGTCACCTTGCTCGCCGCATTGGCCATCGTCACTCGATCCTCTCGTCTCCGGCCGTTACTGTAGCGACCTACCCGCCCCGGGACGGTCTCTACACCGTGCGCCTGACACTCTGGGCGGGTGAGCGTGCGCCCCGGAACAGGCTGGCCAGGCGAGCTGGCCACCGCGCGGACGCCCGTGGCGACGACGCCGGCCGAGGTCACCTCACTCGCCACCTCCGCACGAGACCTCGCCGGTGTCGGTGCCCGGGTCAGTGTCTGCAGGGCCTGCCCGCGGCTGGTCGAGTGGCGCGAGCGAGTGGCCGTCGAGAAGCGGCGCTCGTTCGCCGCCGAGACCTACTGGGGCCGGCCCGTGCCCGGCTTCGGTTCGGCCGATCCGGCGCTGCTGATCGTCGGGCTCGCTCCGGCCGCCCACGGCGCCAACCGCACGGGGCGGATGTTCACCGGTGATCGCAGCGGCGACTGGCTGTACGCAGCGCTGCACCGGGTCGGCATCGCCTCCCAGCCCACCTCGGTCAGCGCGGGCGACGGGCTGACCCTGCGCGGCACTTACATCACGGCGGCGGTGCGCTGTGCCCCGCCGGCCAACGCCCCGACACCGGCCGAGCGCGACGCCTGCCGGCCGTGGCTGGAGCGGGAGCTGACGCTGACGTGGCCCCGGCTCCGCTCGATCGTCGTGCTGGGCGGCTTCGGCTGGGCGGCGCTCTGGCCAGCCCTGCGTGCTGTGGGGGCGGAGGTGCCGGCCCGGGTACCTAACTTCGGCCACGGGGTTTCGGTGGAGGTGGAGGGACGCAGCGTGCTCGGCTGCTACCACGTGAGCCAGCAGAACACCTTCACCGGCAGGCTGACCGAGCCGATGCTCGACGATGTTCTTGGCCGCGCGGCGCTGTTGGCTGGGCTGGCAGGGCACGGGTAGGGGAGTGCAGAATTGTCAGACGGGTTGTCGGACAAATTCGTCGGACAACCCGTCGGACAACTCCCGGCTAGGTCGGTCGTGGTGCTGCTCGGCGAGGCCGTCGGCGGCTGGCGGCCGTCCCCAATCCGGCCAGCACCCTGCCCGCACAGTCCATACCTCGCTACCGTTCAGGTATGGCCGGTCTGAACAGCTCACTGCATCACCCGGTTCACATCGTGATTGTCGGTGGTGGCTATGTCGGGATGTACACGGCGCTGAGCCTGCAGAAGAAGCTCTCCCGTGGCAGCGCGGACGTCACGGTGATCGATCCGCAGTCCAACATGACCTATCAGCCCTTCCTGCCCGAGGCGGCTGCCGGCAGCGTCGAGCCGCGCCACGTGGTGGTGCCGCTGCGCAAGGTCCTCCATGGCTGCACCGTGATCACCGGTGCCGTCGTCGGCATCACCAACGCGAAGAAGACGGTGACCATCCAGGCGGCCGAGGGTGAGCCGTACGACCTGGGCTACGACCTGCTCGTCGTCTGCCCGGGCTCGGTGTCGCGGCTGCTGCCGATCCCGGGACTCGCCGAGCACGGGATCGGGTTCAAGACGATCGGTGAGGCGATCTTCCTGCGCAACCACGTGCTCTCACGCCTCGATCTCGCAGCCTCTACCACCGACCCGGAGCAGCGCCGGCGTTCCCTGACCTTCGCCTTCGTGGGCGGGGGCTACGCCGGGGTCGAGGCGATGGCCGAGTTGCAGGACATGGCCCAGTACGCCACGCGCTACTTCAAGAATCTCCACGCCGACGAGATGCGCTGGGTGTTGATCGAGGCCGCCAGCCGGATCATGCCCGAGGTGTCGGTGCGGCTCTCGTCGTACACGGTGGACCGGCTGACGGAGCGCAACATCGACGTGCGGCTCAACACCCGCCTCGAGTCGGCGGTGGGTGCCCATCTGGTGCTCTCGGACGGAGACGAGTTCGACGCCGAGACGCTCGTCTGGACGGCGGGCGTGAAGGCAAACCCGCTGATCGAGGCCACCGACCTGCCGCGTGACGACAAGGGCCGGCTGCCCTGCGCGGCCAACCTGACGGTGAAGGGCGCCACTAACGTCTTCGCCGCAGGTGACTGCGCCGCGGTGCCGGACCTCTCCAAGGACGACCCGAATGCGGTCTGTGCCCCGAGCGCCCAGCACGCGGTGCGGCAGTCGAAGGTGCTGGCGGGCAACATCGCGGCGGCGGTGCGCGGCAGCGCGCTCCACGACTACCGGCACGCCTACGCCGGCTCGGTGGCCTCGCTGGGGCTCTACCGCGGCGTCGCCGAGATCTACGGCATCAAGCTGCGCGGGCCGGTGGCGTGGTTCATGCACCGCACCTATCACGTCTCCCGGATGCCGACGCTGAATCGCAAGGTACGGGTGGTGGCCGACTGGACCGGGGCGCTGCTCTTCCGCCGCGAGATCGTCTCGCTGGGGCAGCTGCAGATGCCGCGGGCGGAGTTTCAGCAGGCAGCTGGTGAGCCGAAACTGCCCGAGGCAGGCTGAGCGCACACTGGACGCATGGCCATCGCGCGCTGTAGTTCAGGAAGCCTCTTCACGACACCGTGGATCCCGTTTGCATCGCTGACGTCCGTGCGTCTCGGGCGCAGGCGGCTGCTCCGCTGTCCCGTGCACCGCAGGTGGGAACTCGCCCAGCGGGTGGACGAGGCGAGCCTCACCGACGCCGAGCGCGCCGCGGTAGCTGCCAACCCGTCACGCCGACTGCCCTGACGCCAGGGCTGTCAGTCCCGCGCAAACTGCTGGGCGACCGCTTCGAGCCGTTCACGGTAGGCCGGCCAGTAGCCCTCGTCGACGTCCGGAAGGTTGGTGTTCTCCGCCCGGATGCCGATGCTGCCGTCGATGAGTTCGCGGACGATGTCGGCGTGACCGGCGTGCCGAGCGGTCTCGGCGATCATGTGGATCAGGACGCGGTGCAGGGTGACCTCCGCGCGGTCGGCCGGCCACCACGGCACCCGGCCCAGCGCGTCGAGCGGCAGCGCCGCGATGGTGGCGTCGGCGAGCGACCAGGCTGAGCGGTACATGTCGAGCAGCTGCTGGCGCGTCTCCTCGGCCGTGGCCGAGAGGTCCGCATTCGGATCCTCGCCCTCGGCGTACCACGGCAGCTCGATGCCGGAGGGGCGATCGAAGGTGTCGCAGAAGTAGCCGAGCTCCACGCTGGCCAGGTGCTTCACGAGGCCGAGCAGGTTCGTGCCGGTGGGGGTGAGTGGGCGCCGCACGTCATACTCCGACGCTCCGTCGAGCTTCCAGACGACGGCGTCCCGGGCGTTCTGGAGGTAGCGCTGCAGGTCGGCCTTCGGGTCGTATCCGGTCATGCCCGAAAGCGTGCCACGACCCACCGACATCAGCCCAGGGCCAGCCTCAGGCGCTCGGGCAACCGCTCGGGCGTGCCGGCCAGATCGGTGAGCACGTAGGTGGTGTCGACGCTCGCGCAGTCGCGGCCGCCAGTCACGCCCGCGCTCACCCGGATGGTGAAGGCAATGTCGAGGCTGCTGTTGCCGAGGCGGGTACAGCGGGCGTCGACCTCGACGACGTCGCCCCAGCGGGCGGGGGCCTGCCAGGTGAGGGTGGAACTCACCAGCTGGATGCGCTCGGCAATGTCGAGCAGGCCGTGTTCGGCGCAGAGTGCCCCCATCGCCTCGTCGCAGTACGTCAGGTAGTGGGCGTTGAAGACCACGCCCTGCTGATCCACTTCGGCGTAGCGGACGGGTGCCGACCAGGTAGTCACGCGCCGAAGTCTGCCAGGCGTGCCACTCTGGACCGGTGAAGCTCAAGCTCGACCTGCACGACATCTACAACCGCAGTGGCGACATCGATCGCGCGCTGCGGGCCATCATCGACGAGGCCGTCGCCAAGAAGGCGCCACTCGTCGAGATCATCCCGGGCAAGGGGTCTGGGCAGCTGAAGAAGCGGGTGCTGCGCTTCCTGGACCAGAAGGAGATCAAGGCGCTGTACCACCGCGTCGAGAAGGACTCCGACAACTTCGGCCGGGTCTTCGTCCACTTCCGCTGGAAGTAGCCCACGCGGCTCGTGTGTCATTGATACGTAGACACCGGCGAGGCGGCGTGTCGCGGTGTCCGGGTATCAAAGTCGCCGACGCGGAGCCCTCCCGGATGAACGTCTCATGACGCGCGCACGAAGCGTTGATGAGCAGGGCATCCGCTGGCGTCCGGCAACGAGAAACTGGACGGGTGGACGATCTCGCTGAGCTCTTGATGAACGGTATGGGTGGCGCTGGCAGCTACGACGGCTGGTCCCTGGACGACCTCGAGGAGACCGAGTTCGACGACGACCGCGACGACGACCCGGTCCTCGTCGGGCCGGACGGTCAGCAGGTGCAGACCTGGCGCGAGGACTACCCCTACGACGAGCGGATGTCGCGTTCGGAGTACGAGGCCACCAAGCGCAGCCTGCAGATCGAGCTGCTGAAGCTGCAGAACTGGGTGAAGGAGAGCGGCCAGAAGGTCGTGCTGCTCTTCGAGGGCCGCGACGCCGCGGGCAAGGGCGGCACCATCAAGCGCTTCACCGAGCACCTCAACCCCCGCGGCGCCCGCGTGGTCGCGCTGGAGAAGCCCTCCGAGCGCGAGCAGACACAGTGGTACTTCCAGCGCTACGTGCAGCACCTCCCGGCAGCTGGGGAGATCGTGCTCTTCGACCGCTCCTGGTACAACCGGGCCGGCGTCGAACGCGTCATGGAGTTCTGCACGCCCGGGGAGTACCTCGAGTTCATGCGGCAGGCGCCGGAGTTCGAGCGGATGCTGGTGCGCAGCGGTGTGCACCTGATCAAGTTCTGGTTCTCGGTGTCGCAGTCCGAGCAGCGCACCCGCTTCCTGGTGCGCCAGCTCGACCCGGTGCGGCAGTGGAAGCTCTCCCCGATGGACATCGCCTCCCTCGACAAGTGGGATGCCTACACCGAGGCCAAGGAGGCGATGTTCTTCTACACCGACACCGCCGACGCGCCCTGGACGGTGATCAAGAGCAACGACAAGAAGCGCGGACGCATCGCCGCCCTGCGGTTCGTGCTCTCCACCCTCGAGTACGGCGGCAAGGACCACGAGCTGGTCGGCACCCCGGACCCGCTGATCATCGGCCCCGCCTCGCGCCTCTTCGAGCAGGGTGAGAACGGCGGCCGGCTCTTCCCGCGGCTGAGCACCGGCGTCGACGAGATGTCGGACTAGCTGAGCTGGTTGCGATCCCGCCGCGGGAAGCGATCTAGTTGCGATCCC
>JAOPUX010000045.1 GCA_025963285.1 Jatrophihabitans sp.
CGCGGCACTGTTCGCGATCGGCTCCGTGGCGATGAGCGCGCTGGTCGGGCCGAAGCGCTACAACCGGGCCCGCCTGGACTCCTACGAGTGCGGCATCGAGCCCACGCCCCAGCCCGTCGGCGGCGGCCGGTTCCCGGTGAAGTACTACATCACCGCGATGCTGTTCATCGTCTTCGACATCGAGATCATCTTCCTCTACCCGTGGGCCGTGCGCTTCGACGCGATGGGGTTCTTCGGCCTGGTCGAGATGGTCGTCTTCATCGCCACCGTCTTCGTCGCCTACGCCTACGTCTGGCGCCGCGGCGGCCTCGAGTGGGACTGACCGGACGGACTGGAAGGACTTCCTGACATGGGTATCGAGGAGAAGCTCCCCTCCGGCGTCCTGCTGACGACCGTCGAGGGCGTCGCCGGTTACATGCGCAAGGCGTCGTTCTGGCCGGCCACCTTCGGCCTGGCCTGCTGCGCGATCGAGATGATGACCTCGGGCGGCCCGAAGTACGACCTCGCCCGCTTCGGCATGGAGGTCTTCCGCGCCAGCCCGCGCCAAGCCGACCTGATGATCGTCGCCGGTCGTGTGAGTCAGAAGATGGCTCCGGTCCTGCGCCAGATCTACGACCAGATGCCCGAGCCCAAGTGGGTGCTCGCGATGGGTGTCTGTGCCAGCTCGGGCGGGATGTTCAACAACTACGCGATCGTCCAGGGCGTCGACCACATCGTCCCCGTGGACATCTACCTGCCCGGCTGCCCGCCGCGGCCGGAGATGCTCATCGACGCGATCCTCAAGCTGCACGACCAGGTCCAGAACACCAAGCTGGGCGTCAACCGGCTTGCTGAGATCGAGGCCGACGAGGCCACTGCCCTCACCGCGCTGCCGACCAGCCAGATGAAGGGCCTGCTGCGATGACCGACGGCGCCGAGACCTCCTCCGGCCAGGACCCGACGACCGACGTCGTGGCGGCCGCGTCCTCCCCGGCTCCCGGCGAGGTCATCTCGCGGCACCAGGGCATGTTCGGTGTCACCGGCTCCGGCGACACGTCGGGCTTCGGTGGCCTGACCCGCACCGTCGAGCTGCCCGGCGGCAGCGTCCCGCCGTACGGCGGCTGGTTCGACGACGTGGCCAGCGCCCTGGCTACCGCTGCCCGCGCCGCGGGTGTCGAGTCGTGCGTCGAGAAGGTTGTCGTGCACCGCGACGAGATCACCTTCTTCATCCGTCGTGAGGACCTGCTGCCCGTCGTCAAGCTGCTCCGCGACGACGAGAAGCTCCGTTTCGAGTACTGCGCCGGCGTCAACGGCGTGCACTACCCCGACGACGCGGGCCGCGAGCTGCACGCGGTCTACCACCTGCTCTCGATGACCCACAACCGGCGTATCCGCCTCGAGGTCACCGCCCCGGACGCCGACCCGCACATCCCCAGCATCTGCGCGACCTACCCGACCGCCGACTGGCACGAGCGCGAGGCGTTCGACTTCTTCGGACTGGTCTTCGACGGCCACCCGGCACTTACCCGGATCCAGATGCCCGACGACTGGCCGGGCCACCCGCAGCGCAAGGACTACCCCTTGGGCGGCATTCCAGTGGAGTACAAGGGCGCGACGATCCCCCCGCCCAACGAGCGGAGGTCGTACAGCTGATGACTACCGAGAACACCGACCCGTACGCCGCTACCGAGGCCGAGACCACGCAGGGCAGGGTCTTCACGGTCACCGGCCAGGACTGGGACTCCATCGTCTCCGGCATCGCCGAGGACCATGACGACAAGGTCGTCGTGAACATGGGTCCGCAGCACCCGTCGACCCACGGCGTCCTCCGGCTGATCCTCGAGCTCGAGGGCGAGACGGTCACCGAGGCCCGCTGCGGCATCGGGTACCTGCACACCGGCATCGAGAAGAACATGGAGTACCGGACCTGGGTCCAGGGCGTCACGTTCTGCACCCGGATGGACTACCTCTCGCCGTTCTTCAACGAGGCGACGTACGTCCTCGGCGTCGAGAAGCTGCTCGACATCACCGACGACATCCCTGAGAAGGCCCAGGTCATGCGGGTCCTGCTCATGGAGCTCAACCGGATCTCGAGCCACCTCGTCTGCATCGCCACTGGTGGCATGGAGATCGGCGCGCTGACCGTCATGACGATCGGGTTCCGCGAGCGCGAGCTCGTGCTCGACCTGTTCGAGCTGATCACCGGCCTGCGGATGAACCACGCGTTCATCCGCCCCGGCGGTGTCGCCCAGGACATGCCGGCCGGCGCCCTGGACGAGATACGTGACTTCGTCGCGCTGATGAAGAAGCGCCTCCCCGAGTACGCCGACCTCTGCAACGCGAACCCGATCTTCAAGGCCCGGCTCGTCGACGTCGGCCACCTCGACCTCGCCGGCTGCCTGGCGCTGGGTCTCTCCGGTCCGCCGCTGCGGGCCACCGGCTACGCCTGGGACCTGCGCAAGACCCAGCCCTACAGCGGTTACGAGGACTACGACTTCGAGGTCCAGACCTGGGACACCGCCGACGCCTACGGCCGGTTCCGGATCCGCCTCAACGAGATGTGGGAGTCGCTCAAGATCGTCGAGCAGGCCGTCGAGCGCCTCGCCGGCCTCGAGGGCGCGCCCGTCATGGTCGCCGACAAGAAGATCGCCTGGCCCAGCCAGCTCGCGATCGGCAGCGACGGCATGGGCAACAGCCTCGACCACATCAAGCACATCATGGGCGAGTCGATGGAAGGCCTGATCCACCACTTCAAGCTGGTGA
>JAOPUX010000053.1 GCA_025963285.1 Jatrophihabitans sp.
ACCTTGACCAGTTCGGCCATAACGTCTTCGGCCGTTGCTCCGGCCGGTACTGCTGCGAATTCACGCAGCCAGGAAAGTGGGATACGCACTGTTAGATCTCCATCCCGAAGTGCTCGCTGAAACGTACATCGCCTTCGATCATGTCGCGCATGTCGCCAACCTCGTTGCGGAACATCAGCGCGCGCTCGATGCCCATGCCGAAGGCAAAACCTGAATAGATGTCCGGGTCGATGCCGGCCGAACGGAGCACGTTGGGGTTGACCATCCCGCAGCCGCCCCATTCGATCCAGCGCGGACCGCCCTTGGCGCCCGGGTGCCAGATGTCCAGTTCCGCGGACGGCTCGGTGAAGGGGAAGTAGTTCGGGCGCAGCCGGACGGATGCTTCGTCGCCGAACATCTGCCGGGTGAAGTGCTCCAGCGTGCCGAGGAGGTCGGCCATGCTCAGGTTTTTGTCGATGGCCAGGCCCTCGAACTGGTGGAACACCGGGGTATGGGTGGCGTCCAGCTCGTCGGTGCGGAACACCTTGCCCGGGCAGACGATGTAGATCGGCGGCTCGCGGTCGAGCATGCTGCGGATCTGAACGGGCGAGGTCTGGGTGCGGAGGACGAGCCCGGAGTCGCGGTCGTCTATGTAGAAGGTGTCGGTGAGCTCGCGCGACGGGTGCTCGGCCGGCGTGTTGAGCGCGTCGAAGTTGAACCACGAACCCTCGACCTCGGGCCCCTCGGCCACCTCGTAGCCCATGGCGACGAAGACGTCGGAGATCAGCTCCATGATCGTGGTGAGCGGGTGCCGGGCGCCTTCGAGGCGACGGTCGGTTGGCAGCGTGACGTCCACGACCTCCTCGACGAGCACGCGCGCGTCACGCTCGGCCTCGAGCTCGGCCTGCCGGGTGGCCAGTGCCGCGGCGATGGCGGCACGGGCCGCACCGACCCGCTGGCCGGCAGCGCCCTTGGCCGCGGGCGGCAGCGCCCCGATCTCGCGGTTGGCCAGCGCGACGGGCGAGCGGTCGCCGCTGTGGGCCAGCCGCTCGGTCTTGAGCTGGTCGAGGTCGGTGGCGGCAGCGAACGCGGCCAGCGCGGCCGCTACCGCGGCGTCGAGGTGCTCCGGCTGCAGGGCAGCCACTTCGACCGGATCGAAGTTGGGGTTGGGCATGGTGATCTCACGTCTTTCGTGGGTGACAGGCTCGGTGAGGCGCGCGGGATCGCGAGGGCGATCGCTCAGCGCGTGGGGGTAGCGGCCGCCAGCCGCGCGCCGAATGGCGAACGGCTCCGGGCGGTTGCGCGCCGGCTCTCGGCAGGCGCGGGCCAGTAACTCACCCCTCCAGCGTACCGAGGCGGGCCAGCCCCATGCGGGCGACACCGGTGGCGGGTCCCACCACACCGGCTGCTCCAGCCCTAGCGTGAGGCCATGGGCACCGAACGGGCGGCCGGACACCGGGCTCGGAAGATCGCGATCGCCGTGGCGGTCGCGGCGATCGTGGTGGTGGGCGTCGTTGTCGCGGTGGTCGCTTCCCAGGGCAGGCACCCGTCCGCTGGCCGCGGTGCGGCAACGGCACAGGCTGCGGCCAAGCGCTTCGTCGACGCGGTCAACTCCGGCAGCGGCCCTGCGGCTGCGGCCATCTCCTGCAGCGACTTCGCCGACCAGGCCCGCGGGCTGGCCCGCTCCGGCCTCGACTCCGGGATCAGTTTCACCCTCGGCACCGTCACGACGGCCGGCTCCGCGGAGTTGAAGGAGTCACTCGACGTGGGCGGATCGAGGCAGACGACGACCTACCTACTCACGCTGCGCGAGTCCGCTGGACGCTGGCTCGTCTGCGGCCAGCGCTGAATTACCCGCTACGCGCGGTTCAACGCTGCGCTCGGGCGCTGGCGTAGAGGCAGACCGCCGCCGCGGCCGCGAGGTTGAGGCTCTCGGCACGTCCACGGATCGGGATCCGCACCTGATGAGTCGCGGCGCCGCGGACGTCGTCGGGTAGTCCATGCGCCTCGCTGCCGAAGATCCAGGCTGTGCGGCCGGCGAGCGCGCCGTCGTCGATGAGCTGGTCGAGGTCGACGTCGCCGTGGCTGGTCGTGGCCAGCGTGCTCAGCCCCTCGACGGCAAGCACGTCGGCCGTGGGGCAGGCGAGGACCGGGAGGTGGAAGAGGCTGCCGGCGCTGGCCCGGACCGCCTTGCCGTTGTACGGGTCCGAGCCGCCGTCCAGGAGCACTGCGTCGGCGCCAGCGGCGTCGGCGGTGCGGATGATCGCGCCCAGGTTGCCCGGTTCGTTGGGCTCGACGAGCAGCACCAGCAGCCGGGGCACCCGGGCGAGCAGCTCGGCGAGGGTCGGCTGGGTGAGGGCGCAGACGGCCACCAGCCCCTGGGGGGTGACCGTCTCCGACAGCACGGCGGCATCCTTCTCGCTGATCTCAGCGACGTCGACCCCGTCCAGCAGCTCGGCGTTACGGTCGATCGCGTCGCCGGTGGCGAAGAGCTCGACGACCGCATCGGCGGCCAACGCCTCGCGGACGGCCTGCGCGCCCTCGGCAAGGAAACGCCCGGTCTCGCGCCGCGCGGATCGTCTCGTGAGACGTCGCGCGGCCGCGAGCCGGGCGTTACTGGAGCTGAGCAGAACGGTCAGCCTCAGGCTGCGGACGTCTGCTTGGCGGCGCCACCGGTGCCCTCGGCCTGGACGGCCGCGCGGGCGACCTCGACCAGCGTGGTGAACGCGGCCGGGTCGGTGACAGCCAGGTCAGCGAGCACCTTGCGGTCGACGGTGACGCCGGCCAGCCGCAGGCCCTGGATCAGCCGGTTGTAGGTGATGTTGTTCTCGCGGGCCGCTGCGTTGATGCGGGTGATCCACAGCTGGCGGAAGTCACCCTTCTTCGCCTTGCGGTCGCGATACTGGTAAGTGGCCGAGTGGAGCAGCTGCTCCTTGGCCTTGCGGTACAGGCGCGAACGCTGGCCCCGGTAGCCGCTGGCGGCTTCGAGGGTCGTCCGACGCTTCTTCTGGGCGTTTACAGCCCTCTTGACGCGTGCCACGGTGAATCCTTGGGTGTTCGGGCTGCCGGGAATCCGAGCAGCGGGTTGTTAGGGAGCGGCTGGCCGCAGGTCAGATGCCGAGCATCTTCTTGACGCGAGAGCGGTCGACGGCGTTGATCTCGGTGGTGCCGGAGAGGCTCCGAGTCAGCCGCGAGGACTTGTGCTCCTGGTTGTGACGCATGCCGGCGTGCTGCTTGAGCAGCTTGCCGCTGCCCGTGACCTTGACGCGCTTCTTGATCCCGCTGTGTGTCTTGTTCTTTGGCATCGAGATTCCCTAGCTATTCGGATACTGCAGAGGTGTCACTGGCGACATCGGCCGGCTCAGGCGCGGCAGCAGGAGCGGGTGCGATCTCATGCTCCTCACGCGAGGACCGGGTGATGCGTCCAGGACTTCTATGTGGTGCCACGACCATGACCATGTTGCGGCCGTCCTGCTTCGGCGAGGACTCGACGAAACCCAGTTCGCCGATGTCTTCTGCCAGCCGCTGGAGCAGCCGGAAGCCCAGTTCGGGCCGGGACTGCTCGCGGCCACGGAACATGATCGTGACCTTGACCTTGTCGCCCGCCTTCAGGAACCGCTCGACGTGACCCTTCTTGGTCTCGTAGTCGTGCGAATCGATCTTCGGGCGGAGCTTCATTTCCTTGATGACCGTCAGCGCCTGGTTGCGTCGGGCCTCACGGGCCTTCTGCGTCTCTTCGTACTTGAACTTGCCGTAATCCATGAGCTTGCAGACGGGCGGACGCGCCATCGGCGCAACCTCGACGAGATCCAAGTCTGCCTCTGCGGCGAGCTCGAGCGCCTTGCCGATCGGCACGATGCCGACCTGCTCGCCCTCGGGTCCTACGAGACGTACCTCGGGGACACGGATCCGGTCGTTAATCCTCGGTTCGGAGCTGATGTGACCTCCCTGGTCAATGTTTCTAATGGGGCCTAGCTGGCGCGGAACGTGCGCCGGAATGGCGAAGGCCCCGCTGCGGCTTGTGCCGGCGGGGCCTCACGAGGTCGACCGATCCGCTGCCGTGCAGAGCACGACTGACTGCCCAGGACAAAAACTGGGCCGTCACGGACCGGACCCGGCTCACCGATAGATCTGGTGGCTCGGGTGGGAGGCTGTGAGGCTTCCGCTTGCACACCCCCGCCGATAACGGGGGCTGGTCGCAATGACAGGGTATCAGCGTGGCTGACACCGAACCAAAACCTGCGACCGCTGACTCGAACGACCTGGTCGATTCCGACATTCCCGGCAGCGCCTCCGACGCACACCCGAGTGCGGCGATCCCTCTCCCGTCGCACGGCTTCGAGACGCTGGACGACACCCCGGTGCGCGAGCTCTCGGCCGTGCCCGCCGTCGAGGTGATCACCCGCGCCGCCGTACTGCTGATGAGCGCCTCCGCCGAGAAGCTCGGGCTGGCCCCCGACGGCGAGCCCTACCTCGACCTCGACGAGGCGCGCCGCCTGATCACCGCCCTGGCCGGCCTGCTCGCCGCGGCCCAGGCCGACCTCGGCGCGCACCGCCAGCCGCTACGCGACGGGCTGAAGTCGCTGCAGGCCGCCTTCCGAGAGGCCTCGCGCTACCCCGACGAGCCCGGTGAGGGCCCCGGCGAGAAGTACCTCCGCTAACCGCGCCGGGTTTGAGTGCAGATCAGGTGGCCAGAGCCGCCTGATCTGCACTCACACCGGTCACTCGTCGGAGGCGGCGGGCTTCATCTCGCTGATGAGGGTCATGACTGAGGAGTCGGCCAGGGTGGTGACGTCGCCGAGTTCGCGGTGTTCGGCGACGTCCTTGAGGAGGCGGCGCATGATCTTGCCCGAGCGGGTCTTGGGCAGCTCCGGCACGACCATGATCTGTCGGGGCTTGGCGATGGCACCGATCTCGGTGGCCACGTGGTTGCGCAGCGTGGTGACCAGGTCCGGGCCGTCCTCGACGCCGCCGCGCAGGATCACGAACGCCACGATCGCCTGCCCGGTGGTCGGGTCCGACGCCGCCGTCACGGCAGCCTCGGCCACGAACGGGTGTGACACGAGCGCGGACTCGACCTCGGTGGTCGAGATCCGGTGCCCCGACACGTTCATCACGTCATCGACGCGCCCGAGCAGCCAGAGTGACCCCTCGTCGTCCTTCTTCGCCCCGTCGCCGGCGAAGTAGAAGCCCTGGTCGGCGAAGCGGGACCAGTAGGTCTCGGCGAAGCGCTCCGGGTCGCCCCAGATACCGCGGGTCATCGACGGCCACGGCTCGGTGAGTACCAGCAGCCCACCCTCACCGTTACCGACCGGGGTCGCGTCGTTGTCGACCACGTCCGCACCGATCCCGGGCAGCGCACCCATCGCCGACCCCGGCTTCGTCGCCGTCACCCCAGGCAGCGGGCTGATCATGATCGCGCCCGTCTCGGTCTGCCACCAGGTGTCCACGATCGGGCACCGGTCACCACCGATGTGCTCGCGGTACCACATCCACGCCTCGGGGTTGATCGGCTCACCCACCGAACCCAACAGCCGCAGACTGCTCAAATCATGCGCCGCGGGGATCTCCGCACCCCACTTCATGAAGGTCCGGATCGTCGTCGGAGCCGTGTACAGGATCGTCACGCCGTACTTCTCGATCATGGAGAACCAGCGGTGCTCGTCCGGGGAGTTCGGCACTCCCTCATACAGGAACGACGTCGCCCGGTTGGCCAGCGGCCCGTAGACGATGTAGCTGTGCCCGGTGATCCACCCGATATCCGCACCACACCAATACAAGTCCGAGTCCGGCTTGAGGTCGAAGACCGCGTGATGCGTCCACGCCGCCTGAGTCAGATACCCACCCGAGGTGTGCAGGATCCCCTTTGGCTTGCCCGTCGTCCCCGACGTGTACATCACGAACAGCGGCTGCTCGGCATCGAAGAACTCACACTCATGCTCCGACGACGCGGTCTCGACCGCGTCGTGCCACCACACATCACGCCCGTCGGTCCACTCCACGTCCTGACCCGTCCGGCGAACGACCAGCACCGACCGCACGTCAGGACACTTCAGCAGCGCCTCATCCACCGCCGGCTTCAACGCCGACGCCGACCCCCGCCGGTAACCACCATCAGAGGTGATCACCACCCGCGCATCACAATCGGTGATCCGATCAGACAGTGCCGTGGCCGAGAACCCACCGAAGACCACCGTGTGCACCGCGCCCAACCGGGCGCACGCCAGCATCGCCACCACCGTCTCCGGGATCATCGGCATATAGATCGCCACCCGATCCCCAGCCACCACACCCAGCGCCGTCAGCGCATTCGCCGCCTGCGACACCAACACCAACAACTCGCCGTAGGTGATGTCACGGGTCTCGCCCGGCTCGCCCTCCCACTTGTAGGCAACCTGATCCCCATGACCGTCCAACACATGCCGGTCCACACAGTTGTAGGCGACATTCAGCCTGCCGCCCACGAACCACTTGGCCACCGGCGCACCGGACCAGTCCAGCACCTCCGACCACGGCGTCTCCCACGACAACCGAGACGCAGCCTCAGCCCAGAACGCCAACCGATCACCCGCAGCCGCCGCGAACGCCTCCGCAGTGACATTCGCCTGCGCGGCGAACTCCGGCGACGGCGCGAACGAACGCGATTCGTGCGACAGGTTGGAAATCGTCTCGGTCATAACGCGAACCTAGTTCCCCTCGGAACGGGCGCCAAGATCAGCGCGGGAAGGTGGGCAGAATTGCCCGCTTGTACGTGGAGTTGGTGACGGCCGCGAACGAGCCGTACCAGGCGAGCAACGCGGTGACGAGTCCAAGCCAGCCGCCGAGCTTCGTCCAGCCGTTGAGCGGTGTGCCGTCGAGCGCGCCGATCGTCAGGCCGACGAAGGTCAAGGTCAGGAAGGCGAAGACGCCCAGCACCACCAGCGAGACGCGACTGGCCGCGATCGTCATGTACGCGGTGAAGATCGCCCAGACGAGGAGGTAGAGCCCGACGGCGTGGTTGATGTCAGTGACCTTGGCCGATGACAACCCAGGGAGCACGTGGTCGACGAGGTACCAATACGACATCCAGAACGCCCCGAACGAGCTGAACGCCACCGCGCCGAACGTGTTGCCCTTGGCGAACTCCCACATACCCGCGAGCAGTTGGGTGATCCCCCCGTAGAAGAGGGCGAGCCCCAGCACGCCGGCCGTCACCCGGTCGGAGACCATGTTGGTGTTGATCACTGACAGGAAGAACGTCGTGCCGGCGAAGGCAGCGAGGCCCAACGGTCCGGGATCGGCGAGCGCGGCGCCTGCGCCGGAGACGGGCGCAGGCGCGGGGAAGGATGGGGGGACGGTGCTCTGGGCCATGGCTGCTCCTCCACGATGAGGTGGCCGACGCTGCCCGGTCGCAGCGCGACACAGTCCGATACTTCCCAATTGTGACCCCGGTTACACAGCTGCCGGGTTGGACTGCAGCGGCGACGCTAGCCGGGGCGACGCTGCAGCAAGGATGCAGCCGGGTCAGGCCTGCGGATGCGTCTGGCTCCAGAGCGAGCGCAGGGCGGCCATCGTGGCCACCGAGCTCTCCTTGTCGAGGCGCTGCACGGCATAGATCGCCAGTGCCTCCTCACCAGGGAGGACGATGCGGGCGAAGCGGAGCTTGCTGGGGAAGTCGACGCGGACGACGAGCTCCCACGGCACCGTGCGCCAGCCACCGAGGAAGGCCCGCAGCCGCAGGCCGTCACGGTCGGCCACCAGGCGCGGCCGGGTTGGCATGATCAGCAGCCCGGCCAGGACGATGCCGATCACGACGGTGCCGAACTGGTCCTTGTCGTCGAACGACGCGCCGGCGTTAGCGTGCTTCATCACCAGCGCGGTGACGATGAAGGCCACCAGCACCACCGCCGAAGCCGTCCACGCGATCTTGCTCGACCGGATCGGCCTGGCGGTGACGACCTCGTCGCTCATGGTCGGCTCCCCCATCAGAGACGGCACGCGTGGATGTCGGTGACCAGGATGCCGCGGGCCCCGAGGTCCCAGAGCTCGTCCATGACCTGGTTGGTGCGCTTACGCTCCACCATCGACCGTACCGCCGACCAGCTCTTGTCGTGCAGCGGCGAGATCGTCGGCGACTCGATACCCGGGGTGATCGCCACCGCCTTCTCGACGAGGTCGTTGTGGATGTCGTAGTCCATCAGCACGTACTGCCGGGCGATGATCACGCCCTGCAGCCGGCGCGTGAGCTGCTCGACTCGCGGGCTGGCGGCGGCGCCCCGGCGCTGGATCATCACGGCCTCGCTGGTGAGCAGCGGCTCGCCGAAGATGGCCAGGCCGGCGTTGCGCAGCGTGGTGCCGGTGGAGACGACATCGGCGATCACGTCGGCGACGTCGAGGCGCACGGCCGTCTCCACGGCTCCGTCGAGGCGGATGATCGAGGCCTCGACACCCTGGTCGCGCAGGTAGGAGGCGACGACGCCCGGGTAGGCGGTGGCGATTCGCTTGCCGCCCAGGTCCTGCACGGAGTCGGCTACGCCGGGCTGGCCGGCGAAGCGGAACGTCGAGCCGCCGAAGCCCAGCGGCAGGATCGTCTCGGCGTCGGCTCCGCTGTCCAGCAGCAGGTCCTCACCGGTGATGCCGACATCCAGCTGGCCGGAGCCTACGTAGACGGCGATGTCACGCGGGCGGAGGAAGAAGAACTCGGTGTCGTTCTCAGCGTCGAAGAGGACCAGTTCGCGCGAGTCACTGCGCTGGCGGTAGCCGGCCTCCGTAAGCATCTGGCTGGCCGGCTCGGAGAGCGAGCCCTTGTTCGGTACAGCGATGCGGAGCATGGAAGGAGCCTGTCTGTGGGGCGTGATGGAGGGGCGCGGGGACGGCCTACAGATGTCGGTAGACGTCCTTGAGCGCCAGACCCTGGCCCAGCATGATCACCTGGACGCGGTACAGCAGCTGGCTGATCTCCTCAGCCAGCTCGTCGGCCGACTGGTACTCCGCCGCCATCCAGACCTCGGCGGCCTCTTCGACGATCTTCTTGCCCTGTGCGTGCACACCGGCATCGAGCGCCGCCACGGTGCCGGAGCCTGCGGGGCGTGTCGTCTGGCGTTCGCTCAGCTCGGCGAACAGCTCGTCGAAGGTCTTCATCTCGATTGCCGAGCCTACCGGCGCGGCTCCAACGACTAAGCCTCGGCTCGGCGCAGCCGCCAATTGCGCAGGTGATGGAAGCCCCGGACGGACTCTGGACGGCGCGAACGCAGCGCGAAGCGGGCATCGTCGGCGAGCGAGTCGGCCATCACCCGGTCGATCAGGATCGTGCCGGGGCGGCAGAGCGAGGTGAGCCGGCTCGCGATGTTGACCGTGGAGCCGTAGACGTCACCGAGGCGCTCGACGACCGGCCCGGCAGCCACGCCGACGCGCAGCGGCGGCAGCCGCGGGTCCAGCTCGGCGGCGTCGACGAGGTCGAGTGCGATCAGGGCGGCGTCAGCGGCGGAGTGGGCCACGAACAGCACCTCGTCGCCGATCGTCTTCACGACGCGTCCGTGGTGCTCGGCCACGATCTCGGACGACAGCGACTCGAAGGCCTCCAGCAACTCGCGGAGCTCGGCCTCGGTGGCACTGCGCGTGAAGGACGTGAACTGCGCCAGGTCGGCGAACCCGACGGCCATCGAGGCCTCCGCCCCGACATCGCTGCTGGCGTTGGAGGCCACCCGGGAGAGATAGGCGGCCAGCTGCCGGCGCCAGACGTAGTTCTGCAGGTCGCCGATCACGTCGACCAGCCCCTCGACCAAGTCCACGATCTCCCCGGGGGAGTCGAGCAGCTCGGGCGAGTCCATGATCAGGTCGAGCACGATCTGCCCCTGCCAGGCCGCGAGCCGGGAGAAGGTCTGCCCGAGCACGCGGGTCATCGCGTGCAGCATCTCGTCGTCGACGGGTGCGGCCGCGGTCAGCTCACCGACCTTGGTGAGGGCAGCAACGTCGCCGTCGGTGAAGTTGACGTCGTCGTCGTCGACGCTGGCGAAGCCGAGGGCACGCCACAGCCGGCGGACCTCGTCGGGCTCCATGCCGATCCGCTCGATGATCTCCAGCCGGGTGTAGCGCCGGGGGCCGCCCAGCAGATCGCGTTCGACCCGTTCGACGAGCCGAGCGACGTCGATGTTGACGGGCACCTCTGCGGTGCGAGCGGCACGAGGGCCGTCGCTCTCGGTCATCGGCTGCGGCGTCAGGTCGTGTGCACGATGAGGACGTCGACCGGCGAGTGCCGGGCCACATCGAGCGGCACCGAGCCGATGATCCGCCCCGCAATGCTGTTCAGGCCGCGGTTACCGACGATCAGCAGGTCGGTGCTGTGAGCCTTGGCCGCCTTGAGCAGCGCATCGGCGGGCTTGCCCTGCACGGCCTCCACGACGATCTTCGCAGCTCCAGCGGCGAGGGCCCGGTCCCGAGCCGTTCGCAGGGTGTCCTCGGCCGGTGCGGAGCCGACCACCTGGTATGCCTCCGCACCGAGGATGTCCTGTTCGCGGGCGGTGCTCCTCTCCGGCGCCGGCTCGAACGCGCAGACGATGACGAGAGTCGCGGCGCCGTCGCTGGCGAGCTCTGCGGCGCGCTCGACGGCGCGCAGAGACGTCTCCGAACCATCGGTTCCGACCAGGATCGTCGTGTAGGCACTCATGGCGACGATGCTGTCACAGACTGCGATACGGGGCGAGCGTCACCGCCGTGGCCAGTGCGGCCGCCGTGGCCTCGTAGCCCTTGTCCTCCGCGGAGTCGGGCAGCCCTGCCCGGTCGATGGCCTGCTCGTCGGTGTCGCAGGTGAGTACGCCGAACCCGATCGGCACGCCGCTGCGCTCAGCCACCGTGGTGAGGCCGGCCGTAGCGCCCGAGCAGACGTAGTCGAAGTGCGGCGTACCGCCCCGGATCACCACACCCAGCGCGACGATGGCGTCGAAGCCCGCGTCGGCCAGCCGCGAAGCGGCCACCGTCAGCTCGAAGACGCCCGGCACACGAACCTCGACCACGTCGGCCACCTGCGAGTCCTTGACCGCCCGCCGCGCGCCGTCGAGGAGGCCGTTCATGACCTCGTCGTGCCAGCGGCTGGCGATGATGGCGACCTTCAGCGCCTCGGCCCCCGCCACCGCTTCGTTGGGAGGGGCACCGTGCCCGCTCACGAGAGCGACTCGATCTCGAGGTCGTGGCCCATCCGGTCGCGCTTGGTCTGCAGGTAGCGCAGGTTCTCCGGGTTGGCGTGCACCGGCAAGGGCACGCGACCGGTGATGTGCAGTCCGTAGCCCTCCAGACCGGCCCGCTTGGCCGGGTTGTTCGTCAGCAGCCGCATCGAGCGCACGCCGAGGTCGACGAGGATCTGTGCGCCGGTGCCGTAGTCGCGGGCGTCGGCGGGCAGCCCCAGCTCGAGGTTGGCGTCGAGGGTGTCCGAGCCGGCGTCCTGCAGCTGGTAGGCCTGCAGTTTGTGCAGTAGGCCGATCCCCCGGCCTTCGTGGCCGCGGATGTAGAGCACCACCCCACGACCCTCCGTCGCGATGGCGGCCAGTGCGGCGTCGAGCTGGGGCCCGCAGTCGCAGCGCAACGAGCCGAAGACGTCACCGGTGAGGCACTCGGAGTGCACCCGGACGAGGACGTCCTCACCCTCGCCGATGGCGCCGTAGACGAATGCGACGTGCTCGCGCTGGTCGTAGCTGGAGGAGTAGCCGACGGCCTGGTACTCGCCGTAGCGCAGCGGCACCCGGGCCGAGGCAACGCGCTCGATCAGCTTCTCCGAGCGGCGGCGGTAGGCGATCAGGTCGGCGATCGAGATGAGGGCCAGGTCGTGCTCGTCGGCGAATACGCGCAGTTCCTCCGCGCGGGCCATGCCATTGGGGTCCTTCTCGCTGACGATCTCGCAGAGCACCCCGGCGCTGTGCAGCCCGGCCAGCTCAGCCAGGTCGACCGCGGCCTCGGTGTGACCCGGGCGGCGTAGTACCCCGCCGTCCTTCGCACGCAGCGGTACCACATGGCCGGGGCGGGAGAAGTCTGCGGCGTTGGACTCCGGGTCCGCGAGCAGCCGGATGGTGTGGGCCCGGTCGGAGGCCGAGATCCCGGTGCTGACGCCCTCACGGGCATCGACGGTGACCGTGTACGCAGTGCCGCGGCGGTCCTGGTTGGTGTGGTACATCGGCGGCAGCTCGAGGCGGTCGGCGACGGCCTCGGTGACCGGCACGCAGATGTAGCCGGAGGTGTAGCGGACCATGAAGGCCACCAGCTCTGGCGTGGCCAGCTCCGCGGCGAAGATCAGGTCGCCCTCGTTCTCGCGGTCCTCGTCATCGATGACGATGACGGCCTTGCCCGACTTGATGTCGGTGATCGCACGCTCGATGCCATCGAGTCTCATGACCTAGCTCCCCGCTCCAACAACCGCTCGACGTACTTCGCCAGGACGTCTACTTCCAGGTTCACCCGATCGCCGGGCTGCTTGGCGCCCAACGTCGTGGCCCTCAGTGTCTCCGGGATCAGCCCCACCTCGAACCAATCGTCACCGACGCCACTCACCGTGAGCGAGACGCCGTCGACGGCCACCGACCCCTTCTCGGCCACGTACCGGGCCAGCTCGGGGGGCAGCGCGAAGCGGACGGACTCCCACGCATCGCCCGGGGTGCGGGAGAGCACACTGCCCGACCCGTCGACGTGCCCCTGGACGATGTGGCCGTCCAGGCGGGCGTCGACCCGGGCCGCGCGCTCGAGGTTCACCACGCTGCCGGGACGAAGGTCACCGATCACCGAGCGGTTGAGCGTCTCGGCCATCACGTCGAAGTCGATCTGCGTGCGGCCCTCGGCCGCACGCCAGCCCACCACCGTGAGACAGACGCCGTTGACCGCGATGGAGGCGCCGTGGACGAGGTCCTCGGCGATGCGCTCGGCCGCGAGGGTGAGCACCGCGCTGTCGCCCCGCGGCTGCACCACGGCGACCTCGCCGAGCTCTTCGATGATTCCGGTGAACACCGGCTACTCCCCTTCCGGCCAGACCGGGCGCGCGACGATCTTGACGTCCTCACCCAGCCTGGATACTTCGTCGACCTCCAGTGTGACGGCTTCGGCGATGGTGCCGACGCCCGCCTCGCCCAGAGCGTGTGGCCCGGCGCCCAAGAGCTTGGGCGCCAGGTAGCTGATGACCTCGTCGATGCAGCGCGCCTCGAGGAACGCCCCGGCCACGGTGGGGCCGCCCTCGAGCAGCAGGTGGCGCACGCCACGGTCGAAGAGCGCCTTGAGGGCGAAGCGCGGCACGGCGGTGTCGAGGACGAGTGTCTCGGCGGCGTCGTCGAGCACTCGCGCGTCCGGCGGCACGCGGCGGCGGCGGTCCAAAACGACCCGGAGCGGCTGGTGCCCGGCCAGGCTCTCGTCGCGGTTGCGGACGGTCAGCTGCGGGTCGTCCGCGAGCACCGTGCCGCTGCCGACCAGGATCGCGTCGACCCGGCCGCGCAGCTCGTGCACGTCGGCGCGCGAGGCCGGGCCACTGATCCAGCGGGAGGTGTAGTCGGCGGCGGCGACCCGCCCGTCGAGGGTGGCCGCGTACTTCCAGGTGACGAAGGGTCGGCCGCTGCGCACCGCATGCAGCCAGGGGCGCAGGGCACCAGCCGCAGCCTCGTGGGCGAGCACCCCTGCTGTGACGGCGACGCCCGCCTCGCGGAGTGTGTCGCCTCCCCCGGCTGCCTCGGGCGTGGGGTCGTCGACGGCGTAGACGACCCGGGCGACGCCTGCCGCGAGCAGCGCCTCGGTGCACGGTCCGGTGCGGCCCGTGTGCGCGCACGGTTCGAGGGTGACGATCGCGGTGCCGCCCTTCGCGCGCTCCCCTGCGGCGTGTAGCGCCATCACCTCGGCGTGCGGCCCGCCGGCCGGGGCTGTGGCCCCCTCGCCTGCGAGCTCACCGGCGGCGTCCAGGATCACCGCACCCACGGGCGGGTTCGGGCTGGTGCGCCCCCGGACGGTGTCGGCCATCAGCAGGGCGCGCAGCATGGCTGCGGTATCTGCGTCGGCGTCGATCACGGGGTCTCTCTCGTCGGAGGTCAGGAACGTGCCATGGCGGCGCGAGCTGTAACGCGCAATGCCTCGATCGCCTTCCCAGGGTCCTCGGCCCCGTAGACGGCCGACCCCGCGACGAAGACGTCGGCCCCTGCCTCGGCGGCGGCGGCGATCGTCTCCGGGGCGATCCCGCCGTCGACCTCGACGAAGAGGCGCAGGTGGCCGGCGCGGACCTCGTTGCGGGCCAGCCGGACCTTGGGCAGCACCTCGGGCATGAAGGACTGACCACCGAAACCGGGCTCCACCGTCATCACCAGCAGGGTGTCGAACTCGCGCAGGATCTCCAGGTAGGGCTCCAGCGGCGTGCCCGGCTTCACCGACAGCCCGGCCAGCGCCCCGGCTGCCCTGATGGCGCGGGCGGTGGCGACCGGATCGTGTGCCGCCTCGACGTGGAAGGTGACGTTGGCTGCCCCGACCTCGGCGTACCGCGGGGCCCAGTGATCCGGGTCGTCGATCATCAGGTGGCAGTCGAGCGGGAGATCCGTGGCCCGGCGCAGGCTCTCGACAACCGGCAGCCCGAGGGTGAGGTTCGGGACGAAGTGCGCGTCCATCACGTCGACGTGCAGCCAGTCGGCGTTACTGACCGCCTCGGCCTCCTCACCGAGCCGGGCGAAGTCCGCACTCAGGATGCTGGGCGCGATCATCGGCTCGGAGCGGCCGTGCTGAGCTGTCACGTCGGGAGTCTACCGAGGCGCGGCGACCACCAGCGGGCGCCGCACGAGGGCCAGGAACATCGCGTCGGTGCCGTGCCGGTGCGGCCAGAGCTGCACCCAGCGCTCGTCACCGAGGTCTGGGACGCCCGGGAACGAGGGCTTGGCATCGAGCAACTCGTGTCCGGCGACGATCGCGGTGGTCTCCTCGGGGTGCGGGGAGCAGGTCACGTAGGCCACCACACCCCCAGGCCGGACGAGCCGTAGCGCGGCGGCCAGCAGCTCCCGCTGCAGCTGGGCCAGCTCGGCGACGTCGGAGGGGTCGCGGCGCCAGCGGGCCTCCGGGCGGCGGCGTAGCGCACCCAGCCCGGTACACGGCGCGT
>JAOPUX010000056.1 GCA_025963285.1 Jatrophihabitans sp.
TGGCCAAGGACGTGCTGAGCGCCGAACGCATCCACGAGGCGCTGGGCAGCGATCGTGGCGAGCGCGGCCACGGGTTCCTGCGCGGGGTCCGCGACGTGATCATGAGCCTGCACCCCTACGAGCGGCCGAACGTGATCATCGAGGTCGCGCGGGTCTCGTCACCGTCCGGTGCCCCGCCGCCGAAGCAGGGTCTGTGGGCCCGGCTGCGCAGCACCACCGGCTCCGAGGACTGAGCCTCGCCGTATCCTGGAGTCGCCATGACGCAGCCGAGGACCTACGACATCCGCACCTATGGGTGCCAGATGAACGTCCACGACTCCGAGCGACTCGCCGGCCTGCTCGAGGCGCAGGGCTACGTGAAGGGCGCGGGCGACGCCGTCGACCTCGTGGTCTTCAACACCTGCGCGGTGCGGGAGAACGCCGACAACCGCCTCTACGGCAACCTCGGCCGGCTCTACCCGGCCAAGCACGCCAACCCCGACATGCAGATCGCCGTGGGTGGCTGCCTCGCGCAGAAGGACCGCGGCACGATCATCGAGAAGGCGCCATGGGTCGACGTCGTCTTCGGCACGCATAACCTGGCCGCCCTGCCGGTGCTGCTCGAACGGGCCAGGCACAACGCGCAGGCCCAGGTGGAGATCGTCGAGGCACTGCAGAACTTTCCGTCGGATCTCCCGAGCAGGCGCGAGTCGCCGTACAGCGCCTGGGTCTCGATCTCCGTGGGCTGCGACAACACCTGCACGTTCTGCATCGTCCCCAGTCTGCGCGGCGGCGAGACCGACCGGCGCCCGGGGGACGTGCTCGCCGAGATCGAGGCGCTGGTTGCCCAGGGGGTCGTCGAGGTCACCCTGCTCGGGCAGAACGTGAACTCCTACGGCCGGTCCTTCGGCGACCCACTCGCGTTCGGCAAGCTGCTGCGGGCCTGCGGCGAGATCGCGGGACTCGATCGGGTGCGCTTCACCAGCCCGCACCCGCGTGACTTCACCGACGACGTGATCGCGGCGATGGCCGAGACACCCAACGTCTGTCCGCAGCTGCACATGCCGCTGCAGTCGGGCTCGGACGCCGTGCTGCGGGCGATGCGCCGCTCCTACCGCCGAGAGCGCTACCTCGGCATCCTCGACCGGGTGCGCGCGGCGATGCCACAGGCAGCGATCACCACCGACATCATCGTCGGCTTTCCGGGGGAGACCGAGGCCGACTTCGCGCAGACTCTCGAGGTGGTCGAGGCGGCGCGCTTCGCCAACGCCTTCACCTTCCAGTACTCCAAGCGCCCGGGGACACCGGCCGCGGAGCTGGCCGACCAGGTCACCAAGGGTGTCGTGCAGGAGCGCTACGACCGGCTGATCGAACTGCAGGAGCGGATCGCCGGTGAGGCCGCGCGGGAACTCGTGGGCCGTGAGGTCGAGGTGCTGGTCAACGCCGAGGGGCGGCGCAATGCCGTCACCGGCCGCGTGTCGGGGCGGGCGCGTGACGGCCGGCTCGTGCACGTCGCCACCGCGGGTACGCCGGCGAACCCCGGCGATGTCGTACGCACCGTGATCACCTACGCCGCGCCGCACCACCTGGTGGCCGACGGTGCGGTGCTCGAACACCGTCCATGGCGGGGTACCGGCGACGCGCCGGCCGAGCCGAAGCCGACGTTGCTGAGCATCGGCCCGCGTCCGGCCTAGGGGTCTGCGTCCGGCCTAAGGGTCTGCGTCCGGCCTAAGGGTCTGGGTTGGGCTCAGCGCAGCGGGCGCTTGCCGGGCGGGGTGTCGGCGCTGGCCGGAGCCGCGGGGCGCAGGGCGGGCACCACGGCGCCGAGAAGGCCGCGCAGCGTCGACCGCAGGATGTCGACGTAGTCGAAGGCGTCACGCCACAGGGTGATCTCGCCGTCGACCACGTCGAAGCGGCCCGCCACCCAGAACTGCATCCGCACCGGTCCGAGTACGAGTACGTCGGTCCGTTCGGTCAGCACGGTGCCGCCGTCGGCGGAGATCGCGTGCAGGTAGACCTCGAAGGAGAACCCCGGACGATTCAGCCCGCCGAGAACCTTCGTCACGCGGTCCCGGCCGCGCAGGGTCGGCATCCCGACGTTGACGTAGACGATCTCCTCGGCGATCAGGGCGGAGGCCACCGTCATGTTCGGCTGTGCCAGCGCGGCGAGGAAGGCCTCGACGACGGCTCGAGGATCGGTCGGCAGCGGGTCGTCGGGTGTGATGGGCAGCGGAGCGGCCGACTTCTGGTGGATGGGGCTCGTCATGCGCCGCACGTTACTGCGGAAGCAGTGCCCGGCGCGCCTCGACGTCGGCCTCGGCCTTGGCGATGCGCGCGGCGTCGCCGGACTTGCGGGCCCGCTCGAGCTTCGCCTCCGCCTCCGCCAGCCGCTCCCGCATCGCGGTGAGGAACGGGTTCGTCTCCGCGCTGGCCTGGCGCCATTCGGCATCGACGGCGTCGCGGACCCGCTGTTCGGCGGCGCGCATCCGCTCGTCGATGCGGCGGATGGCGTCGCGCGGGACGTGACCGATGTCGTCGAAGCGGGACTGGATGTCGCGCAGCGCCGACTGGGCGGCCTTCGGATCCTTGAGGTCGAGGGCCTCGGCCTGGCCGATCAGCGCCTCCTTCTTCTTCTGGTTCTCCGACTGCTCGGCGTCGCGCTCGCCGAAGACCTCCGAGCGACGGGCGAAGAACGCGTCCTGCGCGGCGCGGAACTTGGCCCAGAGCGCATCCTCGACATCACGCGCGGCGCGCGGAGCGTTCTTCCACTCCGTCATCAGGTCACGCAGCGCCGCGGCGGTGTCCTTCCACTCCGAGGAGCCGGAGAGCTCCTCGGCACGGGCCACCAGCCGTTCCTTGATCTCCTTGGCCGTTCCCCGCTCGGCGTCGAGTGCGGCGAAGTGCTGGCCGCGCCGCTTGCCGAACGCGTCACGGGCAGCGGCGAAGCGCTTCCAGAGCGCGTCGTCGGTGCGCCGGTCGACGCCGCGGATCAGCTTCCACTCGTCGACGATGGTGCGGAGCCGGTCACCGGCCGACTTCCACGAGGTGGAGGAGTCGGCCAGCTTCTCGGCCTCGGCGATCAGCGCCTCCTTGGCGGCGACGGCCTCAGCCTTCGCCTGCTCGCGGGCGGCCGCCTTCTCACCGGCCCGCTCGTCGGCCTTGGCCAGCAGTGCGTCGAGGCGGTCGGCCAGCGCAGCGAGGTTCCCGATGGCCGCGGCCGTGGCGAGCTGAGCCTTGAGGGCCTCGGCCTGCGCATGCGTGGAGCCGGGTTCACCCGCGCCGGACTCGAGCCGCTTCTCAAGCAGCGTCACCTCTGTTGCGAGGTCGTCGTAGCGCCGGCGATAGAACGCGAGGCCCGCTTCGGCGTCGCCCGCCTGCCACGAGCCGATCTCGCGCTCCCCGTCGGCAGTGATCACGAAGACGGTGCCGTCGGGGTCGATCCGTCCAAACTCCGAGCCCATGACTGAGCATTGAACACGATCAGGGCGACGAGCGTGCCACCGCACGGCCCGAGTTAGTCTCAGAGGGTGATCGCCGGGTCCGTCTTCTGCCCGCACCCGCCCGTTCTCGTGCCGGAGTTGGCGGGCGCCGCGGCCCCCGAACTCGACGAACTCCGGGCCGCCTGCCTCGGCGTCATCGCCTCGGCCGCGGCTACCGGGCACCAGCTCGTGCTGCTCGGTTCCGGGCCGTCGTCTCAGCTGCACTCACCACTCTCTCGCGGCACCCTCGCCGGCTTCGGCCTGCCGGGCGACGTCCACCTCGGCGCTCCCACCTGCGGCGGTGCGCTGGAGCTGCCCCTCTCACTGACCATCGGTGCCTGGCTCGTCCGCGAGGCGCTCGGCCCGCGGTCGGGTGCCCTCGGCGTCTCCGTCGGCCCGGACTATCCGTCGAGCAAGGCCGCGGTGAAGCTGCTGACACTGGCCGAGACCCGCGATCTGGTGCTCGTGGTGATGGGCGACGGGAGCGCCCGGCGCACGACGGCCGCGCCCGGCTACTTCGACGAACGTGCTGAGCCCTTCGACGCGTCCGTCAGCGCCGCGCTGGCGGCCGGCGACGCCGACGCCCTCGACGGGCTCGACCTCGACCTGGCGCACGCCCTGCTCAGTGCTGGGGCCCCGGCGTGGCGCGCTGCAGGCGGGCTGCTGGCCGGTGCCGACTACGCCGCGGAGCTGAGCTACGACGCCGCGCCCTACGGGGTGGGGTACTTCGTCGCCTCCTGGACCCTCGCCACCCCATGAACCCGGTGAGGTCCGAGAGGTCCGCCATCCCGGTCGTCGCCGTCGTGGGTCCCACTGCCGGGGGGAAGAGCGACCTCGCCGTGGCCGTGGCCCGCGCGATCGGTGGCGAGATCGTCAATGCCGACTCGATGCAGTTCTACGTCGGTATGGACGTCGGCACCGCCAAGCCGAGCCTGGCCGAGCAGGGCGGGGTGCCGCACCACCTGCTCGACATCTGGCCGGTGACGCAGCTGGCTGCGGCCGCCCAGTACCAGGAGCTCGCGCGCGCCGCGGTCGAGGAGATCGCGGGGCGGGGCAGTCTGCCGGTACTGGTTGGAGGCTCGGGACTGTACGTCCGCGCGGCCCTCGACCGGCTCGAATTCCCCGCCCAGTCACCGGAGATCCGGGCTGCGCTCTACGCCGAGCTCGACGATCTCGGGCCGGCCGTGCTGCATCACCGGCTCGCGGCCCTCGACCCGGCGGCGGCCGCGGCGATCCTGCCCAGCAACGGCCGGCGCATCGCCCGCGCGCTGGAGGTGATCGAGCTGACCGGACAGCCCTTCAGCGCCACGATGCCCAGCTTCGATTCGGTCTACCGAACGGTCTTCGTGGGGCTGGACCGGGCTGACCTCGACGAGCGGGTCGAGCTGCGCGTGCACCGGATGATGGACGCGGGCCTGCTCGACGAGGTGCGCGGGCTGCTTCCGGCCGGCCTGCGGGGGAGTCCCACGGCGGGCAAGGCGCTGGGTTACCAGCAGCTGCTGGCCTGCCTCGACGATGCCGGCGACGTGATCGGGGACCTCGACGCCGCGGTGCTCGACACGATCGTCAGCACCAGGCGGTTCGTCCGCAGGCAGCGCCGCTGGTTCCGTCGCGACCCGCGGGTGACCTGGCTCGACGCGGCGGCCCCCGACCTCGTCGACAGAACGCTGGTGGCGGTGACGCCTACCCTGGAGTCATGCACGCGTTGAAGGGTCACGGCACCGAGAACGACTTCGTGATCGTGCCCGACCTCGACGGCGCCCTGGAACTCTCCCCGGCGGCGGTCCGTGCGATCTGCGACCGGCACGCCGGGATCGGTGCCGACGGCGTGCTCCGGGTCGTCCGCTCCGAGAACGACCCGGAGAGCAAGGAGTTCGCCGGTCAGGCGGAGTTCTTCATGGACTACCGCAACGCCGACGGCTCGCTCGCTGAGATGTGCGGCAACGGCGTCCGCGTCTTTCTGCGATACCTCCAGCGCTCAAGCCTCGTTGATGAGGAAGCGGCGGTGGCGACTCGCGGCGGGATCGTCCAGGCGCGCCTGCGCGCCGATGGAGACATCAGCGTTCGGATGGGCGTGCCGGAGGTCCTCGCCGACCGGCCGGTCGTCACCGCCGCCCACGACGAGCCCCGGCTCGCGCTGAGTGCGCTGACCATCCCCAACCCACACGTGGTGGTGGCGGTCGACGACGTCGCCACCCTGGACGCACTCGACCTCACTGTGGCGCCCCAGGTGGAGCCGGCCCTGCCGCACGGGCAGAACATCGAGTTCGTGACTCCGGTGGATCACCGGCACCTCCGGATGCGGGTCTTCGAGCGGGGGGTGGGGGAGACGCGCTCCTGCGGCACCGGCATCTGCGCCGCCGCGGTGGCTGTCGCGGGCCTGAACGGGGTCGGCCCCGACGGCGAGCCCTGGCGCGTCGACGTCCCCGGTGGCACCTGCCAGGTCACCTGGTTCCCGGACGGCACGGTCGAGCTCACGGGCCCCGCTGTGATCGTCGCCGAACTCGATCTCGAGGAGTCATTGCTTGCTGCGCGGTAATGCCCTGGCTGTGGCGTGTCACGATGGATGGCGAGATGACTGACACCGACTACGACTACCGCGACGACACCCCAGGTGACGCGACGGGTGACTACGACCTGGAGGAGCGCCAAGCGCTGCGCCGGGTCGTCGGGCTCTCCACCGAACTGCAGGACGTCACCGAGGTCGAGTACCGCCAGCTGCGCCTGGAGCGCGTGGTGCTGGTCGGCGTCTGGACCGGCGGCACCCAGGCCGAGGCGGAGAACTCCCTGGCCGAGCTGGCCCGCCTCGCCGAGACGGCGGGCTCGGAGGTGCTCGACGCGCTGATCCAGCGTCGCTCCAAGCCCGATCCGGCCACCTACATCGGTTCGGGCAAGGCCAAGGACCTGCGCGACATCGTGCACGCCGTCGGCGCCGACACGGTGATCTGCGACGGGGAGCTCGCGCCCGGCCAGCTGCGTCAGCTGGAGGAGGTCGTCAAGGTGAAGGTCGTTGACCGCACCGCCCTGATCCTCGACATCTTCGCCCAGCACGCCAGCTCCAAGGAGGGCAAGGCCCAGGTCGAGCTGGCCCAGCTGCAGTACCTGATGCCGCGGTTGCGTGGCTGGGGTGATTCGCTCTCCCGTCAGGTCGGTGGCCGCGCCGCCAACGGCGTCGGGATCGGCGGACGCGGGCCGGGTGAGACCAAGATCGAGATCGACCGCAGGCGGATCAACTCACGCATGGCCAAGCTGCGCCGCGAGATCGCCGGGATGAAGACGGCTCGGGACGTCAAGCGCTCGCGCCGCGTCAGCCATCGGGTGCCGAGCGTGGTGCTGGCCGGCTACACGAACGCGGGCAAGTCCTCGCTGCTCAACCGGCTCACCGATGCCGGGGTGCTCGTCGAGAACGCCCTCTTCGCCACCCTCGACCCGACGGTGCGCCGTAGCCACACGGCGGACGGACGCGAGTTCACCCTCGCCGACACGGTCGGTTTCGTGCGGCACCTGCCCACCCAGCTGATCGAGGCGTTCCGCTCGACGCTGGAGGAGGTGGCCGAGGCCGACCTGATCCTGCACGTCGTCGACGCCTCCGATGCTGATCCCGAGGCCCAGATCAGTGCGGTACGTGCCGTGCTCATCGACATAGAGGCCACCCATGTACTCGAACGGCTGGTCTTCAACAAGATCGATGCGGCCGAGCCGGACACGCTGATGCGGCTGCGCGGGCTGGCACCCGATGCACTCTTCGTCTCGGCCCGAACCGGTGAGGGAATCGCCGAACTCCGCTCGATCGTCGACGCGCTGCTGCCCCGCCCGGACGTCGAGGTGGATGTGCTGGTGCCCTACAACCGCGGCGACCTCGTGGCCCGGATGCATCAAGACGCCGAGGTGCTCAGCACCGAGCACACGCCGGAGGGCACCCGCCTGCACGCTCGCGTGGATGCCGGATTGGCCGCGACGCTGGGGACTTTCGCCGTCCCCGCGTGATCACTACCCGAATGATGCAACCGAAGAGGTCTCCCGGGACGAACTGGGGATAGTGGACGACCGCTGGCGTACGCTGGGTAGCAGCGACGACCGACTGAATCTAGGAGACCGACATGGGGTTCGACGCTCCCTCGCACTGGCTGATCATCATCGCGCTTGCCGTTGTCATTTTCGGCTACAAGAAGCTTCCTGACGCATCTCGTTCGCTGGGCCGCTCGCTGCGCATCTTCAAGACCGAGATCAAGGGCATGAGCGAGGACGACAAGGCCCGCGAGGCCGCCGCCACGGTGGAGGCTCCGGCAGTCGTGCCTGCGGCCGAGGCTCCCGTCGCCACGGCTCCCGCGGCCACGGCACCGGTCGTCGCGGCTCCCGTCGCCCAGCCGGCTCCCGTTGCGCAGGTAACGCCGGTGGCCGAGCCCACCCACGCCGAGTAACAGCATCGCCTAACACGCCGCGACGCCGCTTCAGCGCCGCGACAGTCAACGGCCGCCCAACCCTGCGGGGTGGGCGGCCGTCGGCGTCTCGGAGGCTGGTCTTCGGGTGGCTCTTCGGGGCGGTCAGAGCTTGCGTAGGACGGTGACGACACGACCCAGGATCGTGCAGTCGTCACCCGGAATCGGCTGGAACGCCGGGTTGTGCGGCATGAGCCAGACGTGCCCGTTCTCGCGCTTGAGAGTCTTCACGGTGGCCTCCTCATCGATCATCGCGGCCACGATGTCGCCGTCGGTGGCGTCGGACTGCTGACGGACCACGACCCAGTCGCCGTCGGTGATGGCGGCCTCCACCATCGAGTCGCCGACCACGCGCAGCATGAAGAGCGCTCCGTCGCCGACGAACGACTTCGGCAGGGGGAGCACCTCCTCGATCGTCTGCTCGGCGAGGATGGGGCCTCCGGCGGCGATCCGGCCGACGAGCGGCACGAAGACGGGGGTGTCGCCGCGGGGCGCGTCGTCGGTGACCGCCACGGCGCGACGGGCTGCCTTGGGCTTGTCCTGCTCACCGTTGGGCGAGCGCACGTCGACGGCCCGGGGGCGGTTCGGGTCGCGGCGGAGGAAGCCCTTGCGCTCGAGCATGGCGAGCTGGTGAGCGACGCTGGAGGTTGAGGCCAGGCCGGCCGATTCGCAGATCTCGCGAATGCTCGGCGGGTAGCCGCGCCGTTCGACGGAGTCGCGGATGACATCGAGGATCGCCTGCTGACGCCTCGTCAGGCCGGTCTGGGGATCGGGCATCTCGGTGACCTTCGGGCGGCCGGGACCACGCCGCTCAGCGGGTTCGGCCGCACTCGCGGCGGGCTTGCGCGCCCGCACGACTGCCTTCGGTGCTGCTTTCTCTACCACTGGATCCGCCACCTTTTCCGCCACCTCGCCGGCCACCTGCTCGACCGCCGGGTGGCTCCTGCCATCGACTGTGAACGCTGTCGACGTTAGCGATACGGGACGGTTTTCTCAAACACGTGTTCGAACGACACGCCGTACGAATCTGGAAATTGTCAGACCCGCCTGGTAGACCTTCGATCAGACGTTCGATAGAACGCGCGTTCGACTAGCTGGTCGAATGGAGCTGGATCCGAGGAGCACGACATGTCCGTGGCGTACGAGTTCCCCTTCACCGATTACGCATTCACCGATGGCGCACCGATCTTCGACGTCCCGGAGCGCGCTCGCGCGCAGCGGCCGCTGGCGTCGGTCACCGAGTTGTACCAGCCCAGCGCGCGTTCGGTCGCTGCGCCGCTCCGGCTCACCCGGCGCGGAGTCGTAGTGCTCTCGGTGGCGGTCGGCCTGCTCGCCGCGGCGCTGCTCGCCATTGCCTGGGCCTCCGCGCCGGCAAGCGCAGGCGGTGCCGGCGCGGCGGCCGTGCCGGCCAGCGTCACGGTCGAGCAGGGCGACACGCTCTGGTCCATCGCGGCGCGGGTCGCCCCGAACACCGACCCGCGTGCCGAGGTGGCGCATCTGCAGCAGCTCAACCACCTCACGGACGTCGCGATCATGCCCGGTCAGCTGATCCAGACCCGCTAGTTCGCGAGTCGGGATTCTCGCCTCGGCGGAGATTCACGCGCGCCGCGCCGCGTTTCGCACTTGCGGAACATTCGCGTCCGTTCTACGGTTCACCCCTACATGTAGTAGTTACATGCTTGTCGTTCGTCCACAACTAGGGATCACTCGTCCACAGCTTGAGGTGGTCGTCCACACTCGGTCCCCAGGCTTGTCGACAGCTTTATCCACAGCACCACGCTCCAGAACACGACATGACACGACCGAGGGGGTCCGATGCGCTGTCCGTACTGCCGCCACGCAGATTCGCGCGTCGTTGACTCACGAGAGCACGACGAGGGCCAGGTCATCCGCCGCCGCCGCGCCTGCCAGGAGTGTGGCCGGCGCTTCACCACGGTCGAGGAGGCCACCCTCGCGGTGATCAAGCGCAGCGGTGTCACGGAGCCGTTCAGCCGCCAGAAGGTCGTCAGCGGCGTCCGGCGTGCCTGCCACGGTCGCCCGGTCGACGAGGACGCGCTCGCCCAGCTCTCGCAGACCGTCGAGGACACGATCCGTGCCGCGGGCATGGCCGAGGTGCCCAGCGAAGAGGTGGGGCTGGCCATCCTCGGCCCGCTTCGCAGTCTCGACGAGGTCGCCTACCTCCGCTTCGCCAGCGTCTATCAGGGCTTCAGCTCCATCGACGACTTCGAGAAGGCCATCGCCGATCTCCGTAGCGAGCACCGCCACGCCGAGAGTGGCCCCTAGCTACCTCGCTCCCTGACATCGCACCACCCAGCAAAGCTCCGCACCGTACCGTCCTGGAACTGCACCACCGAAGAGCGCGCCGCGCGAGAAATGGATCGAATATGACCGAGGCTGTCGAGAAGTCGGACACCAAGCAGACGAAGGCCGCCGCATCGGCGGGCTCCTTCCCGGCCAACGGGCTGGGCATCGAGCGGGTCTACACGACCGAGGGTGTGCACCCGTACGCCGAGATCACCTGGGAGCGTCGCGACGTCGTCATGACGAACTGGCGCGACGGCACGATCAACTTCGAGCAGCGCGGCGTCGAGTTCCCGGACTTCTGGTCGGTCAACGCGGCCAACATCGTCACCACCAAGTACTTCCGTGGTGCGGTCGGGTCGGATTCGCGCGAGTGGTCGCTGCGTCAGCTCATCGACCGGGTCGTCTCCAAGTACCGCGCCGCCGGCGAGCAGTTCGGCTACTTCAAGGCGCCCGGTGACGCCGAGATCTTCGAGCACGAGCTCACCTGGATGCTCCTGCACCAGGTCTTCAGCTTCAACTCACCGGTCTGGTTCAACGTGGGCACCACGTCACCGCAGCAGGTCAGCGCCTGCTTCATCCTCGCCGTCGACGACACCATGGACTCGATCCTCAACTGGTACCGCGAGGAGGGACTCATCTTCAAGGGTGGCTCCGGTGCGGGCCTGAACCTGTCGCGGATCCGCTCGTCGAAGGAGCTGCTGCACTCCGGCGGCACCGCCTCGGGCCCGGTCAGCTTCATGCGCGGTGCCGACGCCTCGGCCGGCACGATCAAGTCCGGCGGCGCCACCCGTCGTGCGGCCAAGATGGTCGTACTCGACATCGACCACCCGGACATCGTGGAGTTCGTCGAGACGAAGGCCCGTGAAGAGGACAAGATCCGTGTCCTGCGCGACGCCGGCTTCGACATGGACCTCGGCGGCGCCGACATCACCAGCGTCCAGTACCAGAACGCCAACAACTCGGTCCGGGTCTCGGACGAGTTCATGCGTGCGGTCGAGGAGGGCGGCGAGTTCGGGCTGCGCGCTCGCAGCACGCACGAGGTCATCGAGACGATCGACGCCAAGGAGCTCTTCCGCAAGGTCGCCCAGGCGGCCTGGGAGTGCGCCGACCCGGGCATCCAGTACGACGACACGATCAACGACTGGCACACCAACCCGGAGACGGGCCGGATCACCGCGTCCAACCCGTGCTCGGAGTACATGAGCCTCGACAACACGTCGTGCAACCTGGCGTCGCTGAACCTGATGAAGTTCCTCAACGACGACAACACCTTCGACTCGGCGAAGTTCGTGAAGTCGGTCGAGCTGATCATCACCGCGATGGACATCTCGATCTGCTTCGCCGACTTCCCGACGGAGGCCATCGGCGTCAACACCCGCGACTACCGCCAGCTGGGCATCGGCTACGCCAACCTGGGCGCGCTGCTCATGGCCTCCGGTCACGCCTACGACTCCGAGGGCGGCCGGGCGCTCGCCGGCGCCATCACCTCGCTGATGACGGCCACCTCCTACCGTCGTTCGGCCGAGCTGGCCGGCATCGTCGGCCCGTACGCCGGCTTCGCCCGTAACGCTTCGGCGCACGCTCGCGTCATGCGCAAGCACGCTGCGGCCAACGACGCGGCGCGCTCGATCGACGACATCGACCGCGCGGTCTTTGCCGCCGCCACGGAGGAGTGGGCGAAGGGCAACAAGATCGGTGAGACCAACGGCTGGCGCAACGCGCAGGCCTCGGTGCTCGCCCCCACCGGCACCATCGGCCTGATGATGGACTGCGACACCACCGGTGTGGAGCCCGATCTCGCGCTGGTCAAGTTCAAGAAGCTCGTCGGTGGCGGTTCGATGCAGATCGTCAACCAGACGGTGCCGCGTGCGCTCAAGGTCCTGGGCTACCAGGAGGAGCAGATCGAGGCCATCGTCGAGTTCATCGCCGAGCACGGCCACGTCATCGATGCGCCCGGCCTGCGCCAGGAGCACTACGAGGTCTTCGACTGCGCGATGGGTGCGCGGGCGATCAAGGCCATGGGCCACGTCCGCATGATGGCGGCCGCCCAGCCGTTCCTCTCCGGCGCGATCTCCAAGACGGTGAACCTGCCCGAGACGGCCACCGTCGAGGACATCGAGGACGTCTACTTCCAGGGGTGGAAGCTCGGCCTCAAGGCGCTGGCGGTCTACCGCGACAACTGCAAGGT
>JAOPUX010000057.1 GCA_025963285.1 Jatrophihabitans sp.
GGGACAGCAGCGCCGACCGGTGCGGCTGTGCCACCCGCCGCCCGGCGGCGCTTCTACGTCCACTTTTGTCTTTTAATGTCTTTCCACGAAGGTATTGACCTCACACAGATTTCACTTCATGATTGCCACGAAAGCTAACGCAGACTTCACACGGACCCGACAGCTACCCCCGCCCGTCGGGCCCGCGTGATCGAAGCATCGCTGCAGCCTCCGACGGAACCCCCGCCCACCGGAGGGCGTAGCGAGGCCGCGGCGGCTCCGGACGGGTCCCCCACCCTCTCCGGAGCCGCTCGGTCAAAGCGGAGCCCCGGTGGAACCCCCGCCCGCCGGGGCTCCGCCGCGTTAATTCCGCGGCACGGCTGCTCCGCGTGGGCCGACCGGAAGAGCTACTCGGCCTCGGCGGCCGACTCCTCGTCGTCGGCAGCGGCGTTGGCGGCCTTCTTGATCCGCACCTTGCCCGACTCCAGATCGATACGCTTGCCGCCGCTGGAGTCACCAATCTCCTCGCGGGTCGCCTGCAGACGCTCCTTCTCCTCATCCATGTGTCGCTTGGACGGATTGAAGAGGCTGTCGAGGCCCCACTGAGTCATAGGTATGAGGTTACGTCCTGCACGCAACCACCGGCGAACGGCGGTCCGGAACCTGGCCGCACGCCCGTTCCGACCCACTATTTGCGCTCGGGCAATATCCTGAGGACGTGCCTGAGTTGCCGGAGGTCGAGGCGCTCGCGTCCTTCCTGCGCGAGCGGGCGGTGGGGCGCGCGGTGATCCGCGCCGATGTCGCGGCCTTCAGCGCGGTGAAGACCTTCGACCCGCCGTTGACGGCACTGTCCGGAGCCGTGGTCTCCGGAGCCTCGCGCTACGGCAAGTTCCTGTCGCTGGACTTCGACGGCATGCATCTGATCACCCACCTGGCCCGGGGCGGCTGGCTGCAGTGGCGCGACTCGCTGCCGCCGGCGCCGCCCAAGCCCGGCAAGAGCCCGCTGGCCTTCCGGCTGCACCTGACGCCGGCGTATTCCGATGAGCTGGGCGACGGCGGGCCGGTCTCCGGCTTCGACCTCACCGAGATGGGGACGAAGAAGGGTCTGGCCGTCTACCTGGTCCGCGATCCGCAGGACGTCCCCGGCATCGCCCGCCTCGGCCCGGACGCGCTGGCCGTCACCCCCGACGAGCTCGCCGCACTGCTGCGCGACCAGCGCTCCCAGCTCAAGGGCACCCTCACCGACCAGACCGTGCTGGCCGGCATCGGCAACGCCTACTCCGACGAGATCCTGCACGTGGCACGGATGTCGCCGTTCAAGAACGCCTCGAAGCTGACGGCCGAGGAGATCGGGGTGCTGCACGCCTCGATCCAGGCCGTGCTCAGCGACGCCGTCGACCGCTCGGTCGGGCAGCGGGCAGCCACCCTCAAGGGCGAGAAGCGCAGCGGCCTGCGAGTGCATGCCCGCGCCGGCCTGCCCTGCCCCGTCTGCGGGGACACGGTCCGCACGATCTCGCTGGCCGACAAGCATTACGAGTACTGCCCGACCTGCCAGACCGACGGGCGCGAGCTCGCCGACCGCCGCATGTCCAAGCTGCTCAAATAGGCTGACCGCATGCAGCCGAACGAGGTGCCCACGATCACCGTCGCCCAGCTTCCGGCCGACGCCGTCCTGCTGGACGTCCGCGAGGACGAGGAGTGGGCGGCCGGCCATATCGACGGCGCCGTGCACATCCCCATGAACCAGGTGCCGCAGCAGCTCAACTACCGCCCCGAGGTCTTCACCTCCGAGGCCCCGCTCGTCGTGCTCTGCGCGATGGGCGGCCGCTCGGCGCATGTCACCGCCTGGCTGCTGGCCAACGGCGTCGATGCGGTAAATCTCGAGGGCGGCATGAGCGCCTGGATGTCGGCGGGGCGCCCCATCGTCTGATGCCCGCGGAGTGAGGGGCCCCACTCCCACGCGGCGCGGCGCTTTCCTTGACGCTACGTCAATGTGGATAGTGGACTCTCGTGAGCTCGACGACGCCCGGAAGGCTCTCGGTGACCAAGGTCGCCGAGGTCACCGGACTGACCCCGCGAGCGGTTCGGTACTACCACTCGATCGGCCTGGTGCCTGAGCCGCCGCGCGACGCCTCCGGCTACCGCCGCTACGGTGGCAAGGAGGTCATCGAGCTGGTGCGCGTGGCCCGGCTCCGGGCGCTGGGGATGCCCCTGCCGCAGATCGCCGAGCGGGTCAGCGCCGCCGACGCCGAGGACGTCTCGCTGGCCGAGGCACTGGATCTGCTGGCCGACGAACTCGACGCCGAGATCGACCAGATGGTCTCCACCCGGGACCGGCTCCGCGAGCTGGCCCGCTCCGAGACCTTCGACCAGCCGGTGAAGACGCTGACGCTGGCGCTGCAGGACCAGGGGGTGCTGGGCCCGGCCGACAACCTGCGCAGCAGCGAGAAGTGGGCGGCGGCCCTGCTCGACGCCGTGCACCCGGACGGTATGTCCGGAGTGCTGGCCGAGGCGAGCAAGCTCTTCGGCAACGCCGCCGTGATGGAGGCCCTCGGGCCGCTGCGGCAGCGGCTGGGCCGGCTCAACGGCCGCAGCTCCGAGGGCGAGATCGCCGCGCTGGCGGCGGACGTCGCCGGTGTGCTCACCTCCGGCCACGTCGACGGACAGGTCGACGTCGGCCTCTTCGAGCTGCTACTGACCGACCGGCTCAACCCGATCCAGCAACGATTCATGCGCCAGTTGAGGGCCCACATGCAGGTGACACCCGTTGTGAAGGACGCAGAGTGACACTCCCCGAGGCTCCCCCTCCCGTCCCCGGGCTGCAGCGCGCCGGCGCCCGGCTGCCGGTGGACGTCTACACCCAGCGGCTCTGGGAGCGGCGCTGGTTCGTCGCCGCCTACTCCTCGGCCTCGAACTCCGTCGGCTACGAGGGCAACTTCCTCGGCCAGGCCTGGCAGCTGCTGACGCCGCTGCTCAACATCCTCGTCTACTACTTGGTCTTCGGGCTGCTGCTGCACTCCAACCGCGGCGTGCCCAACTACATCGCCTTCCTCTCGGTGGGCGTCTTCGTCTTCGCCTTCTGCACGAGCGCGCTGACCTCCGGCTCGCGGGCCATCACCGGCAACCTCGGGTTGGTCCGCGCCCTCCAGTTCCCGCGGGCGGTGCTGCCGGCCTCCACCACGCTGGTGGCCTTCCTGCGGCTGCTCTACTCGCTGCTGGTGCTCATCCCGATCGTGCTGATCAGTGGTGAGCCGCTCACCTGGCACTGGCTGCTGCTCCTGCCCGCTCTGGCGTTGCAGGCGCTCTTCTGCCTCGGGCTGGCGTTCGTCGTCGCCCGCCTCGGGGCCCGCATCCCGGACATGAACGAGATCCTGCCGTTCTTCTCCCGGCTCTGGATGTACACCTCCGGGGTCATGTACAGCGTCACGGTCTTCACCCAGGGCCACCCCGGCTGGGTCTCCACGGTCATGACCCTCAACCCCGCCTACGTCTACCTGCAGCTGGCCCGCAACGCCCTGCTCATCGGCAATCCGGCCCCGGTCTCGACCTGGCTCACCGCCCTCGCGTGGGCCGTCGGCACGCTCGTCATGGGTTACCTCTACTTCTGGCGCGGCGAGGAGGAGTACGGCAATGTCTGAGATCCTCACCGACGCGTCGGCCTCCGCCAGCCCGGAGCAGACGGTGCTCGTCGACGACGTGCACCTCACCTACCGGGTGATCGGTGGCTCCCGGCGCGGTGGCGCCCCGGCGGCACTGCGCCGCATGCTGCTGCGCGAGGAGAACCCCGGGCAGCGCTCCGTGCACGCCGTCCGCGGCGTCACCCTCTCTGCCTTCCGGGGCGAGGCGATCGGGCTGATCGGGCCCAACGGCTCCGGCAAGTCCACCCTGCTGCGGGCGATCGCAGGGCTGATGGCCCCGTCGCAGGGTGTGGTCTGGACGCGCGGCCAGGCCTCCCTGCTCGGGGTCTCGGCCGCCATGATGGGCGCGATGTCCGGGGAGCAGAACATCGTGCTCGGCTGCCTGGCCATCGGGATGAGCCCGGCTGAGATCGCCGAGGAGTACCAGGCGATCGTGGACTTCGCCGGCATCGGCGACTTCGTGCACCTGCCGATGAACACGTACTCCTCCGGCATGGGCGCGCGACTGCGCTTCGCGATCGCCGCCGCGCGGGCCCCCGACATCCTGCTCATCGACGAGGCCCTCGCCACCGGTGACGCGCAGTTCCGGCGACGCAGCGAGAAACGCATCCTCGAGCTGCGCGAGCAGGCCGGCACGGTCTTCCTCGTCAGCCACGGCCTCGGCATCATCCGCGAGTCCTGCACCCGGGCCATCTGGCTCGAGGGCGGGCAGATCATCCTCGACGGCGACTCCAACACCGTCGTCGACGCCTACGAAGACAAGCACGACCGAGGCGCGCGCACTGCGCCCGCTGCCAAAGCCAAAGACCGGAGCTGACACCCGTGTTCTCCCCGAGCCGTACCTCCCCCAAGCCTGTAACCGGTGGGGCCTTCGCGAAGCTGGTCACCGCGGGGTCCTCGGTGAAGCAGGCCCACGGGCGGGGGATCCTCAAGCGCTGGGCCATCCGGCTCGTGGCCGTGGTGGCCGCCCTGGCCGTCCTCTGGGTGCTCTTCCTCGTCACCGTGCGCATCGCCACCACGCAGATGTGGTTCGACTCGGTGCAGCAAGGCCCGGTCTACCGGACGATGGTCGAGGCGCAGATCCTGCTCTTCATCATCTTCGCGGTGATCGGCTCGCTCGTCAGCGGGCTGACGTTCCTGGCGATCCGCCGCATCAAGTCGCCGCTCTTCTTCTCCCAGGACGACGACACGATCCGCTGGATCTTCCGCAAGTACGAACCGAAGGTCTCGCGCCTCATCGTGGCGCTGGTCGTGGTGATCCCGGGCATCTTGGTCGGCCGGAGTGCCGCGAACGGCTGGCAGACGTACCTCATGTGGCGCCACGCCACCCCGTGGCACGCCACGGATCCGCTGTTCCACAAGGATCTCTCCTTCTTCATCGAGGTCTACCCGTTCCACGCCATGCTGGTGTCGCTGCTCTCCCAGGCCCTCTCCTACGCGCTGTGGATAGCGGTGGTCGGCGGCTACTGGTACGGCGCCTGGCGGCTGCGGCGCGGGGGCCGCAAGGTCACGCGTGAGTTCACCCGGCTGTTGTCGGTGCTGCTGGGCGGCTACCTGCTGCTCAAGGCCGCGAACTACTGGCTCGCCCGCTACGCCCTCACCACCTCGACCGCGCACGGGCCGGTGACCGGGCCGTCCTACACCGACGTGCACGCAGGGCTGCCGAGCCTGGTCACGCTGACGATCGTCGCCTTCGTGCTCGCCCTGGTGCTGCTGGCCAACGGCCTGCTCGCGGAGAGCATCCTGCCGCTCGGCCGCTTCACCCCACGGGGACGCGTGCGGGTGATCGCCCTTGCCCTCGTGCCCATGCTGATCGCGTCTGCGGTGATCGGGTCTGCCTGGCCGGGTCTGGTCTACAAGTACCGGGAGGCACCGAGCGCCGCGAGCCTCGACCTCTCCGAGATCGTCCACAACCAGACGGCCACCAACGCCGCCTTCGACCTCGACGACGACATCACCACCGTGCCCTACAACCCGCCGACCTCCACGAGCGGCGCGACGCTGGTGAAGCTGGCCAGCAGCACCGCGCAGGCCTCGGTGATCGACCCGAACCAGCTCTCCCCGACCTTCAACGTCGAGCAGCAGCTCCGGGCGTACTACGGCTTCAAGTCGACCCTGGACATCGGCAACTACGAGATCGGCGGCAAGTCCCAGGACGTCGCGCTGGCGGTCCGCGAGCTCAAGACCGGCTCCATCCCCAAGTCGAGCTGGGTGAACAGCCACCTCGTCTACACCCACGGCTACGGCGTGGTCGCCGCGCCGACGAACCAGGTCGATCCGAAGACCGAGAGCCCGGTGTACCTCGACGGCGGCAACCCGCCGAGCCAGGAGATCCCGGTGACCCAGCCGGACGTCTACTTCGGGCCGTCGCTCGGCTCCTCCTCCTACGCCATCGTCGGCCAGCCCGCGGGCAGCACGGAGCAGCTGGAGTTCGACCACCCCGGTGCGAACGGCTCGTCGAAGTCGGCCTACACGACCTACACGGGCAACGGCGGGATCCCGATCGGCTCGACCCTGCGCCGGCTCCTCTTCGCAGTGCAGGACAGCGACCCCAACATCCTCTTCAGCTCCGAGATCAACAGCGCCTCGCAGCTGCTCACGCTGCGCGATCCGCGCGCCCGCGTCGCGAAGCTCGCGCCCTGGCTGACCCTCGACGGGGACGTCTATCCCGCAGTGGTCGGCGGGCACATCGAGTGGGTCGTCGACGGCTACACCACGTCGTCGAACTACCCCGACTCGCAGCTGATCAACCTCCGCTCAGCCAGCCGGACCACGCTGACGGCCAACGGGGCCTCGATCTCGCAGGCGAGCACCCAGGTCAACTACATGCAGAACTCGGTGAAGGCCGTCGTGGATGCCTACACCGGCAAGGTGACGCTCTACGAGTGGAACCAGGCCCAGCACCCGGACCCGCTGCTCAAGACGTGGGAGGCCGTCTACCCGGGCCTCGTCCAGCCGCAGTCCAGCATCCCGTCGGCCCTGCTCTCCGAGCTGCGCTACCCGACCGACCTGTTCAATGTGCAGCGCACGCTGCTTGCGAAGTACCACGTGACACAGCCGGCGAGCTTCTACAGCGGTAACGACTTCTGGACGGTGCCCACCGACCCGACGATCGCCTCCTCCCAGTCGATCAACTCGACCTCGTCCTCCACGACGACCTCGAGCGTGTCGACAGCGGCGCTGCCCTCGCGCTACAGCTCCATGTCCGCAGACGGCTTCGGGGCGCAGCGTTACTCGCTCTCCAGCCCGATGGTGACGCTCAACGGCCAGCAGCTGGCCGCGTTCGTCTCCGTCGACGCCCAGCCTGGGCCCGACTACGGAAAGTTCACGCTGCTGGAGTACCCGTCCGCCTCGGGCGGCGAGTCGCCGGCGCAGGTGCAGAACGACATCGAGTCCAACACGGCGATCACCGAGGCGCTGACCCTGCAGCGTGGCGGTAACTCCAGCGTGGTGCTCGGCGACCTGGAGGCGATACCGGTGGCCGGGCGGATGCTCTACGTCGAGCCGGTCTACACCCAGTCCAGCGGCAGCGCGTCGTTCCCGGTGCTGCGGCACGTGATCGCGCTCTACGCCAACGGTGATCCGTCCTTCGAGAACACGCTCGGGGCGGCGATCGCGACGGCCATCGAGTCGACCACCGGGTAGCCGGACGGCACGTCGTCATCCGGTGTTCATCGGGACACGGCACGATGGGCGCGTGAGACCGCGCGCGCGTCGCAGCGCCCTGCCGCCCCCGGTACAGCCGCCGACCCGTCCGCTCGTCGTGGCGCACCGGGGCGCCTCGTACTCCGTCGCCGAGCACACGCTGGCCGCCTACGTCGAGGCGATCGAGTCCGGGGCCGACGGCCTAGAGTGCGACGTGCGGATGACGCGTGACGGGCACCTCGTCTGCGTGCACGACCGCACCGTCAACCGGACCTCCGACGGCAGGGGCGTGGTCAGCGATCTCGACCTGGAGAAGCTGCGGGCCCTCGACTTCGCCAGCTGGCACCCGCACCTGACCGGCTCTGCCGACGACCTGATCAACGACTCGCCCTACCTCGAGGGCGTGGTGCCGGACCTGCACGAGGACGGCCAGGTCCTCACCCTCGAGCAGCTGCTGGAACTGGTCCACGACGCGGGCCGCTCCGTCCGGCTGCTCATCGAGACCAAGCACCCCACCCGCTACGGGGGTCTGGTGGAGAAGGAGCTCGTCGATCTCCTCACCCGCTTCGGCTGGGCCGGCAAACCCGGCCCCCCGGCCTCGATCAAGCAGCCCGCCGACATGACCAGCCCGATCGTCGTGATGAGCTTCGCACCCACCGCCATCCGCCGGGTGAAGCTGCTCGCCCCCGACGTGCCCACCGTCCTGCTCTTCGAACGGCTACTGCCGATGATCCGCGAGGGCATCCTGCCCGCCGGCGTCCCCATCGCCGGCCCTGGCGTGCGGGTGATCCAGAACGACCCCGACTTCGTCGAGCGCGCCCACGCCCGCGGCCACTACGTCTACGTCTGGACCGCCGACGAGCCCGACGAGGTAGAGCTCGTCCGCGCCGCTGGCGCCGACGCCATCATCACCAACCGTCCCCGCGAGGTCATCGCTCAGCTCGACGCCGTCTGAGCCGTGGGTCCGCCTGCGGTGGGCTGGACTCAGGACGGTACGGACCGCATGACGCGTAGGGCGACGCTGAGGGTGGCTAGGTCGACGGTCTCGCGGTCCAGTCCGGCGCGGACGGTGCTGCGGGCGCGTTCGACGCGCTCGGCGTTCGCGGCCACCCAGACCTGCATGCGGTCGTCGGCGGCCAGGGCGTCGTCGGTGCTGCGCAGTACGGCGGTGGTGATCGCGGAGAGGGCGGCGTAGACGTCGTGCCGGACGGCCGCCCGCGCGAGGGTGGCCCAGCGGTCGTCACGCGGCAGCCTGGTGATCGAGGTGAGCATCTCGTCGACGTAGAAGAGGTCCGAGAGCGCGAAGTGGAGCTCGGCGATCTCCGCAGCCGAATGCGCCGAGGCGTTGGCGATCTCGACGACGTCCAGGAGCAGGAAGGTGCTGAGCAGCTCGGCCAGCCGGCCGGAGAGTCCGGGCGGCAGGCCCAGGCCGCTGAGCCGGGCCTTCTCCGACTCGATGTCGGCCAGCTCGGCGCCCCGGACGAGGTCGGCGATCCGCGGGCTCAGTTCGGTCAGCGTGGCGCCGAAGCGGTCGATCTCCGCGGCGACGTCACCGATCGGGAAGCGCACGTCGACGAACCAGCGGGTGGCGCGGTCGATGAGCCGGCGGATCTCCTGATGGCCGGCGTTCTGCGCCGCGACCGGCACCACGTTGTCGAGCGCCTCGATGCTGGCCCAGAGCTCTTCCAGGCCGAAGACCTCGCGGACCACGCTGTAGGCCCGGGTGATCTGCGCGACCTCGGCTCCGGTCTCCTCCATCGCGCGGTGCACGAAGGTGGTGCCGCTGCGGTTGATCATGTCGTTCACCACGACGGTGGTAATGATCTCGCGGTGCAGGGGGTGGCCGGCCAGGTCGGCGGCGAACCGCTCGGCGATGGCGGGCGGGAAGTAGCCGGCAAGGGTGCGCTGGAACCACGGCTCGTCAGGCAGGCTGCTGGCCTCGATGTGCCGCATCAGGGTGATCTTCGAGTAGGCGACCAGTACGGCGTTCTCCGGGGAGACCAGCCCGACACCCTCGGCCTCCCGCGCCGCGATCTCCTTGTCCGAGGGCAGGAACTCGATGGCGCGGTCCAGCTCGCCGGACGCCTCGAGCTCGTGGATGGCACGCTGGTGCACGGAGATGAGCGCCGGGCTGAGCCGGCGTGCCATGCCGAGCAGCACGTTCTGCTCGTAGTTGTCGCGCAGCACGTGCGCGGCGACGTCGGCGGTGGCGTCGGCGAGCAGCTGGTTGCGCTCGTCGCGGGTGATCGAGCCGGAGGCCACGGCACGGTCGAGCAGGATCTTCAGGTTCACCTCGTGGTCTGAGGTGTCGACGCCGGCCGAGTTGTCGATGGCGTCGGTGTTGATCCGGCCGCCAGCGCGGGCGTACTCGACGCGACCCAGCTGGGTGAGGCCGAGGTTGCCGCCCTCGCCGACCACCCGGGCACGCAGGTCGGCGCCGTTGGCCCGAACCGCGTCGTTCGCCTTGTCGCCGGCGTCGGCGTGCGTCTCGGTGGAGGCCTTCACATAGGTGCCGATGCCGCCGTTCCAGAGCAGGTCCACCGGCGCGGTGAGGATCGAATGGATCAGCTCGTTCGGGGTCAGCTTGGTGATGCCGTCGCCCAGCCCAAGGGCGCTGGCCAGCACCGGCGTGATCGGGATGGACTTGACCGTCCGCGGGTAGATGCCGCCGCCCTCGCTCAGCAGCGCCGAGTCGTAGTCCGCCCACGACGAGCGGGGCAGTGCGAACAGCCGCCTGCGCTCGGCGAAGGAGGTGGCGGCATCCGGCGTCGGGTCGAGGAAGATGTGCCGGTGGTCGAAGGCGGCCACCAGGCGGATGTGCTCGCTGAGCAGCATGCCGTTGCCGAAGACGTCGCCAGACATGTCACCGACGCCGACCACCGTGAAGTCCTGCGTCTGCACGTTGATGCCCAGCTCGCGGAAGTGGTACTTCACCGACTCCCAGGCGCCGCGCGCGGTGATGCCCATGACCTTGTGGTCGTAGCCCACCGAGCCACCCGAGGCGAAGGCGTCGCCCAGCCAGAAGCCGTACTCCATCGCGATGCCGTTGGCGATGTCACTGAACGTGGCGGTGCCCTTGTCGGCCGCCACGACCAGGTACGGGTCGTCGCCGTCGTAGCGGCGCACCTGGGGCGGTGGGACGATCGTCTGCGTGCCGTCGGTCCCGGTGACGTAGTTGTCGGTGAGGTCCAGCAGGGACGAGATGAAGGTGCGGTAGCAGGCCACCCCCTCAGCGAGCCAGGCGTCCCGGTCGACGGTCGGGTCGGGCAGCTGCTTGGCGACGAAGCCCCCCTTCGCGCCGGTCGGGACGATGACGGCGTTCTTGACCATCTGCGCCTTCACCAGGCCGAGAACCTCGGTGCGGAAGTCCTCACGCCGGTCGGACCAGCGCAGGCCTCCCCGGGCTACCGCGCCGAAGCGCAGGTGCACGCCCTCGACGCGCGGGGAGTAGACCCAGATCTCGAAGCGCGGCCGCGGGTCGGGCAGCTCGGCGATGCGCCGCGGGTCGAGCTTGAGGGCGAGCGCGGTGCGGCGGTTGCCACTGGTCTCCTCGGTCGGGAAGGCGTCGGTGCGGTAGGCGTTGGTACGCAGGGTGGCCTGGATCAGGCCGAGCAGCGAGCGCAGGATCGAGTCCTGATCGAGGCTGGAGACCTCGGCCAGCTTCTCCTCGATCGCCGCCACCTGCGCGTCGATGTCGGCACCGCGCTGCTCGGGGTCGAAGCGCGACTCGAAGAGGGCCACGAGCGCGCACGCGAGGTCACTGTGCTCGACGAGCGCCCGCTCGATGTAGCCCTGGCTGAACGTGGTGCCGGCCTGGCGCAGGTACTTGGCGTAGGCGCGCAGCACGTTGGCCTGCCACCAGGTTAGGTCGGCCCGCACGACGAGTTCGTTGAAGCCGTCCTGCTCCAGGGCACCGCGCCAGAGCAGCCGGAGCGCGGCGATGACGTTGCCCGCGCGCGTCTCGTCGAAGTCGACCTCGGCCGGTAGCCGCAGCCCGAAGTCGTAGATCCAGACGTCCTCACGGCCCGGCAGATCGAACTCGTAGGGGCGCTCGTCGAGCACCTCGATCCCCATCTGGCTGAAGATGGGCAGCGCGCGGGCCAGGGTGACGGCCTGCCCGGTGCGGAAGACCTTGAGCCGGCGGTCCGCTGGGTCGTCGGGGTCGCTCGGCAGGCAGAGCCGGAAGGCCAGCCCGTCCTGCGTGGGCAGCCCGTCGAGGATCACCAGGTCTTCGACGGCCTGGACCGGGGCGACGTCCTCCTTGTAGGCCTCCGGCAGCGTGTCCCGGTAGGCAGCGAGCAGCCGGCTCCCCTCCTCGTCGCCGTAGCGAGCCACGAGCAGGTCCTCGAGGTCGTCACTCCAGCGCCGCGTCAGGCGTGCCACCTCGGCCTCGATCACCGACCGCTCAGGAGACGGGGGCTGCGAGCCGGGGCGGACCGCGATGAGGAACTGCATGCGGGCCAGGTCCATCTCGACGAGCCGGTCGTCGCGGCCGATCACCTCGCCGGGCCAGGCGCGGCCGATGAGCGCGGCCACCCGGCGGCGCGTCTCCGGTCCGAAGCGCTCGGCCGGGAAGTAGACGAGCACGCTGACGAAGTCGCGGTTGAGGTGGATGCGGGCGAAGACGCCGACGCTGCCGTGCTCGGCCCGGTCGACGACCAGCTGGGCCAGCCGGAGCAGGTCGGTGGTGGGCGCCTCGAGGAGTTCGTCGCGCGGCAGCGTGCGCAGCGCCGCAAGGAGCCGGCGGCCGGTGTGGCTGTCCGCGCGTACACCCGAGCGGAGCATGATCTCGGCGATGCGCCGGCGGACCACCGGCACCCGCGCCACGGTGCCGTCCTCCGCGTTGGTGATCAATCCCAGGAAGACGTGGATCATCTGCTGGCTGCCACCCGCGGCGGGCGTCACGACGGTGACGCAGTCGTAGCGGGCCGAGCGGCGCACCGTGGAGACGAGCGGCGACTTGAAGATCACCAGCGGCGCCCCGCTGCGGAAGGCGGGCAGCAGCTCGAGGGGTGAGATCCGGGCCGCGCCGCGCAGGACCCCCTCGTCGTCGGCGTCGATGGTGCCGTGGGCCTTGGGGCTGGCCAGCTCGTTGGCCGAGTAGGAGGCGTGGCCGAGGATCATGTAGTTACCGTCGGCGAGCCAGCGCAGCAGGTCACCGGCCTCCGCGCTCGTCTCCCGGTCGAACTCGCCGGGGTCGCTGCTGAGCTGGTCGGCCAGCGCGCGGATTCGGGCGTACATGGCCGGGGCGTCGTGCACCGCGTAGTGGACATCGGTCAGCACCCGGCGCAGCGCGTCGGCGAGATCGAGGTCGTCGGCCTGGTCGGCCTCGACCTCGAGGTGCATCCACGACTCGACCTGTGCCCCGGCGGGTACGGCGGCGTTGTCGTCGACGTCGTGGACGGTCAGCGCGGCGCCGTCGTCGTCCCGGCTCACCACCAGCTGCGGGTGTAGCACCCGCAGCGCCGGCCGGCCGCGGCGCTCCAGCTCGGCACGCACAGAGTCGACGAGGTAGGGCGCGTCGGCGGTGATCAGATCGATGGCGGTGGTCTCCGCGTCGATCGGAGCGATCCGGACGAGCACCTGGTCCGGGGTGCGCACAGTACCGAGCTCGAGCACCGCAGCTGCCAGCTCGGCGAGCGCCGCATCGTCGCGCCCGGGGAGCTGACTGGCGGCATGGGCGAGAAAGCGCCGCTCGAAAACGGCGGCGTCGAGGGCCAGCACGAAGGCCATCTTTGCACTCAGCGCTTGGCCGCGCGATGAACACGCGCTAGCAGCCGGCGAACCCCCGCCGATTGCCGCCGGATGCCGTAGCGAGATTCACAGCGAACGTCTAACGTGGCGATCTATCCACACTGCACATTCCGCGCCAAAGGGGAGAAAAGTGGCCCGTCATTCAGCCCGCGTTCACCGAGGCCTCAGTGCGGCCGCGGTCGCGGCCCTGCTCGTCACCGGCCTCGCCAGCGCGCTGACCCAGTCCTCCCACGCGGCGTCGCCGGCCTCGACCACGGCCCGGCCGTCGGCCGTCGGGGTCGACCCGGCCCACGCGAGCGGCCTGCCGGCCAGCAAGCTCGGCGCGCTGGCCCGCACCACGGGAACCCAGGCCGTCTTCGTGCAGTTCTCCGGAGCCGGCGCCGCCTCGGTCTCCAGCGCCGCGATGCGCGCCAGCACCGGCACCCTCTCCCAGCGTGAGTCCACCGCGAAGAGCGACGCCCTGGCGCGCCGTGCCGCGGTCGGCACCGACGCGACCAACGCCCTCGCTGCGGCGAAGCACGTCGACGCTAAGGCCGCCCAGATCTTCAGCGTCAGCAACGCGATCCCCGGCGCCGGCATGCTCGTCGACGCGGCGGCCCTCAAGGCCCTCGCGGCACTGCCCAACGTCGTCAAGATCTCCAAGATCATCCCGAAGACGCCCGCCAACTCCAGCGCGGCACAGCTCACCCGCGTGCTCGACACGTGGCAGAACACCCACGACTACGGTGCGGGCGTCACGATCGGGATCATCGACACCGGCATCGACTACACCCACGCCGACTTCGGTGGCGCGGGGACGGTGGCGGCCTACAAGGCCGCGTTCAAGACCTCCGACAGCCTGCTCTACCCCTGGCACGACGACCTCCCGGCGCTGGCCAAGGCCAAGATCGCCGGGGGCTACGACTTCGCCGGCAACGCCTACCAGGCCGATCCGACCTCGGCGAACTACAACCCCGTCCCGCGGCCGGACCCCAACCCGCTCGACTGCAACAGCCACGGCACCCATGTGGCGGGCACCGCGGCCGGCTACGGCGAGAACACCGACGGCAGCACCTTCACCGGCAGCTACAGCGGGCTGACCAGCAGCTCGCTCAACGCCATGAAGATCGGCCCCGGCATGGCGCCGGAGGCAAAGCTCTACTCGCTACGCGTCTTCGGCTGCCAGGGCAGCACCGATCTGGTGATCCCGGCCCTGGACGCCGCCCTCGACCCCAACGGTGACGGCGACTTCAGCGACCACCTCGACGTCGTCAACATGTCCCTCGGCGGCGACTACGACACCCCGGACGACCCGGAGAACGCGGTCGTCAACACACTGGCCACGGACGGGGTCCTCTCTGTCGTGGCCATGGGCAACAACGGCGACCTCACTGACACCGGCGGCGCTCCAGGCAATGCGCTCCGCTCGCTGGCGGTGGCCAGCTCGGTCGACGCCCTACAGCTGCGCGACGGCCTGAAGATCAACGCGCCGACCGGGCTCGTCAGCGACGACATCGCCCTCGGCCAGAACTCGATCGCCTACAGCTACCTCGACCACCCGACACCGGTCACCGGCCAGGTGGTCACCCTGCCCGACGCGAACGCCGACGGCTGCTCACCCATCACGCAGGACCTCACTGGCAAGGTGGCCTGGCTGTACTGGGACGACAACGACGCCACCCGCGCCTGCGGATCGGCGGCACGGGCAGCCAACGCGAAGGCAGCGGGGGCGGTGGGTGCCATCTTCACCTCCACCCTGAGCGTCTTCGGGGCAGGGATCACCGGTGACCCGGACATCCCCGTCTTCCAGCTCACCGGCGACGCCACCAGCGCGCTCTCCTCGGCCGCGGCCGCGGGCACGCTCAACGTCACGTTCGACGGCTCGCTGGCCGCCTCCTTCCCGGAGCGCGATCCCTCGATCGTCGACCTGGCGTCGTCGTTCACCTCCCGCGGCACGCACGGCTCGATCGGGGTCGTGAAGCCGGACGTCGCTGCACCGGGCGACACGATCGTCTCCGCGGGTGAGGGCACCGGGGACGGCGTTCTCATCGACTCGGGCACGTCGATGGCCACGCCGCACACCGCGGGCATCGCCGCGCTCGTGATCGCCGCGCACCCCACGTGGACCACCGAGCAGGTCAAGGCGGACATCATGAACACCGCCAACCACGACCTCTACTCGCAGCCCAACCAGACCGGCCCGATCTACGGACCGGCCCGGGACGGCTCCGGCCGCGTCGACGCCTACTCCGCGGTCACCAACCAGTTGCTGGCCTACGACACCGACGCGAGCATCGCCGGTGGGGTCAGCGCCTCGTTCGGTGTCGTGGCGGCGCCGACCAGCCAGACCACGGTGACCAAGACGCGGACCGTGACGCTCTTCAACACCGGCAGCACCGTGAAGGGCTACCTCCTCAGCTACGCCCCGGCCGTCAAGCAGCCCGGCGTGGCCTACTCGATGAGCCCCAGCTCGGGCACCATCCCGGCCGGTGGCTCGGTGCCGATCACCGTCACGATGACGATCACCACCGCGCTGCTCCGGCACACGATCGACCCGACGATGCAGGTCGACCAGCTCGGCGCACCGCGGGAGTTCGTCTCCGACGCCTCGGGGCGGCTGCTCATCCAGCAGTCGAACGGCTCGATCCTGCGGGTGCCGGTCTACGGTGCGGCCAAGCCCACCTCGTCCCTGACCGCCTCGGCCAGCTACGGGCCCGCCGGGGCAGCCAGCCTCGTGCTCAGTGGTACGGGCGTGCACAACGGCAGCGGCGTCACGGCCTACTCATCGCTCGGTTCGACGATGAGCCTCGGGGCCACCAGCCCGAAGGAGGCGGCGTGCGACGACAACTCCGTCACCCAGTGCACGATCAACCAGACCGCCACCGGCGGCGACATCCACTACGTGGGCGCCGGCAGCGCGAAGACCGACGGCAGCCTCGCCAACGGCTGGCTCTGGTTCGGGATCTCGACCTACGGTGACAGCGCGACGATCGGGAACTCGACGATCCCCTACGTCGACATCGACACCAACGGCGACGGCGAGCCCGACTACGAGGTCTACGCCCAGAACTACACCGGCACGGACCTGCTGCTGGCGAACCTGGTCGACCTCAGCTCGGGCGAGGTGATCGACCAGGAGCCGGTGGACTTCGAATTCGGCGACGTCGACACCAACGACTTCGACACCAACACCGTGCTCCTGCCGGTGTGGCCGAAGCTGATCGGGGTCAAGGACTCGGCGACGAAGTTCCCGATCACCTACTCCGTGGGGGAGAACAGCCTCTTCGGCTCCGCAGCCTTCGGTGGCGACATCGACGACGTCGGCCCGGTGAAGTACGACGTGGTGAACCCTGGTGTCTCCGCGGCGGCTCCGCTCTACGCCGACCAGCCGGGCCTGCAGGTGCCGCTGACGGTAGCCGCGCCGAACACCAAGGCGCTCGTGTTCCACCTGCACAACGCAGACGGCACGCGGGACCAGGTGGTCACCCTGCAGACCCGCACCGCCAGTGCGCTGTCGATCAAGGTGCCGGCGACGTTCACCAAGGGCAAGGCGATCACGATCACCGGAACGCTCACCGACGCGAGCAGCAAGGCAGCCATCGCGGGGGCCAGCGTGCTGCTCTACTCGCGGCCGAGCAGCGGATCGACCTTCACCAAGCTCGCGACGCTGACCACGAACAGCACCGGCGGCGTCTCGTCCAGCCAGAAGCCGACGGTGGCCACCGTCTACAAGCTGGTCTATGCCGGAGCGCCGCTGCACGCCCCGGTCACGAGCGCCCTGCTGGCCTCGAGACCCACCTAGCGGTCATACCCTCCCGGGGTATAGTCGGGGGTATGACCGAGACCAGCTACACCGTTGCGGGAATGACGTGCGGGCACTGCGTATCAGCGGTGCAGGCCGAGGTGGGCGCACTCGACGGCGTCGAGTCGGCCGTTGTCGAGCTGGACAGCGGCCGACTCGTCGTCTCCGGCACCGACGTCCCCGCTGACGCCGTCCGCGCCGCCGTCGCCGAGGCCGGCTACAGCCTCGTCTGAGCAGCGGCGGAACGCATCCGGTCGCGCGTCTCGTCGGAGTGTGCAGGGCGCCCGCTGCCGGGCTCCCCTGACGCCGAGGAGCCGCCATGCGCCGCCGAACCATCCTCACCGTGGCGGGCGCGCTGCTCGCCCTGCTCGCCCTCGGTGCCTGCACCTCCGAGCACGGCAGCTCATCGTCGAGTGAGCTGGCTCCCGGGAGGGGCGACGCGGCCGGTCCTCAGGCCTCGGCGGCGGCAGGTGCTGCGGCGATGCCGGCGTCAGCCGGTGCACCGAAGGCGCCAGCGATCGGCACGGCCGCGCTCCTTACCGACACCCGGGCGCTGATCCGCACGGCCTATCTCACGGTGGGGGTGCGGCACTCCGCTGACGTCGCCGCGCAGGCCAACCGGGCCGACACCATCGTCACCGGGGCGGGCGGCGAGGTCTTCGGCGACGACCGGCAATCCGGTCCGAGCGCCTCAGCCTCCCTCGTGCTCAAGGTGCCCCCGGCGCAGCTGGCCACCATCCTGAACCAGCTCGCCGCACTCGGCACCGAACGCTCCCGCAGCCTCTCCAGCCGGGACGTCACGACCCAGGTCGCCGACGTCGCGGCCCGGCTGAAGAGCGCCCAGGACAGCATCACCAGGCTCCGCACGCTCTACGCGCACGCCACGAAGGTCTCTGACGTCATCTCCATCGAGGAGGAGCTCTCCACCCGCGAAGCCGACCTCGAGTCACTGGAGGGCCAGCAGCGCTCGCTCAGCTCGGAGACCGACTTCGCCACGGTGAACCTGAACCTCACCACGCTCAAGGCCGCCCCGGTCAAGCCGCACCACCACTCCGGCGTCGGTGGCGCCTTCACGCGGGGCTGGCACGGCTTCACCGCCGCCGCGGCATGGGTCTTCGCCGCCTTCGCCACCGCGCTGCCGTTCCTGGTGCTACTGGCAGTGCTGGCGGGAGCCGCTGGGCTGTGGCTGCGCAGGCACCGCCCGTCCCCACTGCCGGAGCCGGTGCCGGAGCCCAGCCTCTGATCAGCGAAGCGCCCGCGCCGCGGCCAGGAAGCGGTCGTTCTCCTCGGGCGAGCTGATCGTCACCCGCACTCCGTGCCCGGCGAAGGCGCGCACGATCACGCCCCGCTCCTCGCAGCCCGCGGCCCACGTGGTGCTCTGCTCGCCGAGGTCGAACCAGACGAAGTTCGATTGGCTGGGCGGGATCGGGTAGCCCATCGCGGCGAGCTCGGCCTGCACGCGACCCCGTTCGGTGACCGTGCCGGCCACCCGGTCCAGTAGCTGCCGCTCGGCCTCGGGTTCCAGGCTCGCGATCGCCGCCGCCTGGGCCAGCGACGACACCGCGAAGGGCACCTGTGTCTGCCGCAGCGCGGTCGCCAGGGCAGGGTCGGAGCTGATCGCGTAGCCGACCCGCAGCCCCGCCAGGCCGTAGGCCTTGGAGAAGGTGCGCAGCACGATCAGGTTCGGGTGCGCGTCGAGCAGGGTCAGCCCGTCGACCACCTCCGGATCGGTGACGTACTCGCGGTAGGCCTCGTCCAGGGCCACCACCACGTCCTCGGGCACCCGGCTCAGGAACCGCAGCAGCGCGTCACGCGTGACCGCCGTGCCGGTGGGGTTGTTCGGGTTGCAGACGAAGATCAGGCGGGTCTTGCCGGTGATGCGTTCGGCCATCGCGTCGAGGTCGTGCACGTAGTCGCGCAGCGGCACCTGGATCGAGCTGGCCCCGCTGACGGCGGCGATGATCGGATAGGCCTCGAAGGAGCGCCAGGCATAGATGACCTCGTCGTCGGCGTCTGCCACGGCCTGCACGAGCTGGGTGCAGAGTGACACCGACCCGCAGCCGACGGCCACCCGACCGGGGTCGACGCCGTAGTGCGCGGCGAGGGTGGCGGTGAGCTGCGCCGAGCCGTTGTCCGGGTACCGGTTCATGTTCGCGGCGGCCTCGGCTATGCGGGTGAGCACGTGCGGTAGCGGCGGGTACGGGCTCTCGTTGCTGGCCAGCTTCACCGAGCCGGGGACGGAGCGGCCCGGCACGTAGGCGGGCAGCGAGGCGAGGACGGGGCGCAGGTGCACGCCTGACAGCCTCTCACTCCGCACAACCGCACTGCCCATGCCTGCCACCTGCCACCACCCCGTAGACTGACGGGGAACGGGAGTAGTCCCTCGACTGGGCGTCGACATACTGGCGGGCGGAAGCCCACCCGGTGTCCAGGGTCGGTACACCGACTGGACGAGACGTTCGGAAACGACAGCCATCGGCTGACGCCTCCGACGTGCTCGCCTCGAGTCAGCCGGAACGCAGCCCTGACCCGAGAGAGTGCTCGTGCTCAACATCGCCGTCATCGCCATCGTCTTTGCGCTTGTCTTCGTCGGCGAACTGCCTGACAAGACCGCCGTGGCTGGGCTCGTACTCGGCACCCGCTTCCCGTGGCGCTGGGTCTTCGTCGGCATCGCCGCGGCCTTCGCCACCCACGTGATCATTGCCGTCTCGGCCGGGTCGCTGCTGACGCTGTTGCCGCACCGGGCCGTCGAGTCCGTGGTCGCCGTGCTCTTCCTCCTGGGTGCCGTGCTGATCTGGCGCGAAGGGCTGGAGGACGAGGAGGAGGAGGTCGAGGCGGAGGTCGACGAGGTGCCCGCCACCGCCGGCTTCTGGAAGGTCGCCTCCATCGGCTACGCGGTGATCTTCATCGCCGAGTGGGGCGACCTCACCCAGATCCTCACGGCCAACCTCGCCGCGAAGTACCACAGCCCGCTGTCGGTCGGGATCGGCGCCGTCCTCGGGCTCTGGGCCGTCGGGCTGCTGGCCATCCTCGGCGGCAAGACGCTGCTGAAGTTCCTGCCGATCCTCTGGATCACCCGGGTGGCGGCCGTGGTCATGACCGGGCTGGGCATCTACAGCATGGTGAACGTGATCCGCGGCTGAGTCCGTGTCCTCCCCGGCTCAGGGGCCGCTTCGCCCTAACCTGGCACGGTGGCCACCTACGTCGCGGTATTCGCGCTGATCCTGGCGTACGTCGCGCTCGTCGCCGCCTACAGCGCCCTGCGCACGCTGGCCAAACTGCGGCGCGCCACCACCCTGCTCGCGCGGGGCACCCGCGGCACGGAGGGGCACCGCTCGTTGATCGAGGCCACCACCGAGCACGCCGAGCTCACCCAGACGGTGGCCGAGCAGCTCGAGTCGCTGCGTGCCCACGTCGACGCCCAGCACGCCACGGCACTGGCCGCGGTGGCCGAGCGGGCGGCCGAGGAGAACGGCGCGCTGCGCAACGTGGCCCTGGTGCGCTACGACGCCTTCACCGACCTGTCGGGGCGGATGTCGTTCTCGCTCGCCCTGCTCGACGACGGCGGTGACGGGGTCACCATCAGCGCGATCACCGGCCGCAGCGACACCCGCGTCTACGCCAAGGCCGTCGTCGGGGGCACCGGTGAGCACGAGCTCTCCCCCGAGGAGCGCCAGGCCGTCTCGGCGGCCATCGGCAAGAAGCCCGGCCTCTTCCGCCGCGCCAGCTGAACCGCACACGTCCCCATCGCCGCCCGGCAGGTTCGCCGACCGGCAGGTTCGCCGACCGGCAGGTTCGCCGAGTGGCTTGTTCGGCGGCGAGTGGTGGCGTGTCGCCCAGCCACTCGCGTCCTAACAAGCCACTCGGCGGAGGAGGGCGGCGAGCGGAGGAGGGCGGCGGGCGGTAGCGGGGTGACGCAGCGGGCGGCTAGAGGTAGAGGCCGGTGTTGGCGTCGTTGCGGGGGGCGGCCACGGCGTGCAGGTCGCGCTCGCGCAGCAGCAGGTACTCGTCCCCCGCGATCTCGACCTGGTGGTGGTCGTCCGGGCTGAAGAGGACGCGGTCGCCCACCTCGACGGCGCGGACGTGGTTGCCGACAGCCAGCACCTCAGCCCAGATCAGCCGCTTGGCGACCTGAGCGGTGGCCGGGATGAGGATGCCGCCGGAGGACTTCCGCTCGCCCTCGTCCCGTGGTTCGCGCACGAGGACACGGTCGTGCAGCATCTTGATCGGCAGCCCGTCGGTCACGCCGCCAGCTTAGCCAGCGACCGGCACCGCGATCGCCCGCGCGGACCTCAGTAACCTGGGTACGTGATCGACCTGAAGCTCGTCCGAGACGACCCCGAGCGGGTGCGCGCCTCGCAGCGGCTCCGCGGCGCCGACGATTCCCTCGTCGACGCGCTGCTGGCCGCCGACGAGGCCCGCCGCGCCGCCATCTCCACCGCCGACACCCTGCGCGGTGAGCAGAAGGCGATCAGCAAGTCCGTCTCCACCGCCTCGCCCGACGAGCGGCCGGCCGTGCTGGCTCGCGCCAAGGCCATGGCCGAGGAGGTGAAGGCGGCCGAGGTCGCCCAGGGCATCGCCGAGGCAGCCCTCCGAGAGGCGCACCTGGCCATCGCCAACGTCGTCGAGGACGGCGTCCCACCGGGGGGCGAGGACGACTTCGTCACCCTCGAGCTCGTCGGCACCCCGCCCACGGTCGACGCACCGCGCGAGCACACCGAGATCGGCGCCACGCTCAAGGCCATCGACACCGAGCGGGGTGCAAAGGTCTCCGGCGCCCGGTTCTACTTCCTCACCGGTATCGGCGCGCAGCTCGAGCTTGCGCTGGTGAACCTGGCCATGGAGCAGGCCAGCGGCGCCGGCTTCATCCCGGTGATCGCCCCGGCGCTGGTGAAGCCGGAGATCATGGAGGGCACCGGCTTCCTCGGCGCGCACTCCAGTGAGGTCTACCGGCTGGCCGAGGACGATCTCTACCTCGTCGGCACCTCCGAGGTTGCCCTGGCCGGCTACCACTCCGGCGAGATCCTGGACGCCGCCGCATTGCCCCTCCGCTATGCCGGCTTCTCCTCCTGCTTCCGCCGCGAGGCGGGCAGCTACGGCAAGGACACCAAGGGCATCATCCGGGTGCACTGGTTCGACAAGGTCGAGATGTTCTCCTACGTGGCCGTCGAGGACGCCTTCGACGAGCACCGCCGGCTGCTGGCCTGGGAGCGGGAGTTCCTGGACAAGCTCGAGCTGGCCTATCGGGTCATCGACGTCGCCGCCGGGGATCTGGGCTCGTCGGCGTCCCGGAAGTTCGACATCGAGGCCTGGTTCCCGTCGCAGGGTGCCTACCGCGAGCTGACCTCCACCTCGAACTGCACGACCTTCCAGTCCCGCCGGCTCAACATCCGCGCGCGCGGCGCCGGGGGGGTCGGCCCGGTGGCCACGCTCAACGGCACGCTCTGCGCCGTGGCCCGCACCATCGCCTGCCTGCTCGACCATCACCAGCAGCCGGACGGGTCGGTCTACGTCCCCGCAGCGCTGCGCCCGTGGCTGGGTGGCCGCGAGGTCCTGACCGCGCCGTGACCCGCCCCGCGATCCGGCTCGTCGCAAGTGACCTCGACGGCACCCTGCTGCGCAGCGACGGGACGGTCTCCGACCGCAGCCGTGCCGCGCTGCGTGCTGCGGAGGAGGCCGGGCTCGTCATCGCCTTCGTCACCGGCCGGCCGCCGCGCTGGCTAGATGCGGTGATCGACGAGACGGGCCACCTGGGAGTGGCCGTCGGCGCCAACGGTGCCGTGCTCTACGACCTGGCCACCGAGGAGATCATCTCGGCGCACTACCTCGACGTCGCCACCCTGCAGGTGCTCACCGGAGAGCTGCGCCAACGCTTCCCTAAGGCCCGGTTCGCGGTGGAGTACGGCGACGGCTTCGGCGCCGAACCCGGCTACACCCATGACTGGCAGATCAACCCCACCCTCGACCGCCGCGGGAACCCGGTGCCCGCTGCGACGATCGGCTCGCTGGCCGAGATCATCACGCGCCCGGCGATGAAGTTGCTCGTCAAGGACCGCGGCAGCGACGCCGACCACCTGCTGGCGGGCGCGGTCGAGCTGCTCGGGCCGCGTGCCTCGATCACCCACTCGTCGTCCTTCGGGCTGCTGGAGATCGCGGTACCCGGCATCACCAAGGCCACCGGCCTGGCCGAGCTGGCCGCACGGCACCAGATCTCGGCCGAGGAGATCGTGGCCATCGGCGACATGCCCAACGACGTCCCGATGCTCGAATGGGTCGGCCGCTCCTACGCCGTCAGCAACGCGCACCCGGCCGCCAAGGCCGCCGCCGCCGAGGTCGTCGGCAGCAACGACGAGGACGCGGTGGCACTGGTCATCGAGGCTGCCCTCGGCCTGCA
>JAOPUX010000067.1 GCA_025963285.1 Jatrophihabitans sp.
GATCATGCAGTACGCGTCGCAGAACCTGATCCCGGTGACCCTGGAGCTCGGTGGCAAGAGCCCGAACGTCTTCTTCAGCAACGTCGCGGACGCCAAGGACGACTTCTACGACAAGGCGCTCGAGGGCTTCACGATGTTCGCCCTGAACCAGGGCGAGGTCTGCACCTGCCCGTCCCGCGCCCTCGTGCAGGCGTCGATCTACGACGGCTTCGTTCCGGATGCGCTGGATCGGGTGGCGAAGGTGATCCAGGGCAACCCGCTCGACACCACGACCATGATCGGTGCCCAGGCCTCCAACGACCAGCTCGAGAAAATCCTCTCCTACATGGACATCGGCAAGGCCGAGGGCGCCAAGATCCTCTGCGGCGGCGAGCGCTCCGACCTCGGGGGCGAGCTGGCCGGCGGCTACTACGTGCAGCCGACGGTCTTCGAGGGCAACAACTCGATGCGGATCTTTCAGGAGGAGATCTTCGGCCCGGTGCTCGCGCTCACCCGCTTCGACGACGAGGCCGACGCCATCAAGATCGCCAACGACACCCTCTACGGTCTCGGGGCGGGCGTGTGGAGCCGGGACGGCTCGCAGGCCTACCGGGCCGGCCGGGAGATCCAGGCCGGGCGCGTCTGGACGAACACCTATCACCAGTACCCGGCGCACGCGGCGTTCGGTGGCTACAAGCAGTCGGGCATCGGCCGCGAGAACCACAAGATGATGCTCGATCACTACCAGCAGACGAAGAACCTGCTGGTGTCCTACGCACCGAAGGCGATGGGATTCTTCTGACCCGGCACGTGGACGTCACGGAGGAGGCGGCGGAGCTGCTCCGCCGCCTCACCGTCAAGCACGGCCCGCTGATGTTCCATCAGTCGGGCGGCTGCTGCGACGGCTCCGCGCCCATGTGCTTTCCGGACGGCGACTTCATGCTCAGCGATGCCGACGTGCACCTCGGCGATCTCGACGTCGGCCTGGAGCGGACGATCCCCGTGTACATGTCGGCGTCGCAGTACGAGTACTGGAAATACACCCATCTGACGATCGACGTGGTGCCCGGCCGGGGCGCCGGCTTCTCCGTCGAGGCACCGGAGGGGGTGCGCTTCCTGATCCGCTCGCGCCTGCTCACCGACGACGAGGTGGCGGCGTTGGGCCTCGTGCCACGTTGACCGCGTAGCCGGAGCGGCCTGGCGGTGGTGACGGTACGGTCGCTCGCATGAGCACCCCGTCACCGACCGCCATCGAGATCGCCGGCGCCGTCCGTGCCGGGACGCTCAGCGCCCGTGCCGCCACCGAGGCGGCGCTGAGGCGCATCGAGGAACGTGACCCGGAGCTCGGGGCCTTCCAGGTGGTGCGGCGCGAGGCGGCGCTGCGGGAGGCGGACGAGGTCGACGGCCGCCACGACCGCGACGCCCTCCCCCTGGCCGGAGTGCCGATCCCGATCAAGGACAACGTGCCGGTGCAGGGCGAACCGATGCGCATCGGCTCCGCCGGCAGCGACCCCCTGCCGCAGCCGCGCAACCACGAGATCGTCAACCGGCTGCGGGCGGCGGGCGCGGTGGTCGTCGGCCTCACCGCGGTGCCCGAGCTCTGCGTCTTCGGCGCCACCGATTCCAGCTTCGGCCTCACCCGGAATCCGTGGAACCTCGACCGCAGCCCTGGCGGCTCCTCCGGTGGGGCGGCCGCAGCGGTTGCTGCCGGCATGGTGGCGGTGGCCCACGGCAATGACGGCATGGGCTCGATCCGCATCCCCGCGGCCTGCTGCGGGTTGGTCGGCATCAAGGCCGGACTCGGTGTGGTGCCCGCCGACCTGGGTAACGGCTCGTGGTTCGACATGTCCGAGAACGGGCCGCTGGCCACCACCGTCGAGGACTGCGCGCTGCTGCTCTCGGTGCTGGCCGGCCGTCCCGAGCTGGCCGAGCTCGGCGCGGTGCGGCCGCGGCGGATCGCGATCTCGCTCCGGTCGCCGATCCAGGGCATGCCGGTGAACGCGGCATGGGCAGGGGCGGCCCGCAGCACCGCGGGGCTGCTGCGCGAGGCGGGGCACACGGTGCGGCAGGCCGACCCCAAGTACGGGCAGCGGATCGGCATGTCGGGAATCGGGCGCTGGCTGGCCGGTACCGAACTGGACAGCCGGCTGCTTGCCGACCGGTCGAAGCTGCATGCCCGCACCAGGACCCACGCCGCACTCGGCCGCGCCCTGCTCAGGGCCGGCTACCCGAAACCTGCCGGGGCCGCTGCCTGGCGCGAAGTGGCAGAGGCGTTCTTCGACGACCACGACGTGCTGATCACCCCGGCCCTGGCCCAGGATCCGCTGCCGAGCGTGCAGTGGTCCGAACGTGGCTGGCTGGCCAACGTCTGGGCCAACGCCCGCTACGCCCCCTTCGCGGCACCGTGGAACCTCGCGGGCTACCCGGCCATGGCGGTGCCGGCGGGTGTGAGTGCCTACGGCCAGCCGCTGTCGGTGCAGCTCGTGGCCCGCCCTGGCGGGGAGGCGATGCTGCTGGCGCTCGCCGCACAGCTGGAGGGGCTGCGCCCGTGGCGGCGGGTGGCCCCGGCCTACAGCTAGGCCCCGGCCTACAGCTAGTCGCCGGCCTCCGGCACGGTGCCGAGGTCGATCGTGGTGATCTCCTCGACGGGCTCGAGGTCGATGACACCGTCGGCAGCGACGGGCTGGTCGGCCACCACCGAACGCGGCGCGACGGGCTCACGCGGCGATGTGGGCTCACGCCGTGCCGCGGGCTTGGGCTGCAGTCGGTGCAGCCGAACGTCGGCCAGCACCTGCTTGTCGGCGAGCTCGTGGCGCAGCGTCTTGAGCACCTGGTCGTAGACGAGCCGCCGCGCGATGCCGGGGGCCAGCGAACCGGCCAGCCCGGCGATCCTGCCTCGACTGCCGACGAGCTCGATCGGGTTGAGCACCTCGATCGTGATCACCCGGCGGGAGCGCCCGGTGAGGCCGGGCGGACGAGGCGCGGTGAACGTCTCGTCCGGGTCGGTCGGCTCGGGCTGCGGGCGGCGCAGCACCAGCACGAGCGCGGTCAGGCAGGCCAGGTTGGTGACCACCAGTACCGCGACCAAGACCCCCACGCGACGACGGTACCCGCGACGCGGTGTCTCAGTTCGACGAGGGGATGTCGAGATGTCCGGCCCGGGCGGCGATCACGCCGGCCTGGAAGCGGCTCGTGGCCCCGACCTGGGCCATGTAGTCGGCGATCTGGCGACGGCAGGTACGCACCGAGATCGAGAGCCGGCGCGAGATCGCCTCGTCCTTCTCCCCCTCGGCCATGAGGCGCAGGATGGCCGCGCGCGTCTGGTCGAGCTCGGCCTCCTCCTGGCCGCGGCTCAGGGCGTCCTCCAGCGTCTGGGCCTCGGCCCAGAGCTGCTCGAAGGTGGCGATGACCCAGGCGATGACGTTCGGTTCGCGCACCACCGCGAGCCCGTGCCGGGAAGGGTCGGCAGTCGGGATCGGCAGCAGCGCGACGTCGCGGTCGATCACCAGGCTCCGGCCGGGCACCGAGGTGGCGAAGCGGACCTTGGCGCCGTTGTCGGCGAGTTCGGTGAGGTAGCTGCGGGTGTGCCGGTCGCGGAGGGCCACCTGCTGGTAGAGCGCCCGCAGCTTGATGCCCCGGCGCAGCGTGTAGAGGTTGGCGATCCGGGTGCGGCTGTCGATCCGGGTCTTGGGTAGCCGCCCGGGTGCCACCGAGAGCAGCTCCTGCTGGCAGCGGTCGGCGTAGTGCATCAGCACGTTGCCGATCTGGGTCTGGTCGGAGATGACATCGACGGCAAGATCGGGGATGTGGGCCACGAAGGCCTCGTTCCAGTCCGGCACGAGCCGGCGGATGGCGTTGCGGCGTGACTCCACCAACGCGCGACGTGCCCCGAGCTCGAGGTCCTCGGCACCGAGCACGGTGGCCTCGGCGAGCATGGGGCTGACTGCGGTGACGGTCTCGTGTTCGTCGATCCGGAGCAGCCCCATCTCGATCAGACGGGCGGTGGGCTTGTCCAACTCCTCGACCATGCAGTCCATGGAGTCCGCCAAAACACTCAGCGGGACCCCGGGCTGGACCAGAGCGCGGCGGTATAGCGCGACGTCGAGCCGGTCAAGCTCATCTAAATCGCTCATTTCGCCATCCGAACTAGGTGCCATGCAGGTAGCTGCCAACCTGCAGGTTTGTCTACGCGGTCTTCACGTTGAATCCTAGGTCTAGTGCATGATGGAAGACCTGTCGTGCGACGGCAATTTTGCTTGCCAGAATCCAGCAATGACAGACAAAGGGGACGTTATGACCTCCGCAATCCGCAAGATCGTGGTCGCTACGGCCGCAATTGTGGGTGTCGTCTTCGCCTCCACCACGGTTGAGGCCCACGCGACACCGGTCACGGCACCAACGACGACACTTCCCACTTCGACGACCACGACCACCCCGGTCGTACCCCCGAAGGGTGGCCCCACGGTCACCCCCATGGACTGGTGGTGGAACTAGCTCCACCGCCTGGCGTTGCGGCCGTAGTCCTGGCGTCCGCAACAGCATGATCCGGTCCCGCCCCAGCAGTAGCCGCCACCGTTTCCTGACGGGGGTCGCCGGGGCGGGATCGGCTGCATCCGGGCCCCTGCGAGAATCTCCCTATGACGGTGCCTGAGGGTCTGACGCACATCCACTCCGGCAAGGTGCGCGACCTGTACCGCACCGACGACGGCCGGCTCGTGATGGTGGCCAGCGATCGCATCTCCGCCTTCGACTACGTGCTCGACACGACGATCACCGACAAGGGCCGCGTGCTCACCGCGATGTCGGTCTGGTGGTTCGCGCAGCTGGCCGACGTCGTGCCCAATCACGTGATCAGTCAGGATGACCCGATCATCCCTCTCGAGTGGCGTGGCCGGGCGCTGCTGTGCCAATCGCTGGAGATGGTGCCAGTGGAGGCCGTGGCCCGCGGCTACCTCACCGGGACGGGGCTGCTCGATTACCGCGCCACCGGGGCGGTCTGCGGCATCGCGCTCCCCGCTGGCCTGGTCGACGGGGACCGGCTCCCCGAGCCGATCTTCACCCCCGCCTCGAAGGCAGACCTGGGCGAGCACGACGAGAACGTCTCCTATGACGCGGTCGTGTCGGCCGTCGGCGCCGAGACGGCGGCGG
>JAOPUX010000136.1 GCA_025963285.1 Jatrophihabitans sp.
GGCCTTCTTCACGGGCGCAGCCTTCTTCACGGGCGCAGCCTTCTTGACCGGCGCAGCCTTCTTCACGGGCGCAGCCTTCTTCACGGGCGCAGCCTTCTTGACCGGCGCAGCCTTCTTGACCGGCGCAGCCTTCTTGACCGGCGCGGCCTTCTTGACGGCGGGTGTTGCCGTCCTGGCGGGCGTGGTGGTGCTGGCGCGACGCAGGGCGCGCCCGATGCGACCGACTGCAGCCATGTCGTCTGCCACCCCTCGATATCTCGGTCAGACCGCCCGATACGGCTGTGCCCGCGAAAGGCGGCAAATATATGAGTCCTGCGAGCTCTTTGCTAGTTGCCGCGCCGGATCAACCACGTGCATTGCCGGATACCCGGGAGCGGAGCGGCCACGGAATCGGTAGCATGGAGAGGCTTTGACGAGGACAAGTAGCAGTGGAACTCAGCTCTGAGCGACCCGGGGACGGTGCGAGCCTGGGAGCCGGAACCACCCGCGAAATCACCTCTGAGCACCGGAAGAACGGCGCCCTGACCCCGGGATCAGTGGCCTAGTAGAGCCGGATCGACAAGAGTGGGCGGCCCCGGGGTCGCCAACGAGGGTGGTACCGCGGCAGCGCAGGCTGTCGTCCCTCGAGTCCGCACCGACTCGACGGAAGGCCACCCAGTGCCGGGGTACGAACCGCTACCAGCCCATATCGACCTCGCCGAGCTCGACCACGCGGTGATCGACGGCTGGCGGGAGCAGGGCATTTTCGCCCGTAGCCTCGAGCAGACCGCTTCGGGACCGCGCTGGACCTTCTATGAGGGCCCGCCCACCGCCAACGGCATGCCCGGCACCCACCACGTGGAGGCTCGTGCCTTCAAGGACGTCTTCCCGCGGTTCAAGACGATGAAGGGCTTCCACGTCGACCGGATGGCCGGCTGGGACTGTCACGGCCTGCCCGTCGAGCTCGCGGTCGAGAAGGAGCTGGGCTTCACCGGCAAGCCCGACATCGAGAACTACGGCATCGCCGAGTTCAACGCCCGCTGCCGCGAGAACGTCCAGCGACACGTCGACGCCTTCGAGTCGATGAGCGAGCGGATGGGCTACTGGGCCGATTACGAGAACGCCTACTGGACGATGAACCCCGAGTACGTGGAGTCCGTCTGGTGGGCGCTGAAGACGATCTTCGACAAGGGACTGCTCGTCGAGGACTATCGAGTGGCCCCCTACTGCCCGCGGTGCGGGACGACGCTCTCCGACCATGAGGTGGCGCAGGGCTACGAGGACGTCACCGATCCGTCGGTCTACGTCCGTTTCCCGCTGACCTCGGGGCCCTGGGCCGGCCGCGCCGACCTGCTGGTCTGGACGACGACGCCGTGGACGCTCGTCTCCAACACCGCCGTCGCGGTGAACCCCGTCGTCAACTACGTGGTGGTCAAGACCGAGTCGGCCAACCTGATCGTCGCCGAGCCGCTCCTGGAGAAGGTCCTCGGCGAGGAGTTCGTGGTCCTGGAGACCTTCACCGGCCGCGAGCTCGAGCGGTGGACCTACCAGCGCCCGTTCGAGTACGTGGAGCTCGAGGGCGCCAACTTCGTGGTCCTCGCCGACTACGTCACCACCTCCGACGGCACCGGCCTGGTACACCAGGCTCCGGCCTTCGGCGCCGACGACCTTGCCGTCTGCAGGTCCTACGGGCTGCCGGTGGTGAACCCGGTCGGCAGCGACGGGCACTTCGTGGCCGGTCTTCCGCTCGTCGGCGGGGAGTTCTTCAAGGACGCCGACGAGCCGCTGGTTACCGACCTGCGCGCACGAGACCTGCTCTTCCGGCACGTCCCCTACACCCACTCCTACCCGCACTGCTGGCGCTGCCACACGCCGTTGATGTATTACGCGCTGCCCTCCTGGTACATCCGCACGACCGAGATCAAGGACCAGCTGCTCGCCGAGAACGAGAAGACGAGCTGGTACCCCTCGACGATCAAGCACGGCCGCTATGGCGACTGGCTGAACAACAACATCGACTGGGCCCTGTCCCGTGACCGGTACTGGGGCACTCCGCTGCCGGTGTGGCGCAACGACGCCGACCCTTCGCGGATGGTCTGCATCGGCTCGCTGGCGGAGTTGGAGTCGCTCAGCGGTGTCGCGCTGGCCGATCCGCACCGTCCCTACGTGGACGATGTCACCTTCGCCCTGCCGGGCGAGGAGGGGACGTTCCGCCGGGTGCCGCAGGTGATCGACGCCTGGTTCGACTCCGGCTCGATGCCGTTCGCGCAGTTCGGCGCGCCCCACCGCAATGCCGAGCTTGCCGCAGCCGCGTACCCGGCCGACTACATCTGCGAAGCGATCGACCAGACGCGCGGCTGGTTCTACACGCTGATGGCGGTCGGGACGCTAGTGCACGACGAGTCCTCGTACCGCACCGTGCTCTGTCTCGGCCACATCCTCGCCGAGGACGGCCGCAAGATGAGCAAGCACCTCGGCAACATCCTCGAGCCGATGCCGCTGATGGACCGGCACGGCGCCGACGCACTCCGGTGGTTCATGCTCTGCACCGGCTCGCCGTGGTCGGCACGGCGCGTCGGGCACAAACTGCTCGAAGAGATCGCGTCGAAGGTGCTGCGGACCTACTGGTCGGTGGCCTCATTCCAGTCGCTCTACGCGCGCGCCAACTCGTGGGAGCCGGGCACCCCGGTCACCTCCGAGCGGACGGTCCTCGACCGGTGGGCGCTCTCGGAGGTGCACCGTCTGACGGTGGAGGTCGACGCGGCGTTGGAGGACTTCGACACCGCACGCGCCGGCAAGGCGCTGGCGCAGTACATCGACGACCTGTCGAACTGGTACGTCCGCCGGTCCCGCCGCCGGTTCTGGGACGGTGACGACGCCGCCCTGGCCACGCTGCACGAGTGCCTCGAGGTGCTCACCCGGCTACTGGCGCCGTTCATCCCGTTCGTCACCGACCGGGTCTGGCAGGCGATGTTCGCTGCCGGGACGGGCGTCGACTCGGTACACCTGGCGACGTGGCCGGTCGCCGACACGACCCTGATCGACGTGGAGCTGGGTGAGCGGGTCGGCCTGGTGCGCAGGCTCGTCGAGCTCGGCCGCTCGGCCCGTGCCGACTCGAAGATGAAGACGCGCCAGCCGCTGGCCCGCGCCCTCATCTCCGCCCCCGGCTGGGCCTTGCTGCCGCCAGAGCTGAAGGACGAGGTGCGTGACGAGCTGAACGTCGTCGAGCTGGCCGACCTCGCCGATACCGGCGAGCTGGTCGAGCTCTCGGTGAAGGCCAACTTCCGGGTACTAGGGCGGCGCTTTGGCAAGAACACCCAGGCCGTGGCCAACGTAATCGCGGAGCAGGAACCGGTGACCTTCGTGGCGGCCTACCGTGCCGGCACCGCCGCGATCGAGTTCGAAGGCGAGACACTGCCGATCTCCGGCGAGGAGATCATCGTCAGCGAGACGCCCCGCTCCGGCTGGGCGGTGGCCAGCGCGGTGGGCGACACCGTAGCGCTGGATCTCGAGCTCACCCATGAGCTGCGCCTCATCGGGCTGCTGCGTGACGTGGTGCGCTTCGTGCAGGACACCCGTAAGGGCTCGGGGCTGGACGTCACCGATCGAATCGACCTGTGGTGGCGCGTGGGTGGCTCACCTGCCCCGGCCGAGGCCATCCGCACCCACGCCGATCAGCTCGCCTCGGAGGTACTCGCCTCGACGCTCGTCGAGGGTGCCGGCCCGGACGACGTCTTCACCGCAACCGACGACGACCTGGGCCTGACGATCTGGCTCCGCCGGGCCTGATCGTGCTTGATCAACTCGGTCGCAGGCACCCGCTGGGGTGCCTGCGACCGAGTTGATCAGCGACGCCGAAGCAGGCTAGGCGGTGGCGGGTTCGCAGAGCGAGCAGGGCATGAAGCCGTCCTCGACGGCCTGACCGAGCGGAATCGCCTCGGAGTCCTGGTCGCGAATGATCAGGCAGTCATGACGGTGATAGCGCGGGCGGCCGTCGACCACCCAGACATCACCCGGCGGGCCGGGAGTCGTGGTCGCAGCGGCCTCCGCGACCGGCTCGGGCTCGGGTTCGACCGGCTCAGGCTCAGCAACAGCCTCAGGCTCCACGACCGGCTCAGGCTCGGGTTCGACCGGCTCAGGCTCAGCAACAGCCTCAGGCTCCACGACCGGCTCAGGCTCGGGTTCGATCGGCTCGGGCTCAGCGACGGCCTCAGGCTCCGCGACCGGCTCAGGCTCGGGTTCGATCGGCTCGGGCTCAGCAACAGCCTCGGGCTCCGCGACCGGCTCAGGCTCGGGTTCGACCGGCTCAGGCTCAGCGGCCGGTTCGGGTGCGACCTCAGCGTCGACCCCGGGTCGGCAGACGTCACAGGGCAGGAAACCGTCCTCGGTCGCCTGGGAGAGCGGGATCGGCTCCGACGGCAGGCCGTCGATCGTGTCGCAGCCGGAGCGGTGAAAGCGCGGATGACCGTCGACGACCCAGACCTCGGGGTCATCGTCGCCGGCTTCGGGCTGGGCGGCGCCAGTCTCCCCCTCGGCCTCAGCAACGAGCGCAGGCTCAGCAAGCGGGGGCTCAGCAAGCGGGGGCTCAGCAAGCGCGGCCTCCGGCTCAGGCTCGGGCTCGACAGCCACAGGCGCTTCGGCAGGCTCAGCCTCAGGAGCGGGCAACGCGTCGGCGATCGGCTCGACGAGCATGGTGTCGCTGGCGGCTGCCGGGGCGGCATCCGGCTCGTCGGCGTGCACGACATTCGGCTCGCAGAGGTCGCAGGCGACGAAGCCGTCCTCGACCGCCTGGGAGAAGGCGATCGGCTCGGAGTCTGCGTCCGAGAGCCGGCTGCAGCCGAACTTGTGGTACTCCGGGCGACCGTCGACCACCCAGACCTCTGAATAGGGCGCAGGGAGGCGGCTGAGGGTCGGCAGGACGGTGGTGGCCGCAGGCGCGGCAGGCGGCAGCCCGCCGGCCGCAGCCTCCGCAGTTGCACCGACGGCCGCCGGGACCGGCTCCCGGAGGTCGGCGAACTCCGATGCCTGCTCGGCAGTGCTCTCCTCGGCGTCTTCCTTGCTCGGCTTCGCCGGCTTCGACGGGAAGAACGCCAGTCGCTTGAATCTGCGTTGGGATCGTGCCCCGGCAGTGATCTGATCCCGCGTGCGGTAGAGCACGAGGGCCGCTACAGCGCTAGCTGCGAGGGAGGCGATCAGCCAACCCGTACTGGCGAGAATGACACCGAGCGCCACGGAGACCAGGGCAACCAGCAGTAGCGCGATCAACAACATCGTGCGTCATTCCCTCCACGTCAGCGTCCGTCGGCCGACCGGCGCGACGTGACGTGATCTCAGCCCTGCTGGGCTTCGGCCAGTTCGCCGTTGGCCGCCGGTGCGCCGTCCGTCCGACCGCTGGCATCGAGGTCGCGCAGCTGCGACTCGAGGTAGCTCTTGAGACGCGTACGGTACTCACGCTCGAAGGTGCGCAGCTCCTCGAGACGGCGCTCCAGGGCGGTCTTGCGCTGCTCAAGGGCGGCGGTGACCGACGCGGCACGCTGCTCGGCCTCCTGCACCGCGCGGGTGGCCCGCGCCGTGCTCTCCTCGTCGAGCTGCTTGGCCCGCGTCTGGGCGTCGTTGAGGTGCTTGTCGGCCTGGGACTTCGCGTCGATGACGGAGGCCTGTGCGCTGGCCTGAGCCTCGGCGAGCAGGCGATCGGCCTCGGCCTTGGTCTGCGAGAGGTGCTGATCGGCAGTCTGCTGGGCCATCGCGAGCACCTGGATGGCCTGCGCGTGGTGATCGTTCGGCGTGGCCGGTGCGGCGGCCTGCGGTGCGGCCTGAGCAGCCTGCGCGGCCTGGGCTGCGGCGGCCTGCGCCTGCGCGGCCGTCTCCTTGGCCTCGCTGAGGGCCTGGTTGACCTGCTGAAGCTGGCTCCGCGCCTCGGCGAGGTCTCGCTCGTTCTGGGAGAGCTGCTGCTGCAGCTGCACCACCTGCTGCTGGGCGCCGTTCTTGCCCTGCGACAGCGCCTGCTCGAGCTCGGCGACGTGGGCCTGGAGGCGCTTTGCCTCGTCCCGTGCCGCGGCGAGCTCGGCCTGCACGGCGCCGTCCGCGGCCGGGGCCGCGGAGTCGGCCGAGGCCGGCGCGCCACCGTGGGAGCGCAGGTCGGTGTTCTCCTCGATGAGGCGGGAGAGCTCGACCTCGACGATGTCGAGGAAGGCGTCAACCTCCTCCTCGTCATAGCCGCGCTTGCCGATCGGAGGCTTCTTGAACGCGACGTTGTGGACTTCTGCTGGGGTCAGCGGCATTCGGTCACCTCTGTGCTTGTCGCGTACCGGGGGGCCCGGCGGCGGGTCGTCATACGGGTGGAACTTCTACGTGAGATTTACGGTTACGCATCCTAGCCGCCATGTCACGCATAGGACGACACCACCCAATTGAGGGCAAGGATAATCAGTAGAAGGATGAGAATGCTCAAATCGACACTGACCGCCCCCAACTGCAGCGGCGGCACGAGGCGCCGGAGTGCCTTGATCGGCGGATCAGTGGCCAGGTAGACCAGCTCGAGACCGATCGCCGCCGCGCCAGCCGGCCGCCACGAGCGGGAGAACTGCCGGGTGGTCTCGATGACCACCCGCGCCAGGATGATGAGGACGTACAGGTAGAGGACCAGGCCGATCGCGCCGAACACCGTGCTCACCGACCGTCATCCTCCTGTTCTCGATGCGTTAGGACCACCGACATGACGACGGCCTGACACCTATCGTGCCAGGCCATCGACTGCGGTGCGCTACGACTGGTTGAAGAAGCCGTTCTCGATCTTCGCCTTGTCCTGGGCGGTGACCGTGACGTTGTGCGGGCTGAGCAGGAACACCTTGGCGGTGACGCGCTCGATCCGGCCGTGCAGGCCGAAGGTCAGCCCAGCGGCGAAGTCGACGAGACGCTTGGCGTCGGCGTCGTCCATCTCGGAGAGGTTCATGATCACCGGCGTGTTCGAGCGGAAGTGCTCGCCGATGTTGCGCGCCTCGTTGTAGGTGCGCGGGTGCAGCGCCGTGATCTGGTAGGTCGGCTGGAACTCGCTGAAGCCGTTCGCGTAGGACTCGGCCTCTTCGAAGTCACGCTGCGACATCTCCCGCTGCGGCATCTCGCGCACGGGCATCTCGCGCTGCTGCGTCTCCGCGCGGCCGTGGTGGGACTCCCGCGAGTAGCGCGCCTCGGCGTACTCCTCACGACGCGCCGGGGCGCGGTCGGTGGAGGGTCCGTAGCCGTCGGCCTCTGCGTAGTCCTCGTCCTCGACCAGGCCGAGATACACGCCCATTCGGTGCATGGCTCCGGGCATCGGTTCCTCCAAGGTCAGTGCTTGTGGTGATACTGGTGGGAGTGCTGTGACTAGTGGTCGATCCGGACGCTAGCTGAAAGTTGGCTCTCTACGGCCGAGCAACGCCGTACCGACACGCACGTGTGTCGCGCCATGTCTGACGGCCTGTTCGAGGTCGGCGCTCATCCCGCCGGAAATGGCGACCGCCTCGGGGTGCTCGGCGCGTACCGATGCCGAGATCTCGGCCAGCCGGGCGAAGGCGGCCTCGGGGTCGGCGGCGATCGGCGGCACCGCCATCACCCCACGCAGCAGGAGGTTCGGCGCGGCCGCCACCGCCTCGGCGACCCGCAGTACCTCGCCTCCGACGGCGCCCGCACGGGCCGGGTCGCCGTCGAGGCTGACCTGGACGAATGCCTCCAGCGGAGTTGCCCGTTCGACCACCGCCTTGGCGAACGCCGCCACCGCGTCGAGCCGGTCGATCGAGTGCACGGCATGGGCGTAGCCGGCGATACTCGCTGCCTTGTTCGTCTGCACCCGGCCGACGAAATGCCAGCGCAGGACCCCGGCCTGGGCGGACGAACCGAGTTCGGCGACCTTCCCCTTGGCCTCCTGGTCGCGGCTCTCCCCCACGTCGAGCACGCCCAGCTCCTGCAAGGTGGCGACGTCGGAGGCGGGGTAGGTCTTGGTCACAGCGACGAGCGTGACGTCGCGGGTGTCGCGCCCTACGGCGATGCAGGCATCGGCGAGGCGCGCCCGCACCGACCCCAGCGCCGCGACGAGCTGGGCTCCGCGTCGATCGTCGATCATGCCCTGACGTCCCTACGGTTGAGCTCTACGACGCCGGCAATGACTGCGGCCTCAGGACTTGAGGAAGTCGGGCACGTCGAGCTCGTCGTCGACGCTGACCGGCGAGCGCGTGGTGACCGGCACCGTGTAGCCGTTCGCGCTCTCGGTGGCGACCGGCTCGAAGGCCGGCGGCGCGGTGGGCGGGGCCGGCACACTCGGCTGCGGCCGGGCGGCGGCGGCCGGCTCGCGGCGGATGTCGACCTTCTTGTAGGGCAGCTGACCACTGTCGAAGCCCGCGGCGATCACCGTTACCCGCACCTCGTCACCCAGCGTGTCGTCGATGACCGCCCCGAAGATGATGTTGGCCTCGGGGTGTGCCGACTCGGCCACCAGGGTCGCGGCCTCGTTGATCTCGAAGAGTCCGAGGTCCGAGCCGCCGTAGATCGAGAGCAGCACGCCGTGGGCACCCTCCATGCTCGCTTCGAGCAGCGGGCTGGCGATCGCGATCTCCGCGGCCTGCCGGGCCCGGTTGTCGCCGCGGGCCGAACCGATGCCCATGAGGGCCGAGCCGGCCCCGCTCATCACGCTCTTGACGTCGGCGAAGTCGAGGTTGATCAGGCCCGGGGTCGTGATCAGGTCGGTGATGCCCTGGACACCGGAGAGCAGTACCTGGTCGGCGCTGCGGAAGGCGTCCATGACGCTGACGTTGCGCTCGGAGATCTGCAGCAGCCGGTCGTTCGGGATGACGATGAGCGTGTCGCACTCGGCACGCAGGGCGTCGATGCCGTCCTCGGCCTGCGAGGCGCGCTTCTTGCCCTCGAAGGAGAAGGGGCGCGTGACCACGCCGATGGTCAGGGCGCCGAGCTTGCGGGCGATGGCCGCGACGACGGGCGCGCCACCGGTGCCGGTGCCGCCGCCCTCACCCGCGGTGACGAAGACCATGTCGGCGCCCTTGAGCACCTCTTCGATCTCGTCGCGGTGGTCCTCGGCGGCCTTACGTCCGACATCGGGCTGTGCGCCCGCGGCGAGGCCTCGGGTGAGCTCGCGGCCCACGTCGAGCTTGACGTCGGCGTCGCTCATCAGCAGGGCCTGCGCGTCGGTGTTCACCGCGATGAATTCGACGCCCTTGAGGCCGTGCTCGATCATGCGATTCACGGCGTTGACGCCGCCGCCGCCGACGCCGACGACCTTGATGATCGCCAGGTAGTTGTGCGGTGCTGTCATGGGGTGGCTCCTCTTGCCAGCGGCGAATGTCGTCGCACGGGATGTTCTTGGAGATCGTTCCGAACCCTCACCCTCAAGTAGACGGTTAACGTTATGTCAACCTGGGGTGATGGACCGAAGTTAGATGCGGGCGCAGGCGAATCGGGTCAGGCGCGCCGATGACACGCCGAGCTTTTCCACCGGATGCCGAAGAGGCCGGGCACTCAGCGGGTGAAGGGCTGCGCCGGATCGCTGACGTCGACCTGGTGCGCGCCGTGAGCGAGCAGGGTCGGCAGCAGCCTCGCCTTGAGCGAGTTCTGGTCCGGGCTCCCCCAGGCGACCACGGTGCCGTTGGACATCAGCAGCGTGATCGCCTTCGGGTCCAGCGCCTGGATCGAGGCGATCTTCGCCCGGAGTGCCGCACCGAGGGCCGCGGCGACGGTCGAGACGGCGCCGCCGGTGGTCTTCGTGCCGGGCGGGACGACGAAGAGCGGCAGGCCGGCCGGGCGGGTGGCCACCGTGCGGTACTGCGCACCGGTCTTGTCGACGAGGACATAGCCGGCCGCGACCTTGACCACGCCGAGTGGCACGCGTTCGACCACGGTGATCGTGACGGTGGAGGGGAACGACGTGCTGACCCGCGCCGAGGCGACACCGGGCAGGGCGTCGATCCGGTCCTCTGCCGCGGTGGTGTCGAGTCGTGCCAACGGGGTGCCGTGCGCGATGTCCGCGGCCCTGGCGATGGTCGCGGCGCTGAGCACGTGCTCGCCGGAGACCTTGATCGTGCGGACCCCGAAGACCGAGCTGAAGGCAACCAGCCACACCGCGAAGAGGCCGGCCACGACCACGGCCGCGCTGACGATCACCAGTCGACGGTGCGGTACTCCGCCACCGGTGGGCGGCTCGTCCCCGGTGTGCTGGGTCAGCAGCGTCGCGCTCATGCCGACGCACCGCTCTGGGCGCATGCCTCGCGGATCTGGTCGCAGAGCAGGTAGACGTTGCCGATGCCCATCGTCAGCACCAGATCACCGGGGCGCGCCACCGCGGCGACCCGGGCGGGCACCGCGGCGTAGCTCGGCTCGAAGATCACCTGGCCGGGTGGCAGCGGCACCAGGTCGCTGATGGTGGCGCCGGTGACGCCGGGGATCGGCTCCTCTCGGGCCGGGAAAATGTCCATCACCACGGCGATGTCGGCCGTGGCCAGAGCCTCGCCGAACTCGCGGGCGAAGGTCTGCGTGCGGCTGTAGGTGCCGGGCTGGAAGACGGCGATGAGGCGGCCGTCGCCGGCCGAGGCCCGCGCCGCGGTGAGCGAGGCCAGGATCTCCGTGGGGTGGTGGGCGTAGTCGTCGTAGACCCGAACGCCACCGCCCTCGCCGTGTGATTCGAAGCGGCGGTGCACTCCCCCGAAGTCCGCCCACGAGCCGATGACGGTGTCGACGTCCAGGCCGAGGTCGGCGGCCAGCGCGAGGGCGGCGGAGGCGTTCAGGGCGATGTGCCGACCGACCAGCGAGGCCACCCTGACGTGCCGCTTGGACAGACCCGGCCCCGCCACGTCGAACTCCACCGCATCGGGCAGGGCCAGCACGCCTGAGACACGGATGTCGGCGTCGTCGCGCTCGCCGTAGGTGAGCACCCGGCGGCCGGTGCCGCGCGCATAGTCGGCGATTCGCCGCGCGCCCTCGTCGTCGGCGCAGGTCAGCAGCAGCCCGGCGGGGTCGACCCGATCGACGAACTGCTCGAAGGCCCGGAAGATCCCTTCGAGATCGCCGTGGTTCTCCAGGTGGTCGGCCTCGACGTTGGTGACCACTGCCGAGGCCGGGCGGGTCAGCAGGAAGGAACCGTCGCTCTCGTCGGCCTCGACGATGGCGAGCGGCCCCGTGCCTAGGTGGGCATTGCGGCCCGTCTCGTAGAGGTTGCCGCCGATCGCGAAGGACGGGTCGACGCCGCAGGCCTGCGCGCCGACGGTGAGCAGCGACGTCGTCGTGGTCTTGCCGTGCGTGCCTGAGATGGCGACGGTGATCCGGTCCTCCAGCGCGGCTGCCAGGGCGGCCGCGCGGCGCAGCACCGGCATCCCGCTGGCGCGGGCGGCGACCAGCTCGAAGTGCTTGGGATTGATCGCGGTCGTGTACACGAACGTGTCGGACGCCACGAGGTGCTCGACGGAGTGGCCGATCGAGACGTCGGCACCGAGGGCACGCAGCGCCGCGACGTCGAGCGACTCCCGCGCCTCGCAGCCGCTGACCGCGACACCCCGCTCGAGCAGGATGCGGGCCAGGCCGCTCATGCCCGCACCGGCGATACCCATGATGTGTACCCGGCCGAGGTCGGCGAGCGGCGGCACCACGTCGGTGGCGGCGCTGCGCACCAGGGCCCGGCCCGGAGCCTCCCAGTCCTCGGGGCGCCCGTCGTCGGCGTCTCGCGTCGGCCTGCCCATGCTCATGCCCTGCCCTTCTTCGTCCCCTGCGGGCCGCCCCGTCGCGTTCCCTTCGGGAAGCGCCGGTACTCCTCGACCACGGTCAGCACGTGACGTGCCAGCACGGTGTCGGCATCGCGGGAGCCGGCCGACTCCGCGGCAGCCGACATGCGCGCCAGGATCGCCGGATCGGTGACGCGCGGCACGACCTCGTCGAGGATCCACTGTGCGGTGAGGTCGGCGTCGTCGACCAGCACGCCACCGCCGGCGGCCACGATCGGCATGGCGTTGAAGCGTTGCTCGCCATTGCCGACCGGGTACGGCACGTAGGCGGCCGGCAGCCCGACCGCGGCCAGCTCCGCGCAGGTCATCGCCCCGCAGCGGCAGAGCGCGAAGTCGGCGGCGGCGTACGCGTACTGCATCCCGTCGACGTAGGGGACGACCACGTACGGCACCTCCCCAGGCGCGCCCACCTCGTCCGGTACCGCCAGGTCGTTCTTCTGGCCGATCACGTGCAGCACCTGTACCCCCGCCGCACGCAGCCCGGACGCGGCACCGCTGGCGGCCCAGTTGATCGAGCGGGCGCCCTGCGAACCGCCGAAGACGAGCAGCGTCGGACGGTCGGGGTCGAGGCCGAACTTCGCGCGGGCCTCCGCGCGCAGCGCCGGCCGGTCGAGCTGCGAGATCGCCGGCCGAAGCGGGATGCCGATCACCGTGGCATGGGGCAGGCCTGCCTCGGCCGAGGCGGTGAAGACGTGCGGGGTCAGCCGGGCGGCGCCGCGGTTCGCGAGCCCCGGCTTGGCGTTGGCCTCGTGCACCACCACGGGCAGGCTGCGGCGCCGGGCCGCGAGGTAGGCCGGCACCGCGACGTAGCCGCCGAAGCCGACGACCACCTCGGCCTGTACCCGGTCGAGGACCTCCCCCGCCGCGGCGACGGCGTCACGCACCCGCGCGGGGGTGGCCAGCAGAGCGCGGTTGAGAGCCCGTGGCAGCGGTACGGGCGGGATCAGCTCGAGCGGGTAGCCGCGGGCCGGGATCAGCGTGGTGTCGAGGCCCTTGGTGGTGCCGAGCGCGGTGATCACGGCACTGGGCGCAAGCCGCCGGACGGCGTCGGCCAGGTTCATCGCCGGCTCGATGTGGCCAGCCGTTCCGCCGCCCGCCACGACGATCCGTGGCGACTCGGGAAGGCTCGTCATCGTCGACCCCACGCTCCGTCGGTGCCGGTGGGACGCAACGGCGTCGGCTGCGCCCGCTGCGCCGAGCGGGCCGCGGCGGGCCGCGCTGCAGCGGGACCCGCGGCGGCGGG
>JAOPUX010000104.1 GCA_025963285.1 Jatrophihabitans sp.
AGCAGGAACGACCCCACGGTGGAGATGGTGTTCAGCGTGGTGAAGCCGTCACCCGGCAGGTAGTCGGCATATCGGCGAGGCATGCCCTCGGCACCCAGCCAGTGCTGCACGAGGACCGTCATGTGGAAGCCGACGAACGTCATCCAGAAGTGCAGCTTGCCGAGCTTCTCGTCGAGGTAGCGGCCGGTGAACTTCGGGAACCAGAAGTAGATGCCCGAGTAGACGGCGAAGACGATCGTGCCGAAGAGCACGTAGTGGAAGTGCGCCACCACGAAGTAGCTGTCCGACACCTGGAAGTCCAGCGGCGGGCTGGCGAGCAGCACGCCGGTGAGACCGCCGAAGAGGAAGGTGACCAGGAAGCCGACGGCGAAGATCATCGGCGTCTCGAAGGTGACCGCACCGCCCCACATCGACCCGATCCAGTTGAAGAACTTGATACCGGTCGGGACGGCGATGAGGAATGTCATGAGGCTGAAGAACGGCAGCAGCACCGCGCCGGTGGTGAACATGTGGTGCGCCCACACCGTCAGCGACAGGGCAGCGATCGACAGCGTCGCGAAGACCATTCCCTTGTAGCCGAAGAGCGGCTTGCGGCTGAAGACCGGGATGACCTCGGTGATGATGCCGAAGAACGGCAACGCGATGATGTAGACCTCGGGGTGCCCGAAGAACCAGAAGAGGTGCTGCCAGAGCACCGCCCCGCCGTTGGCCGCGGTGAAGACCTGAGCGCCCATGTGCCGGTCGACCCAGAGCACGAGAAGTGCTGCGGTGAGGATCGGGAAGGCGAGCAGCACCAGCAGGCTGGTGACGAGGATGTTCCAGGTGAAGATCGGCAGACGGAACATCGTCATGCCCGGGGCGCGCAGCGTGATCACGGTGGTGACCATGTTGACCGCACCGAGAATGGTGCCGAGACCGGCGATGGCCAGGCCGATGATCCAGAGGTCGGTGCCGGGGCCGGGCGAGTTGATCTCGTCCGAGAGCGGCGCGTACATCGTCCAGCCGGCGTCGGCAGCACCACCGGGGGTGATGAAGCCAGACATCGCCATCAGCGCGCCGAAGAGGTAGAGCCAGTAGGAGAAGGCGTTCAGCCGCGGGAACGCAACGTCGGGCGACCCGATCTGCAGCGGCAGCACCAGGTTCGCGAACGCGAAGACGATCGGCGTGGCGAAGAACAGGAGCATGACGGTGCCGTGCATCGTCACGATCTGGTTGTACGTCTCCGGAGAGAGGAACTGCTCACCCGGGCGGGCCAGCTCGGCACGCATGATCAGCGCCATGATGCCGCCGACCGCGAAGAAGATCAGCGACGTGACCATGTACATCCGACCGATCACCTTGTGATCGGTGGTGCGCAGCATCGAGCTCAGCAGCGAACCCTTGCTCACCTCGTGGACCGGGAACGGCCGGGCAACGATCGGCTCAGGGCTGATCGGCGCGGGTACGCCGGCGGTGGGCTCGGCTGTCGTCGTCAACGTGCCTCCCAGTCGGGAACTGCCTCAGGACTGCGGCAACTCCGAAGCGGTGCTGCTGCTTGTCGAGAATAACCAGTGCCCGCCGCTGAGAGTGCACCGGGAGTCCCCGACACGGTGCGGGGGCTCGCAGCGACCTCTTGGACCGTTTTGTCACAGCCGACCGTGGCGTATGGTCTCTATTACCTCACGTTGATTTTACATATGACGTGTCGGACGTCCGTAGCTGAAAGGGCTGCCCGGGAAGACTGCTGGAGGCGAAGGTTGAGGCGACCCAACCGCCCTGCCGGCTCGCCCTCGCCGTTTCGCCCGAGCGGTCCCGACCAGCGCTCCCCTGGCCGCTCGCACCGGCTGGCCCTCCTCGTCGGCTTCGTCGTCTGCATCACGGCTGTCGCCGTAGCCTCGGTGGTGGTCAAGCCCACCACCGCACGCGCCTTCCACCTGCTCTACGGCTCGACGTTCATCGACGACGACACCGCTCCGGTGGCCATCGATCTGGCCAGCGGCCGCCCCACCGTGCGGCTGCGCAACGCGATCCAGGCCGTGTCGGCCACCTCGACGGGCGATCTGGACGTGCTCGCCCTCGGCAGTGCCACGCTGATGCTCAACTCCCGCACCGGCGAGTTCAACATGCTCGACGCCTCGGGGCTGCTGCTCAAGCAGACGGGGGGCGGGGTCCGGCTGCCGGCCAGTTCGTCGGGCAGCGCCAGCGCGGTGCCCTCGGGCGAGGATGCCTTCATCCTGCGCAGCGGCGCCTCCGCCACCGAGGTCTACCTGGTCAGCCAGTCAACGGTGGCCTCCGCCGCCCGCCCCGGATCGCACACCCTGCCCCGCGCCTCGACGACGCTGCCAGCCGCCCTGGCCACCGGCCGGGGTAGCGCCGCCGCGGCGGCCGGCGGGCTCTGGGTGCTCACCGGGACGGGGCCGGAGCGTGCCCTGCGGGAGCTGACCGTGCCACGGGCCAGCAACGCCGGCGCCGCACTGGACGTCGCCTCACGCGGCATCGTCACCGGGGCATCGGCCATCGAGGCCACCACCGACAGCAAAGGCGGCGGCCTCATCGCCCTCGCCTCGGCGGGAGGGCTGCGCCTGTTCAGCAGTGACGGCACCGTCCGCACCCTGCACGTGAAGACCCCTGCCGGGCTCGACCAGGTGCTGCCGGTCAGCGGTCTGGCCGGCCGCGCTGCCTTCCTGCTGCACAGCCCAGCCGGCTGGAGTCTGCTCAGCGCCGTCAGCACGCGCGGGGCGGCGGTAATGCGCTCGATCGACGCCCTGCCGGCCGACGTAACCCTCGTCAACCCCGCCGGCAGCGGCGCCTCGATCTTCACGATGCAGGCCGACGGCGCCGGCCGCCTGTGGCAGATCAGCAGGTCAGGCGTGGCCGGCACGATCCCCGGCGCGGCGAGGTACCCGGTGCTGCACGGGGAGAAGCTCGACCTCACCGGCGCCGAGATCCGCTCCGCCGGCACCCGGGTGATCTTCGATGCCCGCGCCGACTACGAGGCGGAGGTGGTCTTCACCGACGGCAGCCACGCCCCGCTCACGGTCGACAAGCACTCGGCTGTGCAGCTCGACCCGAGCGGCACCCAGGCCCTGGTCGTGAGCCACCAGGCCGGCGGTACCAAGGCCCCGAGCAAGAGCCCGAAGCCTGCCAAGACCCGCCCCCGCCCGGCCGCGCCGGCCGTCAACGACAAGATCGACTGCAGCACCACCACGCAGACGCCGCACATCCCGGCGGTGCACCTGGTGGAGCGGGGCTCGCGGTCGGTGCAGCTGGCGTGGACCTATCCGCTGCTCGACACCCAGGACTGCGTGCCGTCGACCTACACGGTGACCACCGTCGCCCTCTCCTCCGGCGCGCCGCACGCCCCAGGGATGGTCACCGTGCAGGGCCAGACCGGCATCAACCTCAGCGGCCTCTACCCGGACACCGACTACCGCCTGGTGGTGACGGCCTACCTCAACGGGCGCGGCACCGCGTCGCTGCCGATCGAGGTGCGCACCAGCGTGGAGGGGCCGGCCGCGCCGACGAACGTCACCACCACGGTCGACGCCGCAGGCAACTGGGTACTGACGTGGCAGTCCTGCGGAGGCGTCTCGGCAGGCTGCGTCGCGAGCACCACCTGGCAGGTGATCCCCCGGTTCTGCGACGGCGTCGGGCTGGGGGGCGCCCCGCAGACCCGACTGCTCGTCGGCGACCCGACCCAGCACTCGTTCTCCTTCACCTACACCGGCGACCCGAGCCTGCTCGGACGTGGCCTGAGCTTTCAGGTGGCCGGCGTCGGCGACACCGGCGTGATCGGCAGCCCGGCCGGTGACGGCACGTGCAGCTACAGCTGGACGCCGCCGGTGGCATCCGACATCAGTCTCGCCGCCAGCGCGCCGCCCATCGTCGATGGTGGCGCCAGCACCGAGACGACGGTCACCGCGCACTTCTCCGGCGGTCAGACGCACGACCTGGGTGGCGTCGGCGGGGAGCTGACCTACCAGCTGCTCAGCGCTGGCGTTGTGATCGACAGCACCGGGCCCACGACGAGTAGCTCGGTGACGCTGGCCGGCATCCACCCCGGCGCGCACTACCAGGTGCGGCTGGTGGCCAGCCCGGCCCGGCACGCCGACGCCGCTGTGCTGATCGGCCCCGTCGACGTGCAGCCTGCCCTCGCGCTCTGGCCGCAGCCCACGGTGACGGCCGGCTTCACCGCCACCTCAGCCAGCACGGGAGCGCTCGTCGTCACCGTCACACTCCCGCTCGGCACCGACACCCACGGCGAGACCTTCGACCTGGCCGGGGCCTCGCTGGACTGCGGCAACGCCCACCTCGAGCTCGATCGCAGCGGCATCCGCTCCGGCCAGCCGCTGACCTTCGACGGGCTCTCGCGGGCCACCTACAACAGCCAGGGCTCGCCCTGCAGCGTCACGGCCGCGCTCGCCCAGGACGCTGCCACCGCACTCAGCCCGCCGCTCTACGGCGCGGGGGACTCCCCGGCTGCGACGTCCGGCCCGGTCGCCATACCGGTGCCGGTCGTCGACACCACTGCCGGTGACTTCAGCGCAAGCTGGGTGGGCGATGCCGCACCCGGAGCCCCGCAGATCGCGGTGAGCTATACCGGCAGCAGCAGCCTGATCGGCACCTACGGACAGGGGTGGACGATCAGCGCGGCCACCGACAGCACCGCCAGCTGCGGCTCGACCAGCAGCTCCCCGACCGGCTCGCCCGCCGTGATCGACGTGACGCCCAGCTGCGTCTCCGCCGACGCCATATGGAAGGTGTCCGTCGCCTTCACCTACTTCGGGCAGAGCGCCAGCTATTCGATCGACGTCTCCGGCACCAAGCCGGCACCCGTCGACCCGTCGCAGCTGAGCTTCACCGCCAGCTGGACGCCGGACTCCACGGCCGCGGACGCCCAGGTGCAGATCGCGTACTCGGGCCCGTACGACGATGCGACACTCTCCTCGCTCGACTGGACGATCGCCATCACCTCGAGCGGCACCGCCGCGGTTAGCTGCGGCACCAGCACGAGCGCGCCTCGGGCCGACGGCTCGGGGCCCAGGGTCGGCGTCGATCTCACTGCCTGCCCTACGACGACAGGAACCGATGTGGCCACCTACACCGTGAAACTCGCCTTCACCGACCCGAACTACGGCTCCACCGGGAGCTACGAGGTCACCGTCACCGGGGCGGTGCCGCAGTGAGCGAGTTCGCTGACCTGCGGGCCGGCCGGCCATTGCCGCCCTCGGCCAAGGACCCGGTCGCCGGGGTAGCCCGGCAGGTCGAGAGCCTGGCGGCGAACATGGGCCGGGTCATCCAGGGCAAGCCCGAGGTGATCCACCAGGCGATCGTCTGCCTGCTGGCCGAGGGGCACCTGCTGCTCGAGGATGTGCCCGGCACCGGCAAGACGTCGCTCGCCCGCGCCCTGGCCGCCTCACTGGGCATGAGCTGGCACCGAATCCAGTTCACTCCGGACCTGCTCCCCTCCGACGTCACCGGCGTCTCGGTCTACAACCAGTCGTCGAACACCTTCGACTTCAAGCCCGGGCCGATCTTCGCCAACATCGTGCTGGGCGACGAGATCAACCGCGCCTCGCCGAAGACGCAGTCGGCCCTGCTGGAGGTGATGGAGGAGGGCACCCTCAGCAGCGACTCGGAGGTCTACGCGCTGCCGCGGCCGTTCATGGTGGTGGCCACGCAGAACCCGATCGACATGGAGGGCACGTACCTGCTGCCCGAGGCGCAGCTCGACCGGTTCCTGATGCGGCTGACGGTCGGCTACCCGAGCCCGGAGGCCGAGGTGGCGGTGCTGCGTACCCAGAAGCTCGGCCCCACCGTCGAGCAGCTGCTTCCCGTGCTAAGCGGCCCGGAGGTCTCGGCGATGATCGAGGTGGTGCGCGGGGTCGAGGTGGCACCGGCGCTGGAGCGTTACATCGTGGCCATCGCCGGAGCCACCCGCGAACTCTCCGAGCTGCGGCTGGGTGTCTCGCCGCGCGGCAGCCTCGCCCTGCTGCGGGCCGCCCGCGCCCACGCCGCCTCGATCGGCCGGCCGTATGTGCTGCCCGACGACGTGAAGCTGATGGCTCCGGTGGTTCTCGGCCACCGGGTCATCGTGCAGGCAGAGGCCGAGCTGCAGGGCCGCACCGGCGCGGAGCTCATCGCCCGGGCGGTGCAGTCGGTGCCGGTGCCACGGGCGGAGCCGCCCTCGGAGCCCCGGTGACCCGTGCCGGCCTCGCCGCCGCACTGGCCGGGGTGCTCGCGCTCGTGGCGGGTCTCTGGCTGCGCTGGATCGCCTTCGACCTGGTGGGTGTCGGCCTGATCGGTGTGGTTGCGCTCGGCATCGCGGTCGTGGTCCGGCCGTCGGCACTCGTGATCGAGCGGGCCATCCAGCCAGCACGGGTGCCCAAGGGCTCCCCCGCAGTGGCCGTGCTGACAGTGGCCAACCGCGGCCGCCGCAGGATCGGCTCGACGACGGCCACCCAACCCTTCGGCGACACCGCCGTCTACACCGCGCTGCCCCGGCTGCGCCGTGGCGAGCAGGGGCTGCGCAGCTACCGGCTGCCGACCCGCCAGCGCGGCATCGTCGACGTCGGCCCGGTGGAGGTGACCCGCCGCGATCCGTTCGCGCTCTTTCGCACCTCGCACCGCTTCGGCGGCACGGACCGGATCTGGGTGTACCCGCGCGTGCTGCCGCTGCGCCCGCTGCCCACCGGCCGGGCCCGCAACCTGGAGGGGCCTTCGTCGGAGAGCTCGCCACAGGGCACGATCACCTTCCACCGGCTGCGCGACTACGCCGACGGCGACGACCTGCGGCTGGTGCACTGGCGCTCCTCGGCACGCGTCGGCCATCTGGTGGTGAAGCACAACGTCGACACCTCGCAGCCCTACGGGGTGGTGCTCTTCGACCTGCGCCCGGCCCGCTACACCGCGGAGGGCTTCGAGGAGGCCGTGGACGTAGTGACCTCGGTGCTCATGGCGACGGCAGGCAGCGGGGCACCGGTGGAGCTGCGCCTGACCGACGGCACGTCGCTCGGCGGCACGCGCAGCCGCGACCTGACCCCGCTCGTCGATCACCTCACCGCGGTGAGTCCGGATGAGACGGGTTCGCTGGAGCGGTCCCTGGCCGCGCTGCGCCGTGCCCACGGCACGTCGCTGGTGGTGGTGACCGGGGCACTCGACCCGGCGGACCTGCCCGCGGTGGCCGCGCTGCGCCGCCGCTTCGATCGGCTCGTGGTCGTCTGCCTGGACGAGAGCGCCGCCGGCCCCCAGTCCTTCCCCGGCGTCCGCGTGATCACCGCCGCCGACGCAGACGGGGTGGCCGCGGCCTGGAACGTGCAGGCCTCCGCATGACGGCCACCCGCACCGCGACTCGCCCGACCCCGGTAACGCCGCGGCTGGCCCTCGGCCTGACCGGGCAGCTGCTGCTCTGCATCGGAGCCGTGGTGCTGGCCAGCGCTCCATGGCTGCGCTCGTTCCCGGTGTCGGTGGCCGGCGTCTCGCTCTTCGGAGCAGCCGTGCTGAGTGTGCTCTGGGGCGCGCTGACGGCGCGTTGGAACCTGGCGATCGCCGTGCTGCTGGACGTCGCCGGGCTGGCGGCGTTCACCCTGACCGTGGCGCTGCACGAGCCCACCGGCTGGCACGACCTCCTCGACGGCGCGGTCCACGGCCCGTCGCAGCTGCTGACGTTCGCCCTGCCGCTGGTCAGCCCGCGCACCCTGCTGGTGGGGCCGGTGGTGCTGACCTGGCTCGCCGGCAGCCTCGCCGGGCTCTGTGTGGCCCGACGCTGGTTCAGCACGCTGCCCTACATCGGCATCCTCACCGCCTTCGGCCTCGCCTATGCCGCGAGCCAGCGGGCAGCCGGCGCGGCCTCGCACTCGGCCCAGCTCCGCGAGACCCTGCTGGCCCTCGGCGTGCTGCTGAGTGTGCTGCTGCTGCGCACGGTGCAGGTCTGGTCGGCGGGCGGACCGGATGCTCCCGTGCGTGGCCTTGCGGTGGGTGGGCTCGCCACCGTGGCGGTGGCCGTGATCACCGCCCTGCTCGTGCAGTCGACCGTCTTCCCCAAGCGCGCGGCCGCCCCGGCGCGCCGCCCGACCGTGGCCGGCTCCACCCCGCTGAGCCCGGTGGCGTTCGTCTCCGGCCT
>JAOPUX010000116.1 GCA_025963285.1 Jatrophihabitans sp.
GGCAGGCAGCAGCGGCGGGGGGCCTGTCACCGGCAGATCCATCCTCGCCGACGAGGCAACCCAACTCGCGAACGCCCGCGCGCTGGTTGCCAACGAGAAGATCCTGCAGAACCGGGGCCTGTCGAAGTCGTTCATCGAGCAGCTCGCCGAGAAGGGCCCCGCCGGCGCTGCCACGTCCGTGTCGGCGCTGCTGCACCTCAGCAAGAGCCAGATCCACGACCTCGACACCCGGTACACGCAGCTGGGCCAGGTCGGCGGTCAACTCGGCACGCTCGCCGCGGGCGACAAGTACGGAGCCTCGGTGACCTCGGCGCAGGCCAACGTCAACAAGTTGATCGCCGAGGAGAAGTCGATCCAGACCCAGATGCTCAAGGCCGTGACTGCGATCGCGGACCAGGACGTCAGCGTGAAGGTCTACCTCGACGGCGCCGAGCTCCGAGCGACCGTCACCAAGGAAGTCAGCTCGATCGCCAAGTCGCTCCACCTGCAGACGGGCAAGGGATGACCACCCAGCCGCCCGCGCCGACCATCGTCGAGCACACCGACTGGACGCCGTGCCCGCGTATCGAAGTGCACGTCACCCCGATGCCGGGCGACGCCGACACCATCACCGTCTACCGCGTCTGGGGTGGCCAGCGCCAGGTGGTGCGAGGCGCGAGTGGCGCGGTGGTGGCCGGCGATTTCTTCGTCGTCGACTACGAGGCGCCGTTCGGGGTCCCAGTGACCTACAGCTGCGTCACGAAGAACACCGCGGGCACCGCATCGACGACCTCGGACGCCTCGAGCCCGCTGACGCTCGCGGTCACCCAGATCGCGCTACAGGATCCGCTTGACCCCACGTCAGCGGTTGCGGTGGCGCCGTCCACTTCGCCGGGGCAGACGACGCCCGTCTCGCGGCGCGCGACCGGCAGCACGGCCACCTACAGCATCCAGGCGACCATCTCACCGGTCGCCGGCTCGGCGTTGCCGCTGGCCACCGGTGACGTCCGACAGGCGGCCTCAGGCGTGCCGATCGACGTCCGCACAGAGACCGAGGATGCCGCCACCGCAGTGCGCAACGTCCTCACGCAGGCGTGGCCGCTGTGCATCCGCTCGGGCCCGGCCGCGCAGATGCTCCCCGGCCTGGTGTACCTCGCGCTTAGCGACATCACCGAGACCCTTCGTCCGAACGGCGTCAGCCGGATCTTCACCGCCACCGCCGCGGCGGTCCTGCCGCCCGGACAGTCGATCGTGGTCTCACCCCGCACCTACGCCGACCTGCTCGACGAAGCCGCCACCTACGCCGACCTGCTCACCCTCTACCCGACGTACCTGCGTCTGCAGGCCGGCCACTGATGCAGGCCGGCTTCGACGCGATCAAGTCCGCGCTGAGCGGTTCCGCGCGCAGCGTCGTCCAGGTCGATGCCTGGTATGACGGCGACCTCGTCGAGAAGGACCTCAACGTCCTGTCCGGCTCGCTCACCTTCGACAGCACACGGGCGATCGCGGCGTCACTGGAGACCAGCATCGGGTCGCCTGACGGGACACTCACCCCGACCGGCTATGCGGACCCACTGGCCTGCTACGGCTCCGAGCTCCACGTCCGCGGCGCGCTGCTCACCTCCGGTGCCACGAAATGGTTCAGCCTCGGCTGGTATCGCATCGACGACTACGCCGCCACCGAATCGTGGCAGAACTACCCGCTGCCGAACGGCGACGCCCGGTGGGTGCAGCGCGGCGTCACCGTCGCTAACACTCTCTCCGACCGCATGTCGGCGATCGATGACGCCCAATTCCTCATCCCCACCCAGCCGCTTCACCTCGAGTCCGTCATCAGCGAGATCCGGCGCCTGGCGCGCGGCATCGTCCCGCTGGAAAAGATGACCGGGATCGCGGACAAGCCGATCCCGCCGAGCTTCGCCTACGACACCTCGCGCACGACCACGATCACGAACCTCGCCGCCCTCGTAGGCTGCAGCGCCCGCATGTCCCCGTCCGGCGCCCTCGGCCTCTACCCACTCGTCCCGGGGACCACGCCGGACTGGGAGGTGACGGTCGGCGCCGACGGCGTCACGGCGCCGCTGCTCGCGTGGGCCCGCAGCGGATCACGAGCGGGGCTCTACAACGCCGTGGTGTCCACCGGGCAGGCCAGCGACGGCAGCCCCACCCAAGGCCAGGCGATTGAGACTTCCGGCCCGCTGCGTTGGAATGGGCCGTTCGGGCGGGTGCCGGTCGCGCACACCACCGCCACGCTCACCTCGAATGATCTCTGCAACGCTGACGCCCAGTCGCAGCTCGACACGCTCGCGATGCAGCGCACCGTCGTCGTCCCCGTCACGCTGCCCTGGAATCCCGCGGCCGAGCTCGGCGACGTCCTCGCGATGACGCTGCCGGACCGGGTCATCACCGGTTCGCTGCAGACCATCGGCATGCCGATCACCCCGGGTGTGATGACCGCCGGCGTGCAGATCCCGCGCGACTCGCTCTGGGGATTGGCGGCCGCCGCATGACCGGGCCCTACCTCTCCGGGCTCGTCACCGACCCGGGCTCCCTGGTGCAGCAGATCGCCGCCCGCACCAGCAAGCACACGATCGCTGTTACTCAGATCGGGCAGATCACCGACATCACCGCCGGCGTCATCACGGTCAACATCGGCGGAGCCGTTCAGACGGCCGTGCTGACGCTCGCCCCGGTCGACGTCGGCGACAACGTGCTCGTCCTGCAGCAGAACACCCAGGACGGCAGCCTCCTGTACGTCCTCGGCCCGCTGGCCACGCTTACGCCGCCACTGCAGGGCACCGTCGACACACTGCCCACTGACTCCTACACAATCCCCGTCGTCACCGACGCCGGCACCGTCAACGCCTGGTGGTCGGCTGACTACACACCGACCGAGGGCGACGCGGTCATCCTGACCTGGCTCGGCTCGCAACCGTTCGTCCTCGGCGCCCAGGGCATCCTCGGCACGCCGCCCGCTCCGACACCGAAGCTCCCGCCCAACACGCCGCCGCCCCCCACCCCTGACCCGATCGCGGGCACGACGACGTTCCCCGCATCGGACTGCGGAACTTGGCAGGGCGGCTGGCGCACCGACGTCAACGGCAACGTCATCCAGGGTCCGCAGCCCGACGACACCTCGCGCGTCGACGTCGGCGCGTGGTTCTACAGCGGCCGCGTCGCCTCGACCCTCGAGGGCGCCACCGTCGTCGGCGCCCAGATCTGGCTCGGCCGGGTCGGCGGAGGCGACGACGGTGCCCAGACCGTCACCCTCTACCGCACCACCGACGACGTAGTGCCCGCCGGCAACGTCACCTTTACCGCCACCGAGGCCACCGCCAGCCTCGCGGTCGGTGACTCCGGCTGGTACCCGCTGCCGCCCGAGTTCGTCCAGGAGCTCGTCGACTCCGGCGGCTCGATCGGCGTGCAAGCCGCCGCGGGCCCATATGTGCGCCTCGAGGGGCTCAACCAGTCCGGTAACGCCGGAGCGCTTCGAATCACCTGGAGTAACGGTGGGTAGCACCGCAACTTTCGGCTGGACCTATCCGGACAGCGACGCCGACCCGGACGTGCCTCGCGACATGAAGACGCTGGCCGACGAGCAGGACGCCTCGCTCGCACCGAAGTTCGCGGACACCGGCTGGAAGACGATCACCGGCCTGACCGGCGGGTGGGCCGGGACGAGCCTCGCCGCGCGCTGCATCGGCAACCAGGTCTTCATCCGCGGCTACATCGTCAACGCCACCTTCACTGGGCTGGGCGTGACGCTGGCGAGCCTTCCCGCAGGCATCCCGGCGCCGCCGGTCGTTCCGCACCAGATCGACGCCTCCGGGAACGCGACCAACTCCGTCCGGAGCGTCACGGTGATGACCGACGGGACGATCCAGGTGTCCGCCACGGTGATGAACGCGGCGCACCTGTACTTGTCGACCAGCTACCTCACGGACTGACCCCAAACACCATCACTCCGACGAGGGAGGGCTGATGACCTACCCAGGAATCCCGGCCGTGCAGTACCGGTTCGCGTCGTTGCTCGAGGCTGTTGCTTACCTCGCGTTGGCGTGGTCGCTCGCGTGGCGGCCGCCGAAGGCGCTTCCTGGTCAGCTGACGCTCGGGCAATTGATTCTGTCGTCGCAGTGGTGGGCCGTCGGGATCGGCGTAGGTGCGTGTGCGCTGCTGGGGACCGCTCTTCTCCGGCCGCTGCTGCTGCCGTTCGCACACCTGCTGGTCATGGTGGTTGTCGCCGCCTACGGCGCAACAGCGTTTGGCGTGTCGATAGTGAATGGCTCCGGCTGGCAGGTCGGTGCGTTGTGCGTCGCCCTGGCCGGCGGACATCTCCGCGCTGTTGTGCCGCGGACGGACGAACGATGACCCCTGTCCCTGTCGCCTTCGGCGGATTCGGCGTTCTCGGCGCGGGCGCATTCGTCGCCGATCAGCTCACGGGCGGCACGAGCGTTCCCCAAACGCTGATTGCGATCGGCACGGCCATCGCCGCCATCCTCGCCGCCATCGGCGGCTGGCAGGCCCGCCGGCAGCGGGTCGACATGAGCGAGCTCGGGCGCCTCCGCACGCAGGTGGGGAATCTCCGCACCGACGTGCTCGCGCTGTCGGGGTACTCGTTCTCGCTCCGCAACATCCTCGCCCAGAACGGCATCCCGACCCCCGAGCCGCCGCGGCTGCGGTCCGAAGATCCCGAACCCCCTGACGCATAGGAGATCGCCTTGTCCGCCCTCCCTCTCATCGCCAACGACCGATCCGAGTTCAACGCCCGGCTCGGGTTGAGTCTCGATCGCCGGCTGGCGGTGTTCCGCTGCACCTTCGGCGCGTCGAAGATTGACAACAAGTTCCTCGAGAACGCCAACGACGCCGCGGCGGACTTCAAGGCCGGCCGCATCGACGGCGTCGTGCTGTACGCGGTCTACACCAACGAGAGCATCGCCAGCCAGTTCGCACTGTTCTGGAAGGCGATCGGCCCGTCGATCCCGCCGTGGCTGGTCGCCGTGATGCACGACGTCGAGACCTGGCGGGGCCAGTCCTACGCGCTCCACGGTGACCACTCGACCTCGATCAACACCCTGATCGGGATGCACGCGGCGAAGTTCAAGACGTTCAACTCCCAGCTCGCCTACGCCAACTGGGGCGACAAGCAGGAGCTGGTGCCCCGCCTCGACTCGCGGGTCCGCTACGTCGAGGCGAAGTACAGCTCCGAGATCCCGTCCCGGCCGCGCAAGGTCGCGCAGCAGTACGACGACGGGTCCAGCACCTACGGCGTGCCGAGGATCGGCGGCGTGTCGCTGCCGCGCACCGCGCCGGGCGGCGAGCGGGTCGACTCGATCGTCTTCCCGGCCTTCGCGACCGCCAAGGCGTTCGTCGCCTCCTGCCGGCCGAGCGTCGCCGCCAAGCCTGCCCCCAAGCCGCCGGCGCCGAAGCCAGCGCCGCTGCCGCTCTACCCGGTGTCGCTGCCCGACGGACTGCGTGACACGTCGCGGCACTACTGGCTCGGCGTCACCGACCAGGGCCACGTGCAGCTGCACAAGGACCACAAGCTCATCCGCACCCTCTAAGGAGCCCAGCCATGAACCTGCTCAACAAGCTTCTCGGCCTCGTGAAGGCCAAGCCGATCACCGTCCCCACTGCAGTCGAATCGGCCACCTACGCGGTCGTCACCGCGCTGGCGACCCACGGTGTGATCCCGATCGGGCACGTCAACTCGGTCACGCAGACGGTCGCCCCGATCGCCGCACTCGCGCTGCCCGCTGTGTTCAACGCGGTGAAGCACGCCCTGGCGACGCCGGTCGCGAAGGTCGAGGACATCCTGGCCCGCGACGGCGTGATGAGCGACGCCGAGTGGGGCCGCTTCGAGGCGCTCATCCGCGAGGTCACCGGCAACGAGATCACGCACATCGAGGCCCAGTACGCCGATGTCGAGCTGCCCGACGGCATGAGCGCCGGCCACCCGGCCGAAGCGGCTCCCGCGCCGGCGACCGCGGCTCCGACTGTCAGCGACGCACCGGCGGCCGCGCCGAGCTCGACGGTCTGACCGCAGTGGGCCTCGTACCGACCCCGCTGCCGTCCTACGTCAAGACGGGCACGGTTTCTGGTCTGACGTACCTCGTCGGGGTGGACACCGTCAGCGATCCTGACGACCAGCCCGACGCCAGCTATCCGGCGGGGTCCCTGCTGCTCTTCACGCCGTCGGTGAACTACCTGAGCTTCACCGGCGACCACGCGACGTTCTACCTCGACCCGGTGATGCTCGTCGTGGGCGATGACGGCCAGCCCCACCCGAGCCAGCTGGTCACCGATGACGACGGGCAGCCGCTCGACCCGCCGCAATACACGCCGATCGCCGACGAGGTCGCCAAGGTGGTGGCGAACCTCGGGCAGACCGACAACGACCAGGCCTGGAGCTGGACCGTCTCGCCGACGATCAACGGCAAGGTCTTCAACAGCTTCAAGATGGACGTCACCGCGGACACGGTCAATTACCTGTCCGACGCCCAGCCGATCCCGTCGGCCACGCCGAGCAGCTCGGTGGCGCGCGGGCCGGCCGGGATCGGGGCGCCTCCTGGCGGCACGCCGGATGACTACATCCCCAAGAGCGTGGACGACTCGGTCGTCTACGTCGATGGAACGACCCTCTTCCCGTCCAAGGACAACTTCCTGGGAGAGCTCGAGATCCGGAGGTTGAGCGACGTGGCCACAGCTGCAGGGCGTAAGGCCGCGGCGCGCGCAATGGCCGACTGGACGGATCGCCAGCAGTTCAGCGAATCGTGCGGCTCGCTGGCGGCGTACTCGCAATCGGTCGGGTCCACGCTGACGGCGTTCGGTGGCGGGTTCTTCGGCGGTGCGTCCGGCGGGGCTGCCCTGGTCGCGCTGCCGGCGTCTGGCGACGGCACGTTCCGCGCGTCGGTGGTGGTCTTCATGGTCGCCAACATGCCGATCGGCGACCGTATCCGGGTCGGTTTCTCCACCGACGCGCCCGGCTCGGCTCCGAACTCGGCCAACGTCGCCGGCATCCAGCTGGGCTCGGACGGCACGTCGACCTCAGGCCCTGCCGAGTCGTGGTTCGGCACGGGCATCGGCGGCAACGGTGCCGGGATCATGGTCACCGGACCGAACACCAAGAACCGGACCGACACGGTGACCTGCGCCGGCAACGTCGTCACCGACTCCAAGATCGTCGGCTCAGACTTCGGTGCGTCGGTCGCCGGCGCAGGGTTCCCGGCCGGCACGACGATCACGGCAGTCACCCCTGGTACGGGTTGCACGCTGTCCAACCCGGCGACCGGCACCAACATGCTCATCACGCCGTCGACCCAGCGCTGGTCGAAGGTGGGCTTCTGGCGCATCGAGCTCATCAGCGACGGCACGACACTGTCTATCTGCCTGGTCGACCTCGCAACCGGCACCTCGGAGCGCCTCGCCGCACTGCCGGTCTCCGGGCTGCTCTTCCAGACGTTCTACATCTTGAACAGCGACGCGCGCGGCGTCGGTGGCTCCTCGATCCAGCCGTACTCGGTGCGGGCCGGCATCACCTCTGCCCGGCCGCCGGCCTCGCCGACCGTCGCGACCGGGATCACTGACGTGTTCGCCAGCGCCGACCTCACCGACGACGACTACCGCCTGCAGGCCTCGAGCAAGCTCGTCGGCGGTGGCGGCCGCGTCATCGCGATCGCCGGTGCGTCGTCGTCGAATGCGGGCGCGTCGAAGGCGTTCCCGGTCCCGGCAGCCGCATCGATGAGTTGCTCTGGCGCCGTGCATCTCTCAACGGCCGGTTCGGGCACGCTGGCGTTCGGTTTCGACAACCAGTCGACCACGGCGCCCCCGCCGACCGGCACCAACTCCTACCGCGGACTCGCGTTCGACACCGCCGGCGATCTGGTAGCCATCGACCCCGCAGGGGCGGGCACGACGACACTGGCCTCCGCGGTCGCGGCGGGAACCTGGGGCTTCGCCTACGCCTCGGACGGCACCACCCTCGTCGGCACGGCCACGGCACCGGACGGCTCGACGACCTACTCGTACTCGTGGACGATCGCGGCCGCCTTCGCGGGCGCTGGCATCAAGAACATCCGGCTGCTCAACACCGACGCCACCGGGTCCGACTACATCAGCGGCTTCACCGCCTCCTACCAGGTCCCGTCCACCGGCCCGGACGTCGCCGGCTACACCGGCGGCCAGCTCACTATGCGCGACTCGACACATCGCATCGCCGCCCGACTCGCGACCAACTGGGACTCCCGCAAGGTGTACCCAACGGTGCTCGCGCTGCACGGCGCCGATGGGAACGCGCTGACCTTCGCCGGCGGCAGCGGCACCGGGCACTACGACGCGCTCGCCCTGGCCTTCGCCAAGGCCGGGTTCAACTTCTTCTCCACCGAAGCTGATCCGATCGGCCAGGAATGGGCGGACGACGACATCGTCGAGGGCGAGCTGGAGACGTGGCAGTACGCGATGAACAACTTCGCGCCCGGCCCGATCTTCCTCTACGGCGGGTCGATGGGCGCGCTCGGAACGCTGGTGACGATGGCGTCGCGAGTGATACCTGGCGTCGCCGGCATCATCCTCAACCAGCCGGTGTGCTCGCTACGTGCGGCCTACGACTCGACTGGGCTGCGCGCCGGCGTCACGCAGGCGTACGGCCTGGGCGCGTACCCCGACGCCGGGTACGCCGCGGCCACCGGGCCGTCGGCGACGTGCAAGTACGGCCACGACCCCCTGTCCGACGACATGCCTCCGTGGGCGCTCGGTGGCGTGCCGATCCTGGTCGAGCACTCTCCCGACGACACCACAGTCCCCGACGCCGATCACTTCACGCCGTTCGTAGCCAAGTTCGGTGCGTACAACGAAATCACCGTGCTCGAGGGCGAGGGCGACCATGGCGCGGCCGGACAGTTCAGCCCATTCTTCGGGGCCCAGATCGCCTGGGCGCTCCAGCAGGCCGGAGGCCTCGCATGACGTCGTCGATGTTCTTCCCCGGTGACGGCACCCTGGACCAGGTGAAGGCGCCGCAGGCTGACGTCACGTTCGGCGGACACAAGGCCACCGGGCTTGCGGCGGGCGTCGCTTCGACTGACGCCGCCACCGTCGGTCAGCTCCCGTCCGGGTCGTCAGCAGTGCCGAGCTGGGCCGGGACCACCAACGTCGCAGCCTTCCAGCGGTTCGTCCTCCCCGACGGCGGCAAGGGCTACTGCTCCGTCGCGCGCACGACACGGGCATTCTTCGACGCCACGGAACAGTCGTTCTGGACGTACGAAGCCGGCGGCCACGTGGTGGTCTTCGGCGCGGCCGTCACCAACTGGCTCTGTCCGAATGGGATCACCCAGGCCTGGTTCCGGCTCGTCGGCGCCGGCGGCTCGGGCGGGGCGGCGGGATCAGACGCGCTCACCTCGGGCATCGGCACCCAGGCCGGTGGTGGTGGTGGTGGTGCCGGCGGGGTGACCGAGGTCTTCGTCACCGGCCTGGTCCCAGGCACGACGTACATCGTCGCGATCGGCACGGGAGGCGCGGGCCCTGCGGGCGGGGCTGCCTCGACGGGCGCGGCCGGCAACGGCGGCTCGGCCGGCACCGGTGGCGGCAACACCACGGTGACGATCAACGGCGTCACCTACACCGCGCTCGGCGGCTCACGAGGCAGCGCCAGCACCGGCAAGTCCACCGCGACGGTAGGCGGCGGTCTCCCGGCGACCGGAGCGGCGCGAGGCAACACCGTCGCGGGCATCCCCGGCGGCGGAGGCGTCTCGAACAGCTACAGCCTGGCGCAGGGCAGTGTGATCGGCGGTGGCGGTGGCGCACCGAGCACCGCAACGCCGAAGGGCGGCGCCGGCGGCAACGCGGCGACCTCGCCGGGCCAGCTCGTCGACGCGCCATCAGGTACCCCGACAGCGACCGCCAACGGCGCGAACGGCACCACGGCGACCGTTCCCGGCTGCGGCGGTGGTGGTGGCGGTGGCGGTGGAGCAGGGGGCGCTGGCGGCAACGGCGGTGCTGGCGCGGACGGCCTACTCGTCATCAGCTTCTAGATCTCGACCAGTACAAGCAGCCCCACCTGGCTTCGGCCGGGTGGGGCTGCTTTTCGTCGTTGGCGGACGTTACGGTCTCCGACATGGCCGAGTTCACCCACGACGGAGACCCCCGGTTCGCCTCGTTCCCGTTCAGCACGGTGCCGACCGGCAAGGACGCCGAGATCGTCGAGCTGGCGCCGGCGGAGTGCCCTAACGGCCACCGGCTCAAGGGCAACATGCAGGTCAGCCAGGCGAAGGCCCCCGACGATGTGATGCGCCGCTGCTGGGAGTGCCGGACGTGCGGCGCGACCACCTGGGGCGTCTAGCCAGCCTTCGGCATCCGCCGGAGTCGTTCCTCGTCGAGCCGCTTCACGACCGGCCAGAGATCCTGAGGAAGAGCAGCGATGCGACCGGGGGAGTCGAGCACCGCGATCACCAGCTGCCAGAACCGCGTGGCGCTGAGCCGGAGCTCGGCGCGGACGGCCTGCTCACGGGCGCCCGGGCGGCGGTAGAACCGGCCGGCGTAGGTAATAAGTTCGGCGTCGGTGGGGTGGTCGTGTTCCATGGCCTCGACGCTACGAGCCGGGTCTGACACTTCTCGGCCGTCGTAATCAGACGTGGGTCATGACGATGACTAGGTGTCTGTACACCCGGCTATTTCGTGACGACGTCGATTGTCAGCGGCGGCCCGCCGGTGACCGTCACCCGCTCGATCACCTGGCGTAGCGAGTCGCGCAGGTACTCCAGGCCGTACTCGTCCCAATGCGCTGCCAGGTCAGCCACGATAGCCGTGTTCAGCGGCGCGGCCGCATCCGCCAAGGCGACCGTGTGCCGCTCCTTGGCGAGCCTGTGCTGGACGGTGAGTTCTGCGAGGCCGAGCTGGTAGGCCGACTCCGGGACGAGCCGCCGGGCCCGGTCGACGGTGAGCCGGCTGATCGCCTTGTCCAGCTCGAGGACCTCGCGGCCGAGCGCGTCGGCGTCGAACCTGCGGCGCGTGGCCCGGGCTGCGTCGGCGAGGGCCTGGTCGGCCGAGGGCTGACCGCGGGAGGCCTCGCCCTCCACCCACTCGCGAACCAGGTCCTCGACCAGCGAGGCGGTGACGTACGCCTTGGGGTGCCGCGCCGCTCCGGGCTGCGTGGACTTGAGGCAGCGCAGGATGGCCTTCTTGCTGGTCTTGCTGTAGCCGTAGCCCATTTTGGACCCGCACGAGCACCAGACCATCGAGGACAGCAGGTACTGCGAGCTCTCAGCGCGCCTGAGACGCCGCCGGCGGATGCGCGCGGCCTGGTAGGCCTCCCACGTCTGCGCGTCGATCAGCGGCGCGTGTGCGCCCGCCTGGCGCTCCCCGCGGACGGTGATATAGCCGGCCGCGAAACCATTGTCGAGCATCACGCGCAGCGACGTCGGCGACCAGGGGCCGCCGCCGCGCGCGGAGTACCCGGCGACGGTGCGGATGCCCTCGCCGTTGAGCCAGACGACGAGCGACGCCATCGACTCCCCGGCGACGTAGCGGCGGTAGAGCTCGGCGAGGACTGGACCGGTGTCCGGGTCGGGCTCGTGCACTCCGTCGATATTGCGGTAACCGAACCGCGCCTTGCCGTTGGCCGGCAGGCCGCGCTTGGTGCGCCGTGCGTGCACCTCGCGCCAGACGTCGCCGATTCGGTCGGACTCGAAGGCGGCGAACTCGGCGAGCATGCCGCGGGCCAGCCGCCCGGTCGATGTGGTGGCGTCGACCGGCTCGGTGGCCGATTCCAGCCGCCCGTGCGCCGCCTCGACCCGGTCCACGGCGATGGCCCAGTCCAGCCGGTTGCGCGCGACGCGGCTCCACTTCCAGACCACGAGCACGTCAGCCCCGCCGGACTCGATGAGCTGCACCGCGGCCTCGACCCGCCGGCGCTTCCACAAGCGCCCGGACAGGTCCAGGTCGGTGATGGTCTCCACGATCTCGTACCCGCGACTCGCGCAGTAGTCCGCGATGGCGGTCGCCTGCAGCTCGGGGCTGATCATCTCGTCGCGCTCCTTCGAGACGCGGATGTAGGCGATCGCCCGAGGCGGCGCGTCGGGTACGGGTCGGAGCTTGGCCACGGTCAGCAGAGGTACTTACGGGCTTCGGTGACGACGGCCTCAGCTGGGACGGCGTCCCAACCGGCCCGCACGAGCGTGTTGGCCTCGTCGCTAGGCGTTGTGTCAGGTGTGGCAGCTAGGTCACTACATACGCCCTTGCCGACCGTTGTGAGCGTCGAATCGTCGTACGAGTCCAACGACCCCTCAGATAGCTTGAGGTGACGCAGTGCCGCGAGGTAACGGCCGGTCGGCGTGGACGGCGTAGCGCTAACCGGCGCCCCCGCCGTCGAACCCCCTGAACTCGAACATCCAGCAATAAGGACCACCGTCGCAGCCCCGATCAGGATCGACCTCATCACGCCACCACCTCGTGCCGGGCGCGCGCGTTCACGAGCGCGATCTTCTCGGGAGCGCGGAGTGTGCCCGCGCGCAGGACCATCACATCGAGCGTCACCTCGAGCTCGGCGGCCGCCTCGAGGATGTTGTCGGTGAGCCGATAGACCGCGACCAGGCTCTCGAGGTCGATGAGTCGGCGAGCTGCCAGGATGTCCGCCCGGTTCTCCTGGCGCCGGTCGAACCAGCACAGCGGCGTCGAACGGTCCCCGGCATCGATGTGCGCGATCTCGTGCGCCAACGCACAGCGGCGTTCGATCTTGTTGAGTGCGGCGTCGATGAGGATCACGCGCTCTCGGCGAATCCACGCAGCGCGCACTGGTGCGATGTCCGTCCACTCAGCGTGGATTTGGGGGTGCCGATCGGCGAGGTCCTGCCACGGGTTGTAGGTCAATTCTCTTCTCGCCTTCGGATTTCGCGCGCCTTCTCGTAGAGGCTCAGTTTCGCTGCGGTGATCGCTTCTTCCCGCTCGAGCGGACTCAGCCCCTCGAGGACGTCGCGGGGCATGTCGAGCAAGACCCCGCCATCTTGATCGTCACCACTGACAGAACCGCGGGGCTGCGGCGCTGGGACGTCGTAGTTTCCACGAAGGACAGCCGAGATAGCGCCGCGCTCCCACTGCAGCACATCCTCGAGTGGCTCGGTCGTCCCGTTTCTGTACTCCAGTTCGTGCCCCTGCTCGATTAAGCGAAGCGTGGCCGGCGACGGTCCGCCCATGGCCTGGACCGCCTCCTGGGTGAGCCGCAACTCCTTGCGGCGAGCCAGCACGAACTCGCCGAGACGCTTGTAGTTCGGGGTCTGCGGGTAGTCGTTCATGACATGAGCTTCCCAGCACAAGTTACGACAGGTCTAGCGCAGTTTCGACAAGTCGGAGCGCTAGGAAACCGCTAGATAGCGAAATTACAAGCTTGTCGTTCCCAGCAAATACGGGACTCGTACACAAAGCTAGCGATTAGCCCTTGTGCTTGTCGTGGCTTGTCGCTATCTTTGCCCTATGACAGCGATCGAGCCGCTAGGGCCAATGGTGCGAATCCGTGACTTGCGCCTGATCCGCGGATGGACCATGCAGCAGCTGGCGGACCGCATCGGCGAGCAAGGCGTCTCGATCACCGAGGCTGGCATCTCCAACGTGGAGACGGGCGGCAAGCAGGCGAGCGAGCGACTCCTCACCGCTTGGGCCAAGGCTCTCGGCATCGAGCCGATGAACGTCTGGCATGGACCGCTGCGCAAGCCGGTCGAGCGCGGCGTTCCGGTCGGAGCGTCCAAGTGACCGCCCAGGCCGATACAGAGCCCATCGTCGTGGAGTTGCTCTCCGCAGCGCTGGCGCGTCTCGACGCACTCGAGCGGTCTGAGGTAATCGCGGCCGCGCAGTTGGCCGCGTACGCCAAGGCGCGTGAACTGCGCCGGAGCCACCGATGACCGCACTCCCGGCCGAGGGCCGCATGGCGTGGGTCCGTGCCTGGTACGGCGTGCCGGCCAAGCGGGGCGCTGCGGTGACCGTGGACGGCGAGCGAGGCCTGGTGCTCAGTGCCAAGGGCGGCTTCGTCGCGGTGCGGCTCTGGACCACCGGCAAGCGCGTCCAGGTCCGTCCGACCGCGCTGAGGTTCGCGTGACCGCGGCGCGCCGGCTCGAGGAGCCGAGCGACCCGGCGTGGGAGGCATTCGGCCGTTCGCTGGCCGAGGCCGAGCTCAGCATCCGCCGCGGCACGCCCGAGCAGGCTGCGCGCCTGTCCTACGGCTACCGCTCCGGCCGCTTCTCGCTCGAGGAGATGACGGCCCGCATCGAGGCCACCCGCGCCGCGGATCGCATCCCCAAGACCAGCGATGCGCCTATCGCTCTCGGTGACCCGCGGCTCCCGGAGCGTTTCTGGCGCAAGGTGGCCGTCGATCCCACGACGGGCTGCTGGCTCTGGACGGCGAGTCTCACAAAGCCGGGCTACGGGCAGTGGTACCCCACGGGTCAGCGGCCGACGACGGCCCACCGCGAGGCCTATCGCGTACTGGTCGGCGAGATTCCGGCCGGCCTCCAGCTCGACCACCTGTGCCGGAACCGCGCTTGCTGCAACCCGGCCCACTTGGAGCCTGTGACGAACCGCGAGAACAGCCTGCGGAGTCCGCATCGGCGTCTCAAGACGCACTGCGACCAGGGCCATGAGTACACGCCAGAGAACACCCGCTGGAAGAACAACGGCGGTCCGTACCCGACGCGCGGGTGCCGGGCCTGCCACAACGCGCCCAAGAAACGCAAAGCGACCGCTTGAGCGGCGGCGGGCCGGTGCACGAACACCGACCCGCCAAGACCACACAACCCCTGGAAGGGAAGCAGTCATGCAGCAGATTACCGGACACGACCACCCGGACGGCGTCAACGACCGACCGCTCGCCTACACGTTCATGGCCGCGGGGCTCGCAGTGCTTGCCGTCGCAGCAGTCCTCTTCGCGGCGGGATTCGCCCGATGACCGCCACGCACACCGCTGACGGCCTCTCACTGCCGCACCGCGAGCACCAGAGCTGCCCGAGCCACCCGGTCGAGCGGCGCGAGTACGTCATCGAAACCGTCGTCGCGGTTTTCCCCGACTGCGGCCTCATCGCGCAGATGGTCGAGCTGATTCGAGCACACCGTCCCGACCTGGACGCCGACGAGGTCCTCGAGAACATCGAGCGGCTCTGCCAGCTCTCCGAGACCGTCGAGTGCGCCCGGCAGAGCCTCGGCAGCGAGCGCGTCCTCGCCGCCGCGGTGGAGGACTACCGGCGGCACCTGCGCGACTTCGCCACCGAACGGCCGAGCATGCAGGCCTTCATCCGCCACGCCGATCGGGCGATCTCCATCGTCGACGAGCTCGAGGTCCGACGGGCGGCCCGGCGATGAACCTCAACAAGCTCTCCCGCGACCTGTACCTCGCCTCGCGCACCGCCGGCGACCTCAACGCCGCCCAGCACGGCCGCCTCGCGCAGCGGCTCGTCCGCCGCGCCTACCACCGCACCCTGATCCGCGGCCTGCGCCGCCTGAACGTCTGGAAGTGAGCCATGACCACCATCGAGAAGCCCACCGGCGGCGCCGTCGTCAAGCCGCGCGGCCGCAGCAAGCTGGACCAGCTGGCCGGCCTCTACGACGCCGTCAAGGCCGAGAAGGACGAGGCCGAGAAGAAGCTCAAGGCGATCACCGACGCGATCAAGGTGGAGCTCACCGAGGCCGCGCCGGGTGAGACGTCGATCGACCTGGTCAGCGAGTCGCTGGCCAAGCCCCTGCGGCTGATGGCCGTCACCAGCTACCGGATCGACTCCACCAAGCTCAAGGAGGAGCACCCGGAGATCTACACCGCGTACGCCAAGCCGAGCACGGCCTGGACGCTGCGCCAGGTGTCGGCATGACGGCCGTCGAGGCCGAGGTGTGGCCAGAGAGCCCCGCTCGCAGCCTGTTCGAGGCCACGATGCTCGACTGTCACGCAACCGCGCTGAGTGCGCGGTACCCGGTAGAAATCTGGCGCGGCCTCGCGAAGGACGCGATGGCCGACAGCCGTACCGCGCAGGCTGTTCAGCAAGCCTTCGTCGACGGCATCCGGTTCGCGTGCAAGCAGCTGCTCGACCAGGCAGCGGACATGCGCGACGCAGCAGACACGCGGCTCCGCGAGCGTGAAGCAGTGTCGTCGTGAGCGCGGACTGGACCGACGCCGACTACGGCCGTGAGGACGGCCGGCAAGACGCACTTGCGGGTCGGGGGATCAGCGAGGGCGTCGGCGGCGATGACGCCTATGCGGTCGCCTACCGCGCCGCATACGACCAGGCCCTGTCCGAGATCGCGCCGGAGAACATTCGGCAGGTCGACTGATGACCGCGCCGGTGTTCGCGAAGTGCTTGTGCGGCCACACGAAGGCTCGGCACGAGGTACGCGGATTCGCACCTGAGTGCACCGCCGACTGCAGGTGCAAGCAGTACCGACCTGACGTGGCGAAGGCCGCGCAGCCCGCTCCGGTGGTCCCGCCGGTGCGACAGCCGAGCGAGCCCACGCCGATCCGGGACCTGGTCGAGCCCACCATCGAGCAGCTGCTCCTGGCCGGCAAGCGATCGCCGAAGGTGGCCAAGCTCGCCGAGAAGATCACCGGCGACGTGGCCCGACTCCGCCTGCGCTTGAACGAGGAACGGGCGGCCGCCGAGGCCAAGCGCAAGGCCGAGGAAGCGTCCGCAGCTGCCCGGGCAGAGATGGAGAAGCTCGAGGAGCGCCTAGCTGAGCTGCGTTCGCAGGTGAAGGTAAAGCGGACCCCCCCCGCTTCAAACCGGGTAGCCGGCGCCTACCCCTGCCCGAACTGCGATCGGGCGTTCGACACCCCTCAGGGCCGTGCACTCCACCGCCGGCGCGAGCACGGCTACGTCAAGGCTGCGGGGTAGCGGCCTGATGGTCTACGCAGAGAACACCACCGTGTCGGTCGACAAGACGCAGGCCGAGATCCAGTCGACGTTGCGCCGTTTCAAGGCATCGAGCTTCATGTTCGGCGAGGACGAAGACCGAGGGATAGTCGCCTTCGTCATCAACGACCGCAAGATCAAGATGGTCCTGCCGCTCCCCACTCAGCTTGCTGACAAGCATTGGTGGGCGAGCGGGAAGCCGTTCAGCGGACGGAAGCGCACCGAGGCTCAGGCGCGAGCTGCTCTCGATCAGGAACGTAAGGCCCGATGGCGCGGCCTCCTTCTCTGCATCAAGGCGAAGCTTGAATCCGTCGACGCCGGGATCGAGAGTTTCGACCAGGCTTTCCTCGCGTACATCGCGCTGCCAACTGGACAGACCGTTGGCGAGCAAGTAATCGAGATGATTAACGCAGCAGCTCTCGATGGCACGCTGCCGACCCGGATCCTCGCGATCGAAGGCCGCTCATGACGGTCACGACGACGCCGGCGGACTTCATGGCGGCCGCGCCCGCGCCGCTGAACGGCTCGTCGCCGTGGGCGTCGCGCTACGCCACCGAGCTCCGGCGCGTGCTGACCGATCACGCCGCCCGGGCGCCGCGGAGCCTGCAGCTGCACCTCGGGCCGTCCGAGCTCGGGGTGGCGTGCGATCGCCAGGTCGCCGGCAAGATGGCCGGCCTCCCGACGACCAACCACGTCAACGACCCGTGGCCGTCGATCCGCGGCACCGCGCTGCACGCCTACGCCGCCGAGGCCTTCATGGCCGACAACGGCAGGCGCGGCCTTCTCCGCTGGGTGGTGGAGCAGCGCGTCCACCCGCACCCCGACCACCCCGGCACCGCCGACCTGTACGACGCGGTCGAGCAGGCGCTGGCGGACCACAAGTTTCTCGGCGAGACCTCCATGGCCAAGGTTCGCTCGGCCAAGGGCCCGTCGAGGAAGTACGTCGTGCAGCTCCTGCTGTACGGCCTCGGCTACCTGCTGCTCGGGCTTCCCGTGCGGCGGGTCGTGCTGGCCGCCTACCCGGCGACCGCCTCGAGCCTGGACGGTCTCTACGTCTGGGAGCGGGCGCTCACCGGGGACGACGGGCAGCTGCTGCCCGAGAACGCCGACCTCATCTCCGAGGTCTTCGCACAGACCGCAACTCGACAGGCCTATGCCACTGAGCTGCATGCCGGCCGGCTATCCCTCGACCAAATCCCACTGACCCCTGATTCCGACGAGTGCTACTTCTGCCCGTTCTACCGGCCGCAATCCGCACGAGATGGCGGTCCCGGATGCCCCGGGACCGCCACCCACTAACCGCTCTCGAAAGGAGCACCGCAATGCATGACATCACCGAACCGCTCCGCCTCGCCGTCGGCTCACACCGGGCCGGCAGCGGAAAGGGCTGCGCCATGAACCTGATCAGCTGGGAGAACGGCGACACCGAGATCACGGACATGCCCGACTGCGCCGACCCGGTCCTCGCCCGCATCGTTCAGAAGGTCAACGACAACATCTGCACGCACCGCGACGGTGACCTGCTCTGCCCGGCGTGCTCGATCGCCGTGCTGGATCTCGGTCACCGCACCGTCGGCACCGGCACCCTGCCGCTGTCACCAGACGAGCGTCACCGCGTCTGGGTGCAGATCGCCATCGACCAGGCCCGCGCCGTGCTCGAATTCGTGCCCCCGCGGTACGAAGTCGCGACCGTCCGGGCGATCGAAGCGGCAGAGGCATGGGTCAAGAACCCCTCACCTGAAACTGCTCGGGAGTGTCGCAACGCCGCCTACGCCGCCGACGCCGCCGACGCCGCCAACGCCGCCGCCTACGCCGCCTACGCCGCCGACGCCGCCTACGCCGCCGCCAACGCCGCCGCCTACTC
>JAOPUX010000128.1 GCA_025963285.1 Jatrophihabitans sp.
ACGCCGCCGCCTACGCCGCCGACGCCGCCGCCGCCGCCTACGCACGTGGTCAGACGGGAGCTCGTCTGTCCCTAGCCCATCGGGCGTGCGACCTGTTCGACGAACTCACCCGGCACGTGCGGGTCGAGGTTTCCGAGGAGCAGATCGCCCAGGCCTACGCCTGCATGGTCACCACCCACTGACAACTGCCACCACCTCTCGCACCGACCGAACACCCCACCAATGCTCTCGAAGGGAGCACGCAATGTCCGCACCGACCTACCCGGGGTACGTCCCTCAGGGATACCCCCCGCCAACGCCGCCGCCTACGCCGCCGACGCCGCAGTACCCGGCTGCACCGAGCTACCCCGGTGCGCCGGGCCAGCTGCCCCAGCAGTACGCACAGCCCCAGTACCCGGCCCAGCCGGCCTACGGGCAGCAGTTCCCCCCGGCTCAGGGCTACCCGCCGGCGCAGTTCGCACCGGCGCAGCCGCCACTGGCCCAGGGCTCGATCGACGACTTCTACAGTCAGCCCTCGGCCGGCGGTGGCAAGTCGCTGTCGTTCCACCAGAAGCCCTACGGCACGCAGTACGTCGGCATCGTCACCCGGCCGATCTCGCAGGGGGACATCCAGCAGCAGACCGACACCATGGGCCGTCCGCAGACGTTCAAGGACGGGCGCCCGAAGTTCGTGATGAAAGTGCCGCTGCAGATGCAGCCGTCGCCCGAGCACCCGGACGGTCTCGGTACCTGGTTCGTCAAGGGGCAGGCTCGCGACGAGCTCAGCCGTGCGATGGCCGAGGCCGGGGCTCCGGCCGGACCGCCGGAGGCCGGTGCGATCATCTCGATCACCTACACCGGTGAGCGTCAGACCGGTGCGGGGATGAACCCGGCCAAGCAGGTGGCAGTCGTCTACCAGCGCCCCAACGGTGCGATGGCACTCCCCGTTGCCCCGCAGACGGCTCAGCCACCGGTGCCGCAGCAGCCGGTCGCTCCGCAGGGTCCGGCTCAGCAGCCCCAGGTGCAGTACGCGCCGCAGCAGCCGGCGTACGACCCCGCTGCCCAGCAGATGGCCCAGGCCGTCGGCATGGTGCAGCAGGCGTTCCCCGGTTCCACCGAGGTCCCGGCGCAGCAGTTCGCGCAGCCGCAGGCCCCGGCCTTCAACCCGCCAGCTGCCCAAGCATCTCCGGCGAGTCAGCCCATCCAGCCGCCGGCGGGTCTCTCACCGGATCAGGTTGCGCTGCTCGAGCAGATGACCGCACCCCGCAGCTAGGCGCCCCAGATTCGCACGGCGGCCGTCCCCTTCCAGCGGCCGCCGTGCGGATCTCCCCAATTCGAAGGCACACACGCAAAGGAGCGACGGTGACCGCCGGTCTCATCGCAGAGGATCAGCTGCAGGCAGCGCTCGCTCGCATCGCCGAGCTCGAGGCCGAGCTGCAGTCGATCCGTAAGACCCCCCCCGCCTCCAGGCCCACGCGCAGCAAGCGGAACGCGACTGCGGCCTGCCAGTATTGCGCGGACACGACCGTGGCTAAGGTCCTATGGCTCGGTCTCCCGTTGTGCGCCGAGTGGCGTCCCTGCGCTGCTCGCATCCGTCGACGTCGGAAGCTCGGCCAAGCCGGTTACGCCTACGACGAGCGCTACAGCGTCACCCGCCATTTTCGTGGCGCTGAATGGGTTGCCCTCTTCGAAGGCAGCGAAATCGCTCGTGGCGAAGACCGAGGCGCCGTCCGGGCGGCCGCGTGCTCCCACCGCCAGTCCCTGGTGGCTGCCGCATGAGCCCGCTCGTTCACGCCGAGATCCACGCGGACGGCCAGCGCATCGTCATCATCGCCAGCGGCCCCGTCGAGGACGTGGCGTTCATGGCCAAGCAGCTGCAGGCGCTCACGCCGCTGTTCAAGCCGAGCGAGCCGAAGGGTGCGCTGCTCTGCCAGCTCACCTGGGCGGCGGTCGTGCAGCTGTCGGCCACCTACGGCCCGGCGTTCGTCCCGGGCCCGCGACTGCAGGAGTGGATCCTGGACCAGGCCTCGAGGCGCACGACGCCGCCCACCGGCCAGCTGACTGTGCCGATCCCGGACGGCTTCGTGCCGAGGCCCTACCAGGTCGACGGCGCGCTGATGATGGCCAGCACCGGCCGCGCGCTGATCTTCGACGAGCCCCGCACCGGCAAGACCATCACCACCATCCTCGGCCTGGGCGAGCTCGCCGGTGAGGGCCAGCTGGGCGGCCTGCCGATCATCGTGGTCTGCCCGGCCAGCGTCGTCGACCCGTGGGTACAGGCGTTCCGCGACTGGGCGCCGTACTGGAAGACCGTCGCGTGGCGCGGTATCCCGAAGCGTCGGCACGGCCTGTTCGGTCACGCCGACGTCTACGTCACCAGCTACGACACCGCCCGGGCCGACGCCAAGGACACCAACCCGCGCAACTCGCCGCTGGTGGCCCTCGACGCGCGGTCCCTGGTCGTGGACGAGTGCCACCGGATCAAGAACCCCTCGGCCAAGCAGAGCCTCGCCGTGCGGCGGCTGGCGCGCAACGTGAAGCAGTTCGCGGCGCTGTCCGGCACGCCGATAACGCACCACCCCGCCGACCTCTGGCCCGCGCTGGTATGCCTCGCGCCGGGCGCATGGCCGTCGCGCGAGCGCTGGGTGCCGCGGTACTGCTCGGTGGTGCCGACCGTCGACTACGGCGAGTCGATCCTGGGCCTCAACCCGCACAGCGAGGCGGAGTTCCGGCTGACCATCCTCGGTCAGCACCGCCGCGTCGCGCGCGCCGACGTCATGGACCAGCTGCCGCCGAAGGTCTACAGCGTCCGCACCGTCGAGCTGCCCGCCGCGTACCGGAAGGCCTACGACGACTTCGAGAAGAACATGCTCGCCGAGCTGCCCGACGGCCAGGAGCTCTCGGTCATGGACGTCCTCTCGCAGATGACGCTGCTCTCGCAGTTGTCGTGCGCGGCCGCCGACGTCGAGGTCACCATCGAGCACGTCGACGACGGTCTCGGCGGTGTCATCGAGAAGCGTCACGTGCACGTCGAGCTCAAGAACCCGAGCTGGAAGGTCGACGCGCTGCTCGAGGTCCTCGCCGAGCGCCCGGGCGAGCAGACGGTCGCCTTCGCAGTGTCCGCGCAGCTGGCGCGGCTTGCCGGCGAGGCCGCGGCGCAGGCCGGCCTGCGCGTCGGCTACGTCATCGGCGGCCAGACGGCCAAGAACCGCACCGAGACGATTGCCGCGTTCCAGGCTGGCCAGCTCGACTTGATCTGCGCCACCACCGCGGCCGGCGGCGTCGGCATCACCCTCTCGGCCGCCGGCACGCTCGTGTTCCTGCAGCGGCCCTGGTCGCTCGTCGACTCCCTGCAGGCCGAGGACCGTGCCGAGGGCGACATGAAGCAGACCCGCGGCACCGAGATCGTCGACATCGTCGCGGCTGACACCCTCGACACCCGCGTGCGCGCGGTGCTGCGTGAGCGCGCCGGGCAGCTCTCCGACCTCGTCCAAGACCCCCGCATCGCTGCCGAGCTCCTCGGCGGCGCCTCCGTCACCCCGATCAAGAAGGCGAGCTAGCCATGCCCACGTTCAGCCCCGACTGCACCTCGTGCGGTCTGCCCATCGAGGGTCGCGTGATCCACGACCAGGGCAAGCCGTGGTGCGAGTTCTGCCTCAAGCTCCGGATCGAGTCCAAGGCGGCCGCCAACGCCGATCGCTACATCGCGGCCGACCCGGACGCCGCTCGTGAGCTCTGCCTGCTCCAGCGCCCGAAGGTCGCGGCGTGACCGCGCTGGCGGCGCTGCAGACGGTCGGCTGCAGCCGCTGCGAGACGACCGCCGAGCGGCCGAAGGTCAACGGCCTGATCACCGACCCAGCGGGCTGGTCGGTTGTCACCGTAACGAGCAGGCCACTCGTCAACCGCACGCTCTGCCCGGACTGCACCGAGGACGTGCAGATGCTCTTGGCCACCGCACCGGGTCAGCCGGGGCGGCACGCGGCGGTGAGTGCGTGATGGCCGAGGACGTCGTCAACCACCCGAGTCACTACACCTCGCACCCCAGCGGCATCGAGTGCATCGAGATCACCGAGCACATGGGGTTCAACCTCGGCAACGCGCTCAAGTACATCTGGCGCGCCGACCTCAAGGGCGACGCGATCGAGGACCTCGAGAAGGCCGCCTGGTACATCCGGCGCGAGATCGAGAAGCGCCAGCAGGCTGCGGATCGGCCCGGGGTGCCGTACTGCGGTCACGCTGCTCCCCGCGAAGGCATCCCGCTCTTCTGTTCGCTCGGGGCCGGCCATACGGGACCGCATCTAGCGCTCGCTGCCAACGGCACTGTCCTGTCCGAGTGGCCGCTATGACGGCCCTCGTCGTGGGCGTCGACCCGGGCGTCACCACCGGCATCGCGTCGCTCACCTACGGCACCGAGCTGCTCGACCGCGTGCTGGTCCAGGTGCACGGCTCCCGCGCGGTGAAGACGATTGTCGAGGCACTCCTGGACTCCGAACTCGCGCGGCCGCTGCTGGCGGTCGAGCAGTTCGTGGTCAGCACCCGCGCCGGGCGCAGCGGCACCGCGGTGGCCGGCCGCATCACCCGGGCGCTGATCGCCGAGCTGCAGGCCCTCGGCATGGACCACGCCGCCGGCACCGCGCTCGAGGTGGTCACCCGCCCGGCAGCGCTGGTCAAGCCGTGGGCGAGCGACCTGCGCCTGGACGCCGCCGGGTTGCTGGCGCCCACCAAGGGCATGGGCCACGCGCGTGACGCCGCCCGGCACGCCCTCTACGCCGCCGTGCACTCCGGCATCGCGGTCGACCCCCTCAGCAGGAAGGCAGCAGCGCGGTGAAGCCTCCGTTCGCATATTTCGGCGGCAAGACGATCCTCGCTCCGAAGATCGCCGCGCTGCTGCCGCCGCACCAGCACTACGTCGAACCCTTCTGCGGTGGCGCGTCGGTGCTGCTGGCCAAGGCTCCGTCGACCATGGAGACGATCAACGATCTTGACGGCCGGCTGATGACGTTCTGGCGGGTGCTGCGGGACCAGCCCGAGGACCTGATGCGCGTCTGTGCCCTCACGCCCCACTCGCGCGGCGAATACCAGCGCTGCCTCCTGGTCGACGAGGATCCACTCGAGGACGAGGTTGAGGTGGCCCGTCGCGTGTGGGTGCGAATCTCTCAGGGCCGCGGCGGCACGCAGCGCAGGACCGGCTGGCGGAACTACGTGAAGCCCCGCGGCTCGTCGATCGGGATGCCCGGTTACCTCGAGGCCTACGTGGACCGCATGGCCACGGTCGCGGCCCGACTCCAGCACGTGTCGCTCGAATGCCGGCCCGCGCTGGAGCTGATCGAGCAGTACGGGTCCGTCGAGCGCGGTGTGGTGATGTACGTCGATCCTCCCTACCTTCGCTCCACGCGATCAGGGCGCAACTACCTGGTCGAGATGTGCCTGCCGGACGAGCACGCCCATTTGGCCAAGCTCCTGAACGACGCCAAAGCGACGGTGCTGCTCTCGGGTTACGACAGCCCGCTCTATGACGAGCTCTATGAAGGTTGGTACCGCGAGACGTTCCAGGCCACCACGAACGGTGGCGCAGCCGGCAACCGCGGAGTCCGCACCGAGGTGCTCTGGTCCAACCGACCGCTCACCGCCACGGCGGTGACGTGATGACGAAGGCCTCGACCGTTCGCGACGTTGTCACCTCACACGAGTGCGGCTTCGTCAGCAAGCCCACCACTGCGGGCGCGGCTGCCTACGCGCTGCGCAAGCACTCCTGCGAGCGCTACCGGCGGATCGCGGAGAGCAAGCGTCGCGGCGACGCCCAGCGCGCAGCGGTCGACCGCACCCCGAAGCCGTGCCTGCACAAGGTCGCCCAGCACGAGCACGGCACCCGGGCCTGCTACGTGCTCGACCGATGCCGCTGCTGGCCTTGCGCGAACGTCAACGCCGCCACCGAGCGCCGCCGGATACGAGACACCGCATACGGCCGCTGGCAGCCCTACGTCGACGCCGAGCCTGCCCGCCAGCACGTCCGCGCCCTGATGGACGCCGGCGTCGGGCTCAAGCGCATCGCAAAGGTCTCCGGCATCGGCCACGGCACCCTCTGGAAGCTGATGTACGGCAAGCGCAGGGCCAACGGCGTGCAGAAGCCAACTGCCCGAGTCCGCTGGGAGACCGCGGTCCGGCTGATGGTCGTGCCGCTGCCCGAGAACACCGTGGCGGCGACGCTGGCGCCAGGAGCTGTCGTCGAGCCCACCGGCACGTACCGGCGCCTCCAGGCGCTCGTGGCGATCGGCTGGTCACAGTCCAAGCTCGCCAGGCAGCTGGGATTCACGCCGGCCAACTTCACCGCGATCGTCCACGGCCGCCGCCGGGTCACGACCAAGACCGCGCGCCGTGTCGTCGAGCTCTACAACGCGTTGTGGAGCACCGCACCGGCGGAGAAGCACCACCGCGACAAGATCGCCGCTTCGAGGTCCCGCAACTACGCCGCCCATCTCGGCTGGCTCCCGCCGATGGCGTGGGACGAGGACAGCATCGACGACGTCACCGCGGTGCCGAACGCGACCGGCTACGACGAGGACCGCGTCCTAGCTGTGCTGGCCGGCGCGCTCGTCGACGGCGACGAGGACCTGGTCCTCGAGCTGACCCGCGCCGATCGCCTCGAGGTGTTCCGCCGTGGACGCGCTGCCGGCATGACCAAGCGGGAGGTCGCGGCCGCGACGGGGATCTCCGTCACCACGTTCCACTCCGACCAGTCGGCGCTGAACTTCCGACCCAGCACGAGCCAGCACGCCCGCAAGTTGCCGGCCGCGGAGGACCTCGAGTTCCTCCTCGAGAACGGGGAGTCGATCACCGCCATCGCTCTCCGTTTCGGCGTATCCGAAGACGGTGTCTCACAAGCTCTCCGGAGGCACCCAGCCGCATGACCGTTCTCGCTCGACCGTTCGCTGACACCGTCGTCGCCTACCACCAGGCCGGCTGGCCCGCCATCCTGCCGGTGCCGCCCGAGAAGTCACCGCCGCCGGTCGGCTACACCGGGGCCGATGGCATCGACACCGACCCGGTGCAGCTCGTGCAGTGGGCCACCAGCCACGCGGGCTGGTCGATCGCGCTGCGCATGCCCGACGGCGTGATCGGCATCGACGTGGACGCCTACGAGAAGCATGGCATCCAGAAGCACGGCGAGCAGTCCTACGAGGCCGCGCTGGCCGCGTGGGGCCCGCTGCCGGCCACCTGGTCGAGTACCGCCCGTGGCGCCGGGCAGCCCAGCCGGATCTCGTTCTACCGCGTGCCGCCCGGCCGCTACGCCACCAAGCTGGCCGGCGGCGACGTCGAGATCATCCAGCGGCACCACCGCTACGCCGTGGTCTGGCCGAGCCCGCACACCGAGGCCGGTGACATCTACCGCTGGTATGACCCGAGCGGCGCTGTCGTCGAGGCGCCGCCGAAGCCCGGAGAGCTACCCGAGCTCCCCGCGGCGTGGGTGGCGGGCCTGCGCGAAGGCGCCACCGATCCGGCGCTGGCCTCCGCTGACCGGGGGAGCGGTGAGTACCTGCTGGCGCAGCTGCTGGCCGACGACCGACCAGCCTGCGCGGAGATCACCTCCGCAGTCATGACCGCCGTCGACGAGCTCACCAAGGCCGACGCCGGCTCGAGGCATGACACCGCCACCGGCCGCGTGCACCATCTCGTGCAGCTCGCCGCTGTTGGCCATCCCGGCCTCGGCCGCGCCATCCCCACGCTGAGCGAGCTCTGGGCCAACCTCACCGCCGGCGAGGACCGCGGCGAGGAGTGGGAGCGGATGCTGCTCACCTCCGCCCGCAAGGCCGTCACCGCTGTCGGCATCGCCCAGGTCGCCAACGATCCGTGCACGATCATCGGCGGCATCCCGATCGCCACTCCCGGTGGCCCCGCCCCGGGTGACGACCGGCCAGACGCCGAGCAGCCCGAACCGATCCAGCCGTCCAAGCTGCTGCACCCGCTCGAGGTGATCGGCGGCCACGTCTTCGACACCAAGGCCGGCCTCGACCAGCGTCTCGCGGAGGCGGTGCTCCAGCGGATGTACCCGGTGCTGCGCTACGGCTACGACGCCAAGGCGTGGCTGCTCCGCGGCCGCGCCAACTGGGAGATCCGCGACGACCTGTCCGAGTGGGCCGTCGCCCAGGTCGCCGAGCTCGTCCCGCGCGGAGATCCGGACGCCGAGAAGGGCTCGGAGCTGCGCGAGCAAGCAGACCGCCGCAAGCGCCTGATGAGCGCCGGTCCCAGCTCGGCGATCGCCAAGAAGATCCGCGCCGTGGTCGCGAGCGGCTCCCACCCGGCCGCGCTGGCCGTCGGCGACCTCGACTCGGAGCCGTGGCTGATCTGGGCCGGTGGAATGCCGTGGGATCTCACCATGAGCCTGGACGGCCCGACACTGGCCGCCACCGTAGATCCTGCGACCCCGCACATGCGCGCCGCCGGCGTCGCCCCGGAGTTGCGCCCGACGCCGCTGTGGGACGCGTTCACCGCGGCCGTCTTCCCCGACCCGGACCTGCGGGCCTGGGCGCTGCGCGTGCTGGCCGTCTCCCTGACCGGCTACTCCGACAAGGCGCTGCCGATCCTGATCGGCGAGAAGGACCGCGGCAAGACGCAGGTTGTCCACCTGTTGATGAGCGTGCTCGGTTCCTACGCCCACTCCGCGGACCCGCGGCTGCTCAACGGCCTCGACAACGCGCACGCCAGCATCATCTTCGCGCTGAAAGGCCGGCGGCTGTCCTTCATCGACGAGGGCCCCCGCGACGGCCGGCTCGGCCAGGAGCGGCTCAAGCAGCTGACCGGCGGCGGCGACCTCACCGGCAACCAGATGAACCGCAACCCGATCACGTTCAGCACCACCCACACGCTCGTGCTCACCGCCAACGACGAGCCGCTGCTCACCGACCCCGCGGTCCGCGGCCGAGTCCGGCTGCTGCCGTGCGAGGGCGACCCCGACCTGGTGCGTGCCGCCCGCAAGGCGATCGGCCACACCACCAGCCGGGCCTGGCGCCGCGAGGCTCCCGGCGTGCTGGCGGCCATGATGCGCGAGGCCGCGGCGTGGCTGGCCGACCAGGACTCCGCACTCACCGCCAACGCCCCGGAGGCCTACCGGTTCCGCGCCGAGGAGATCGCGGTCATGCAGGACCCGGTCCGGACGTGGCTCGAGGAGGAGACCGAGCCGTTCGAGCAGGGCACCCGCAGCCGGGAGCTCTACGAGGCGTTCGTGGGCTGGAGCCGCAACGGCAACGCCCACCCGAACCGAATCCCGAGCGAGACCAAGTGGGGCAGGGACCTCACCAACCACGGCTACCCCGCCGAGCGCCGCCGAGATGGCAATGTCCGCCTGCTCCATCTCCGCCCCCGGACCCCCTGGATCGGTGGAGGGTTGACCTCAATCGGTGGAGGGTTTGTGGACGGTTCGCCGTCAACCCTCCACGCACAAGAACGGCCCGAAATCGCTGGGCTAGAGCCACCTGTTATTGATCTTGGTGGAGGGTTGGAGGGTTTATCCCAGACAACCGCACATGCGCGCACGCACGCAGGCGCGCATGTGCGCGCACATGAGGACCGAGCTGGAACGACCTCAAACCCTCCACAACCCTCCACACCCTCCACGCCGCCGATCTCGGCCCAGATCACCGCGAAACTGCTCGAGGCGAAGGCCGCCGCGGCGCAACCGAAGCCGGCTCCCGAGCGGCCCGCGCCGGTCAAACCGAAGCGCACCAAGATCGACCCCGCCGAGCGTGCCGCGCAGAAGGCGGCCGCCAAGGCCGAGGCGAAAGCCGCGAAGATCGCCGACGCAGCCGGCGACCTGGTGCAGCTCCCGGCGGTCGTCACGCGCGACGGAGCGATCCGCCCGCTCGAGCTCGGAAAGGTCCACGAGCTGCTCACCGCCTTCGGCGCGCTGGCCGAGCTCACCGTGGACGTCGAACACACCGGGTATCCGATCGGGCACGCCGACTACGCGCTGCGCACGATCCAGCTCGGCAACGACCAGGTGGCCGCGGTGCTCGACGCTGACGACCCGGCGCACCGGCAGGTGGCGAAGGCGTGCATCGAGGCCGCCGTCATTCTGCATGCCCACTCGGCCACCGCCGACCTGGTGCCGCTGGCGATCGCCGAGGTGCTCGACATCGACCGGGCGTGGGACCGGATGCACGACACGGTGATCCCCGCGCTGCTCGCCGATCCGCAGTCCACCGGTTCGGACGCCGACGGGCTCAAGGAGCTCGCCCGCGACATGCTCGGCACCGCCGCCGTGGCACCGAACGCCGACGAGGCGCGCGCCGCGCTCTTCAAGGCCGGCGGCTGGCTCAAGCAGACGGACGCCACGACACCGATCGAGCGCTCCGGCTGGGCCCAGGTGGACCACCGGAGCTCGACGATGATCCGCTACGACGCCAGCGACGTGCTGGACACCGCGGCGCTGGCCAGAACGCTGCCGGCACCACCGCCGGCGATCCTGCACCGCGAACGGATCGCCCAGCGCGCGACGGCACGTGCGGCCCACCTTGGCGTCCGCATCGACGGCGAGCACGTGGACCGCAAACTGCCCGAGCACAAGGCCGCGCTCCAGGCCGCCGGTGAGCAGCTGCGCACCTTCGGGATCACCAACCCCGGCAGCGACCAGGAGGTGGCCAACGCGCTACTCGCACTCGGCGCGCCACTTCCGACGACCAAGACCGGCCGCGCCAGCGTGGCCAAGGCCGCGGTGGAGCCGCTGCGCCACGATCCCGGACCGATCGGCGAGCTCGCCCGGGCCCGGCTCGAATACCAGCACCACGAGACCGTGATCGGTCTCTTCCTCGAGCCGTACAGCCAGCTCGTCCACCGCGGCGACGGACGTGCCCGGCCGACGGTCTACACGCTGGGCGCCGACACCGGCCGCATGAGCTGCGTCCGGCCAAACCTCCAGCAGCTCTCGCGGCAGGGCGGCATCCGGGCCTGCATCACCGCCGATCCCGGGTACACGATCGTGCGCGCCGACTTCGCCAGCGTGGAGATCCGGGTGGCGGCCGCGCTCACCGGAGACCCGAACCTGCGGGCGATGCTCGAGGCCGGCGTGGATCTGCACATGCAGACCGCCAAGCAGGCCTACGGACCCGACGCCACCAAGGAGGACCGCTACAACACCAAGCGCGGCGTCTTCGGCAAGCTCTACGGCTCCGGCATCGCCGGCATCGCCCGCACGCTCGGGATCAGCCAGGCCGAGGCCGCGGCGATCGCCGCCTCGCTGGACGCGATGACACCCGGCATGGCCCGGTGGATCGTGGACCTCAAGCAGTCCGTGCAGCGCGGCATGCGGTCCTTCGAGACGTACTCCGGCCGCGTGGTGCACCTGGATGGGCGCCAGCCGCACAAGGCGTTCAACTACTGCGTGCAGGGCACCGCCCGCGAGCTGCTCGTCGACACCCTGGTCCGCTGGCAGGACACGCCCTGGCGTGACTGCGTGCTGATCCCGGTGCACGACGAGGTCCTGGTCTTCGTCCCCGAGGCTGACGCCGCCGCGGCGACCGCGGCGCTGGTGGCAGCGATGGAGACCGAGCTCTACGGTGTGCGGATCATCGCCGAAGCGGCCGAGCCTGCCTTCGTTTGGGCTGACGCCTCGTGAGCAAGTTCCAGGTGGGCTCGATGACCAAAACGCACAACGCGGTGCGCGCCACACGCCGAGAGTGGCGGTGGCATGACCTCGATCAACGCATCGACGACTTGGACCGCGGCCGGATGTCCGCGAACGAGATCGCTGCGCGACTCGGCTGCTCCAGGCGAACTGTCCAGCGGCGCCGTAGCCAGCGCCCCGGCAACGCACCGGTGGACGCGCCGCAGACCCCGCAACCCATGGAAGGTGCGCGATGACCGAGACGCTGTGCGAGAAGTGCGGGCGCCAGCTCGGCACCGGCCACGACCGCCTCGAGACGGACTGCGTGCTTGAGCACGCCGACCACCAGGACCGCGACGGCGGCCTGATCTGCCGCAAGCACTTCGGCTGGATCGACCGCACCCTGACCGCGATCCTGGACCTGTACGCGCTACTGCCCGATGTGATCGTGCCGGGACCGGCCAGCGGCGACCGGCGCTCCGCGTCGGTGCATTCGCCGGCGCCCGGCCGGGTCGACGTCATGGCGCTGTCGGATCGCCGCACCAACGGCATCCACTACGTGGATGACTTCGACGCTGAGTCGGTGCCGTCGATCCCGGACGCGCTGGCGTCGTGGGTGTTCCTGGTGTTCGAGGAGCGCGGCATCGAGCCGCCGGACTGGACGCCGGCGCTCGGTGACTGGTGGCAGGCGGCCACGGCGCGACGCCGACCGGTCGGCCCGGCGTGCGCGCAGTGCCGTCATGCGACGTGCGTCTACATCCGCAGCGGCCAGCAGCTGGTGCGCCGCACGGTCGCAGCCGAGGTCAGTCACGGCGACTGGGTGTTCCGCGCCGGCCGCTGGCAGATCCGCGATGATGTGGCGTCGCTGGTGCGCGTCCTGCGGCGCGAACGGATCTGGATCTCCCGCCAGTTGTGGGTCGACGACTTCGCCGCGGACCTGGCGCTGCTGCACCGCCAAGTCGCGACCGGCGCGGGCGACTCGATGTGGCCGAAGCCGATCGGCAAGTGCCCTAATTGCCAGTGTGCGCTCTACCCGACAGTCGGCATCGACGTCGTGCGGTGTCGCCGGTGCAAGAATTCGTGGGAGGGACTTGCGTTGGCGAGACTGCGGCTGATCCACGAGCAGGAGGCGGGATGAGCAGATACCGCGACGGCGTGCCGACCGGCTACACGAAGTCACGTCTGGTCGGTGGTCGGATGCTGGGCACGCGCGCTGCGGCTGCCGGCTTCGCCAACCGGCACGTCAACACGATCCGGCGCTACTGCGTGCCGGTCGCTTGCGACGTCGGAACGCGTGCCGATCTCTACGATCTCGACCGCGCGATGGGACAATTTCAAACGATGAGCAGCCTCTGTGTGATCCCTGACGGTGCCGGGGACGCTTGCGGATCGCCGATCATGCGCAACGCGCCCGTGCCGGTGTGCTCGGTGCACGGAGCGGTGATTAGCGAGTTCTTCAGCCAACAAGACATGATCGAGCTGGCGCGAGCGACGCTCATGGCGCAGCAGGAAGCCGCGCCTAGTCCACGGCTGCCAGACAACGCGCCGCGCAGCTCGGTCGTCTACTACGTGCAGCTCGACGCGATTGTGAAGATCGGCACGACCATCGACTTGGCGCAGCGGCTGCGCGCATATCCGCCCCACGCCCGCCTGCTCGTTACGGAGCCCGGTGGCTACACGTTGGAGCGCAAGCGTCTACGGCAGTTCAACGAGTACCTGCGCGCGGGTCACGAGTGGTTCGATCCCGGTCCGCGGCTTCGCGAGCACATCGAGAAGCTGATGGCCGCCAGCGCGGCCGCTTGACAGAGGCCTAACCCGCGTGTCACCTTTCTCGACAGCACCACACGTGTGCGCACAGCCCCGACCGCGACCTCACCGGCCGGGGCTTCGTCGTTCCCGGAGGTGGTCACGGTGGTCGCGAAGCGCTGCACCAAATGCAACCACCCGCATCTGACACGGCTGGGGAAGCCCGCTTGCGGTGGGCATGCGGCTCGCGGCACACGGCCGTGCAAGAACGCGCCGATGGACGGCCAGAAGGTCTGCGGCAAGCACGGCGGCCAGTCGCCGCAGGCCAAGGCCGCGGCCGCGCGCCGGCTGGCCGAGGAACGCGCCGCACGGGCGGTCGAGCGGTTCGGCGGCCGGCTGGACACCACGCCGACCGAGGCGCTGCTCGAGACCGTGCAGTGGACGGCCGGCTACGTCGCCTGGCTGCGCGACCGGGTCAACGACCTCGACGACGAGAAGCTGACCTGGGGCATCACCCGCGACAAGTCCGGCGGCAACGACTGGGGCTCGACGTTCGAGGCCGGCGCCAACGTGTGGCTCAAGTTGCTCGGCGAGTGGAGCGACCGGCTCGTCAAGGTCTGCTCTGAGGCGATCAAGGCCGGTATCGAGGAGCGGCGCGTCCGGCTCGCCGAAGGCCAGGGCAAGATCATCGCTGACGTCATCCGCAGCATCCTCGACGACCTCAAGCTGAGCCCCGAGCAGCAGTCGAAAGTCGGCGAGATAGTGCCGCGGCACCTGCGTCTCGTCGCCAGCTGATGTCGGCGACGCTGAGCGAGTGGGAAGCGGCAGCGCGGCAGTTTGAGGATCGCCCGCACAAGTGGCCACGGCCCGGCATCATGGCCAAGGCGCTCGACCAGTCGACCCGACAGAGCCCAGTACTTGAGCTGATCGACGACAAGCTCGTCCGCTTGGCCGAGGGCACCATAGACCGGCTCATGATCTTCTGCCCGCCGCAGGAGGGAAAGTCCCAGCGAGTGTCGCGTCGCTTCCCGGCGTGGCTGCTCGAGCAAGACCCGACGCTCCGGATCGCCATCGTCTCGTTCGAAGCCGGCAAGGCCGAACGCTGGGGCCGGCAGATCAAGCGCGACATCGAGGCGCACCCCGAGCTCGGCATCGTGATCCGGTCGGATACGAACGCTGCCGGTCGGTGGGAGACACGCCAAGGCGGCGGCCTGATCTGCGTCGGGATCTCCGGAGGCATCACCGGTGAACCTGTCGATGTGCTGATCATCGACGACCCGGTGCGAGGGCGTGCCGAGGCTGAGTCGAAGACGTACCGCGAGGCTGCTTGGGACTGGTGGGAGTCGAACGGCTCGACGCGTCTCTCGGAGCGCGGCCGCGTCGTGCTGATGATGACGCGTTGGCACACTTCGGATCTCGCGGGGATGCTCCTGGCCAAGGAACCAGGTGAGTGGGAGGTCCTCTCCATCCCGGCCATCGCGGTCGACGCCGACGATCCGCTCGGCCGCAAGCCCGGCGAGGAGATGCCGTCGGTGCGCGGACGCAAGCCCGGATTCTTCGCCAAGCTCAAGGCGCTGCGCTCGGCGTACGTGTTCAGCTCGATCTACCAGCAGCGGCCGACGGCCGCCGAGGGCGGGATCTTCAAGCGCGGCGACTGGCGGTACTGGGATCTGATCGACGGCCGACTCCTGGTCAACGAGCAGACCTTCGATCTCGACACCTGCGTCCGGTTCATCACCATGGACCTGGCGACCTCGACCAAGACCAGCGCCGACTACACGGTGGCCGCGGCCTGGGCGATCACGCTCAACGGCGACCTGGTGCTGCTCGACCGGGTGCGTGAGCGTGTGCCGCAGACCGACCACGTGCAGCTCGTCGAACCGCTCCGCTCGAGGTGGCTCAGCCGCTACGACGTGACGTACATCGAGTCACGCATGTTCGGATCGACGCTCGTCTACGCGATGGGCCGCAAGGGCCTGCCGGTGGCCGAGCTCGAGGCGGACGCCGACAAGCTCACCCGCGCGCTGTCCGCCGCCGACCTGGTCCGCCAGAACCGGGTGCACCTGCCGCGGAAGGCTGCGTGGCTCGACGAGTGGCTGGACGAGCACGCCGACTTCCCGAACGTCGCGCACGACGACCAGGTCGACGTCATGGCCTACGCCGCGCGCGTGGCGATCGCGCACTGGCTCCCCGGTCAGTCCGCAGCCGAGGAACAGGCACTCGCGGCCGCGATCGTGCGCGACCCCGAGTACGTCGACCTGATGACCGCCAACTTCTAGCCGCCGAGGAGGTCGAATGTCCGCACCGACGTCGCTGCCCGGCTACATGGATGACGGTGCGCTGTCGCTCGACGGCTACGGCTCACTCGTCGACTACCTGCTCGAGCAGATCCCTGAGCTCACACATCCGTGGTCAGTGCGGACGTTCGCCAAGATGCGGCACGAGCCTCAGCTCGCGTCGATCCTGCGGGTCTTCACGCTGTCGATCGAGCGCGGCAAGTGGTCGGTGAACGGCGCCGGCTGTCGCGACGAGGTCGTGCAGCGCATCGCCGACGACCTGGGGCTGCCGATCAAGGGCGCCGAGCCCACCGAGACGGGCGCACGCCGGCGAAAGTTCACGTTCGCTGGCCACCAGCGGCTGGCCACGTCGCTGTCGCTGACGTTCGGACACGCCCCCTTCGCGCAGCAGTGGGTGGAGGAAGCCGGTGCGTGGCGACTGCTGACGGTCCAGGAGAGGATGCCGCAGACGATCGACATGGTGCGGCTCAACCCGGACGGCACACTGCGCTCGGTCTTCCAGGGCGGCTACGTCGGGCAGCCCAACGCCCAGGAGATCAAGACCGCGAACAGCCAGCTCGTCTGGTACGCCCGGGAGCGCGAAGGCTCCAACTACTTCGGTCGGTCGTTGATCCGCGAGTCCTACGGGCCGTGGCTGATCAAGGACCAGATGATCCGCATGCTGGCGACCTCGCACCGCCGATTCGGAATGGGCGTGCCGACGGTTGAGGCGCCACCGAACGCCACGCCGCAGCAGATCGCCGAGGCCGAACGCATGGCCACACGGATGCAGGCCAGCCAGACTTCCGGCGCAGGCCTGCCTGCGGGGTTCAGTTACAAGCTCACCGGGCTCAGCGGCTCTGTTCCGGACACTCTCGGCTTCATCAACTACCTCGACCGTCAGATGACCCGCAGCACGCTGACGTCGATCCTCGACATGGCCACCGCCGAGCGCGGCTCTCGATCGCTCGGCGAAACGATCATGCAGCTGATGATCTACGCGCAGCAGGCAGAGGCGAACCGCATCGCCAACGACGCGACCCAGCAGATCGTGATCCCTCTGGTCGACGGCAATTGGGGCGAGAACGAGCCCGCGCCGACCATCGTCGTCGAAGACGTCGGCATCGACGACCAGCTCACGGCCCAGGACGTCAACTGGCTGATGCAGTACGGCGGCCTGAACCCCGACGACACGCTCGAAGAGGACCTCCGCAAGCGCAAGGGACTCCCGCCGATCGACCACAAGACGCGGCGCCTCGAGATCACCGAACAGCCGCCGGTCGATCCCAACGCGCCGACTACCCCGCCAACCGAGGAGACGCCCTGATGCCTGACCAGGAGCCGACGCCGGTCTACCGGTATCGCGGTAGCGTCAAGCCCTGCGCCGAGGTGTCGCGACCCGTCGCGGTCCAGAAGAACGCGGCGAAGGACGGCGAGAGCGGCACGTCGGCCACGCTCGACATATTCGACGTCATCGACTCCTGCGGCGGCTGGTGGGGTATCTCCGCGCAGGACGTCGACCGGGCGCTCAAGCAGCTCGGCGACGTGGACACGCTCAACGTGCGGATCAACTCGCCCGGTGGGCAGGCCACCGAGGGCGTCGCGATCGCCAACGTGCTGCGATCGCACCCCGCAGCGGTGCACGTCACCGTGATGGGCATCGCCGCTTCGGCAGCGTCCGTCATCGCCGCCGCCGGTGACGTCGTCACGATGGCTCCGGGCTCGATGCTGATGGTGCACGACGCTTCCGACTTCGTGTACGGCCGCGCCGACGAGATGCGCGGCGCGGCACAGGCGCTCGACGTGATCTCCGACAGCTATGCCGGTCTCTACGCACTCAAGGCCGGCGGCACGGCCGATGACTGGCGCGCCGTCATGAAGGCCGAGACGTGGATGACGGCCGAGGACGCCATCACGTCGAAGATCGCCGACAAGATCGGAATCGACACCGCCGACGGCCCCGCACTACCGGACGACGAGGAAGACGACGACCTCCTGGTCGACGTCACCGTCGAGATCACCCCCGCTGCCCGTGCCGCAGCCCGCTTCGACCTGTCGATGTTCTCGCACGTCCCCGAGCCGCTCGCGCCCGCCGCACGCGCGAAGGCACCCAAGACCCCGGCCGAGCCGGTTCCATCACCCACCAACACCAAGGAGGCCGACGCCATGTCGGACACCATCCCTGCGTGGCTGCGAGAGGGACTCGGTCTGGCCGAGGACGCTGACGACGCGTCCGTCCAGACCGCGTTCCTCGAGAAGGTCACCAAGCCGGACCCGGCGCCCGCCGCGGCCTCGGACGTCAAGGCGATCACCGCGGCCCTTGAGGCCGACGGCAAGGTCGTCGTCTCCAAGGCTCGCTTCGATGCCCTCGAGGCCCAGGCGGCCGACGGCGCGCAGGCACGCGCCAAGCAAATCGTCGACGCCCGCGACGAACTGATCGAGGCGGCCATGTCCGCCGGCAAGATCAGCCGGGCCGAGGCGACGCGCACGGTCTGGGAGAAGGAGTTCGCTCGCGACTTCGATTCCGCGAAGGCAGACCTCGAGGCACTGCCTGCCCGCTTCCCCGTCACCGCCGCGCCCGGCCACCTGGGCGGCGCCGAAGGTGACTCCGCCAAGGCCTTCAGCGAGGACGAGGCGTCCGCGCTTGCCTCGCTGACCGGCACCAGCAAGGAGGCCCTGCTCTCATGAGCCAGTACCTGCCGATCTACGAGCTCGCCGACGCTCCGTTCACGCTGACCCTCACCGGCACCGTGACCGGCGGCCAGCTCGTCACCTGGGCCGGCGCAGTCGCCGGCTCGGCCAGCACCAGCGTGGCCGGCGTTGCCAGTCAGGACGGCGTCGCCGGCGACAAGATCACCGTCTGGGGCATCGGGAAGCACCGCGGCACCGCATCTGGCGCGATCGCCCAGGGCGACCCGCTGTGCGCCGGCGCTTCCGGGACCATCCGGACCTGGATCTCGGGCACGGACGCCGTCGCCTCCCGCATCGCTCGAGCGATGGCGGCCGCGGCCGACACCGCCTCGGTCCCCTACTCGCTGTTCGGAGTCTGACATGGCTGACAACTACGACCTGCCGATCCCGACGATCAACGGGACCACCATCTCGGTGGACTGGCTGCGCAACGACCCGCGGCGGATCTACCGCCTGCTGCGGACCCTGGTCATGCAGAACCTCATCGGGTGGAAGCTGCTCACCGGCCGCGTTGATCTGACCGGCACGGGCTTCGGCATCTACGAGGTGACCGAGTCGATCTTCTCCGCTCTGCAGGGAAGCGTCGTCCGGCCGCTGTCGCAGTACCCGCTCACCCAGGTGGGCGTGCCGACGCTGGCGACCGTCAAGCCCGACAAGACCGGCCTGAAGGACATCATCAGCGACGAGGATGCGGCTCACAACCGCATCGACAAGGTGGTACGTGACCTCAAGAAGATCGCCAACCAGCTGACCTTCCAGAACGACGCGCTGGCGCTGGCCGCGATTGCTTCGTCCGTGACGAAGACCGTGGCCGCGGTCGATCACCTCTCCAACCCGGCCACGGCGTTCCCGTGGCTCGACGTCGAGCTCGCAGCCGCGAGCATCCTCGAGGAGAACCAGGGCTACAACGCCGATTCGGTGGCCACAACTCCGACGCTGTTCGCCCGCGCGATCGCTTCCGCCATCAAGGCGGGTCAGCTGCCGCGGGAGGCCAACGCGGCGATCACCAAGGACGTGAACTCGATCCAGATCGGCGCGTTCACCTGGTACAAGTCCACGAACATGCCCGCTGGCGTCGACGGTGTCGTCCTCGACTCGTCGATGCTCGGCTCGATGGCCTACGAGAACCTCGGCGGCGGCTACCAGGGCGACCCGTCCGACATGGCCTCCGGCGTCGAGTCGAAGCGCTGGCGCGAGGAGGGCATCGACGGCGTCGTCATCCAGGCGCGCATCGTCCGCGCGCCGATGGTCCAGGAGCCGAACTCGGCCCGCGTCATCACGGGGTGGTCATAATGGGGTACGTCGTCAAGGCGGCCTGCGCGATGGTCAAGGTCGGCGACACGTACGTGACGGTGGCGAAGGGTGGGGCAGTTCCCGCCAACGCCGACGCGGATCACGTCGCGCTGCTCGCCGAGCGGGGTCTCATTGTCGAGGGCGAGCCGTCCGGCTTCGAGACTGACCCGGACACACCTCCGCCGTTCAAGGTGGCGAAGCAGGCCACTCAGCCACCGGAGCCGCTCGCGGCCTACCCGGTCGACGGTCCGGAGGCCGACCAGGACCTCTGGGTCACCGGCGCCAGCGTGGCCGCGATCCAGGCTTACGTCGCGGCCAACCCGGATTCGGCCAAGTCGGTCCTGGCCGCCGAGCTCCGCCGCGACCAGGCGTCGCGCAAGACGCTCACCGACTCACTGACCAAGCTCACCGAAGGGAGCTGACATGCCGTACGTAGTGACCCCCTGGGGCGACGTGCTCGAGGAGACCAACGGCGTCGCGCTGGCGTACTACCGCGACGAGCCGGGCTACGAGGTGTCGGACGAGAAGCCCGACCTCGACGCCCCGGCGCCCGACCCGGTTGCGCCGGGCACGCCGGCGCTCGAGAAGAGCGATCCGGCCCCCGCCGCCGCCGACCAGCCCCCGGCGGACAACGCGCCCGTCGAGGACTGGGTTGCCTTCGCCGCCAAGCGAGGCGACACCGACGCGTCCAACAAGACGCGTAACCAGCTCGTGGCCGAGTACAAGGCAGCCGTCGCGGCTGCCGCCACTCCCGCCAGCTGACCGGACCGGTTCGGATCACGGCGTCAAACGGCGCTGGGCACAGAGCACTGCGAGAACCGCCGTAAGGCCGCTTGGGGGCTACACGCCCAGTCCTTCCGCCCCTTCAGCAGCGCGTCCTGCGTCGTGATCCGAACCAACCGAACGAGGTGAGCTCCGATGGACATCTACGCAAGCCCGGAAGACCTCGCCTCCTGGATTCCCGCCGGGACCTCCAGCGACGTCATCACCCGCAACCTGCGATACGCCTCGATCGCCGTGGCCCGGGCCTGCAACCGCAACCTGTACTCAGGCGACACGAGCTTCCCGCCGCCGCTGGTCGACGCCACGTGCGCCCAGGTGGGCTCATGGGTTTCGCTCGGGATCGATCCGAGCAAGCTCGGCCTCGACCAGGCGCCGGTCAAGAAGTCGTCGATCCTGGGGGGCGACGTCGAGCGCGACACCACCGGTTTGCTGGCCGCCTTCCAGGAGGCGGTCACCTGCCTCTGCCAGGCCGCGACGGACATCCTGCTGCAGGCGAACCTGCTCTGGCAGCCTGTCCCGCTCTTCGACGACTCCGGCTGCCTGCCGAGTTGGGGTCAGGACCGCCCCGGGATGTTCCCCGGACTGTTCGCCGCCGAGACCGACTGGCCGTTCGTATGACCGACCCGCTCGCCGAGTGGTGGGTGCACGTGGTCGGCGTCCGACGGCTTGCCGCGATCGGCGGCACCGGCGGCGACGTGTACGTCCCGGCCGCGCCTGCCGATCCCGTCACCGTCACGGGCCTCTACCGCGACGGCAGCAAGCTCGTCACGGACGGCAACGGCAAGCAGATCCTCTCCTCCGGACAGTTCGCCTTCCCGATCACCATCGACCCCATCCCGGTGGGCTCGCTGGTTACGGTGCCGGCGCGCTTCGGTGGCCGCACCTCCAAGGTGATCACGGCCAACATCGGCGACGGTGGCGGCCAGCCAACACCGGACCATCACGAGATCGCGCTGCTCTGATGGCGATCGCCTGGAAATTCACACCGCCGGCAATCAACGGCGTGCTGGCGGTCTCTGCCGCCGCCGACGCTGCGGTCGAGGCGGCTGCGCACCTTGTACTCGACGCGGCTGCGCCGAACGTCCCGGTCGCCGACGGGGTCTTGAAGGCCTCAGGCCGAGTTGTTGACGGTGAGGCAATGGCCGGGATCTCGCTAGCCCACGTCACCTACGGCAGCGATGACGACAGCACGGCGAAGCATGCTCCCTCGAACCAGTACGTCGTCAAGCAGCACGAGGACGGGGAGCTCGCGCACCCCAACGGCGGTACGTGGAAGTGGCTCGAGCACGCGATGCACGCCGAGGCCTCGCACGTCGCCGAACATCTGGCGTCTGGGCTCCGGAAAGTGCTCGAGTGACGTCACCGACCGCCGCCTTCCTCCGGTTGTTCGTCGAGGGCTTCGCCCAGGCGCTCGCTGACGCGGGGATCGGTCTCACCTGGCGGCCCTCGGAACCGTACGAGACCGGTGAGCTCGGCATCGGCGTCATGACCTTCCCCACCGGCCTGAACAAGGCCGTGGCACTCACGCCCTACCCGCTCAGCGACGACCCGGCCCTCTCGGACTCTCAGATCGGGCTACAGGTCAAGACGCGTTCGGAGAGCGCCGAGCCTCGCGACGTCTGGGACCTCGACGACGCGATCGCCAACGTGCTGCTCGGCCTCTACCCGACGACCCTGCCGTCCGGCATCGAGATCGTCACGCTCCAACGAACTTCGTCCACCTCCCTTGGCCAGGACGAAAGCCAGCGCTGGATCTGGTCCAGCAACTACCCCTGCGGCCTGTACCGGCCCAGCGTCCACCGAGTCTGAGGAGACCCGAATGTCAGCACCCACTGCGCCCACGTTTCCCGTACTGGGCGCCTCGACCGTCGTCCGCAAGTGGATCTTCGAGGTGAACACCACCCCGAGCGCCTCGGCCACCTGGGCCATGATCGGCGCCGTCACCAACTCGGTCTTCAAGCCCGACGCGGCCAACCTCGAGGACGACTCCGACATGCAGTCCGGAGGTGCCGGCTCACAGACCAAGACCGCCGGCAGCGCGAGCATCGCGCTCACGGTCAGCCGCAAGCCGTTGGCGGCCACGCCCACGGCCTACGACATCGGCCAGGAGTTCCTCCGGGCCCACGGCATCGGCAAGTACGGCGTGGACAACTCCGTGAAGATGCGGATCTGCGAGTACACCCCCGGCGGCGGCCCGCGCATCGAGGCCTACACCGGTTCGTTCGCGTGCGAGTGGGACCCCCAGGGCGGCGGCAACACCGCGCTCGACCTGGTCGGGATCAACCTCGCCGGTCAGGGCTTCTGCGCGCCCATCACCCACCCGTACCCCTCCAGCTGATCTGACGGGCTGCGCCGGGCGGTTCGCCATCGCCCGGCGCAGCTCACTACGGAAGGCACCGCCATGGCAGTGCGTGACCTCTCGGCGTTCTACGACGAGGCCCTCGAGTATCCGGACGTGCCCTGGAGGCGTCGGTTAGATCCGGACGACCCCGAGTCGGCGTTCATCACGGGCGTGTCCACCTACCGCGTGGCGTCACCGGATGCGAAGACCGGGCTGTACCTGACCACGGTTGCCAAGATCGGCGTACAAGCTGCGGTCGGGCGTCCGGTCAGCGACGCCGACATGGCCAAGCTGCACCTCAACGATGAGGACGAGCGTGAGCTCTATCAGGTGGTGCTCGGCGAGACCTACCAGCAGATGATCGCCGACGGCGTCTCATGGAACCTGCTGCAGAAGATCGGGCAGGACGCCTACCTGAGCTTCGCCATCAATGAAGACACGGCCAACGCCGTGCTAGCGATGGCGGCGGCCCAGCTGGGGGAAGCCCCGGCCCGGCCGAACCGGGCGACCAGGCGCGCCGCCACCCGTACCCGTCCGAGGAAGGATGGGTCGAAATCGAGCCCGGTGTCTACGGGCACCCAGGCCCAAACCCGCGGCCGAACGTCTACCCGATCCTCGTCGACGTCCGAGGAAGCGCCAGTGACGGGCTGACGCTCGTCGATCTCCTCTGTGAGCACTGGACGGAGATCGAGCTCGACCTGCAAGACATCGGGGTGGACGTCGGCGACGAGCAAGTCATGAGGTCCCGCTCGTGGCGGTGGCTGCGCACTCGCATCACGGGGCTCCTCACGCGCCCGAACACCTTCGTCGTCTACGGCCACGACAGTGACGGCCGCGCGCTGACGGCGCCTATCTTCGCCAACCGCCTCCAGGCGGCAATGCACCCACCGCTCGACTGACGAGGAGGGCTCCGTGTCACTTGACCTCGGCGCCCTCGTCGGAAGCGTCGTGCTCGAGACGGCCAGCTTCGATCGCAACTACACCCGCGTCGTTCGTCAGATGGGCGATCTCGGCGCGACCGCGGAGAAGTCCGCTGCCGGCACTGCCACTCTCGACGAAGCTCTCGCTGGCGTCGGTGCTTCAGCCGGCGCCGCGACGACGGGGCTCGGTCGCGTCACGCAGGCCTCGCGCACATCCACAACTGCGGAGCAGCGGGCTGCTGTAGCCGCTGAGCGGCACGCCACCGCGGTAGCTCAGGTTGCCGGAACGATGGAGACCCTTGCCGCGGCCTCGCCCAAGCTGCAACAAGCCGAGCTGCGGCTCGTAGCCGCGCAGGACCGTCTCAACGCAGCCCAGGAGAGCGGCACCGCGACGACGCGCCAGCTCGCCAGCGCGCAGGCCGGGCTCATCGGGGCCCAGCGTGCGGTGCTCGCAGCCGAGGAGGCTAGCGCTGAGTCGGCCACGCGATGGTCGGGAGCGCTTGGCGGCACGCTCAAGATGGCTGGTGAGCTCGGCCTGGTCCTCGGCGGAATCGAGATCGCCAAGAAGGCCTTCGAATTCGTTGCAGCTGGCAAGGATCTCACCGAGAGCTTGAATGGAGTTCAGGCGGCCTCCCACGCCACCACTGCGGAGATGGCCGGGGTCCGGGCCGAGGCCATCCGACTCGGCAAGGACCTGACGGTTCCTGGCGCCACTGCGGTCGATGCGGCTGACGCAATCCTCGACCTGGTCAAGGCTGGAATTCAGCTGCCCAAGGCCATGCAGGCTGCACGCCCGGCGCTGCTGCTCGCCTCGGCGACCCAGACGACCATGGCCGACACGGCCCGGGTCCTGGGCGACACCCTTGATCTCTTCTCCCTGAGCGGAGATCACGCCGCGCACGTGGCGAACGTGCTGGCAGCGTCTACCTTTGGCGCCTCGCACGACCTGCTCGGGCTCTTCGACGCGCTCAAGCAGTCCGCGCCGACCGCGCAGGCGCTCGGCATCAGCTTCGACGACGTGGTTACGGCGCTCACCGAGCTCGCCAAGCACGGGATTTCGGCAACGCAGGGCGGTGCCGGGCTCAAGACGATGCTCACGAGCCTCGCGAAGGAGACGCCTGCATCGACCAAGGCGCTCCAGGACCTCGGCGTCGTGGCATTCAACTCCCAGGGCTCGTTCGTCGGATTCCCGAAGCTCTTCGACCAGCTGCACACCGCCCAGAAGCGGTTCGGACCCGACACGCAGCAATTCGTCCACGATCTCAATGCTGCGTTTGGTGTGCGGTCGCAGTCGGTAGCCGCGCTCTTCGCCAAGGAGGGCGTTGGCGCTTACAACGAGGTAGCTGCGCGACTCGCGTCCGGCGATTTGCAGAACTACGCGAACCTGATGAACCGCGGCGCGGCCGCGGGCTTCCGTCAGCTCGACAAGGAGTTCACTGCTGCCGGCATCAGCATCTATCAGGAGTTTGAGCCCGCCATAACCGGCGCAATCATGTGGGTCGGTACCAACCTGCCCAAGGCCGCGCACGACGCCCAGAGCGCACTGCAGCCGCTCGAGCATTTCGTGGGCGGCGCCCTCACGATCGGCTGGAACCTCTTCGCGGGTGCCCTGCACGCCTCCTGGAACGTGCTTGAGCCCGTGCTGCACCTGGTCGAGGATCTCCGTACCCCGCTCGGCGCTGTAGCAGTGCTGGCTGCGGGTGCGTGGCTCGGATTCCAGGGCGCCCGCGCCGCCGGCCTGCTGGTCGAGCAGTTGATCGTCATGGTTCGCAACGTTCCGGCCGCCATGGTGGCCATGGTGGCGTCAGCGCGCGAGTCGGCCGCCGGCTACATCGCCTCGATGGGCGCCATCGGCAGCTCGAGCAAGACCGCCGCGGTGGCGACCACCGGCGCCATGACTGACATCGAGATCGAAGCCGCCGCCATGTCCGGCACGATTGTTGCCGAGGGCGAAGCCGCCAGCGTCGGATGGGCCGGCTTGCTCGGTCCACTCGGCGCGGTGGCCGTGGGCATCGGGCTGCTCATCACCATGTTCCACCACTCGTCGTCGGCCTCGAAAGAGGCGACCGACGCTGCCAAGGCGTACACGGACGCCCTCAAGACCGGCGACTCCACAGACCTAACGGACTCGATCGTCACGCAGCTCGCGGACAACGGCGTACCCGACAACATCGCCAAGATCAACCGGCTGCTGGGCACAACTGCGTTTAGCGGGCAGCAGTTCGTCGATGCCATCCAGAAGGGCAGCCCGGCGCTGGCCACACTGCAGACACGCCTGCAGGCCGTGATCGACGCCAACAACGCGGGCGAGCAGCGCGCTGCTCAGATGCAGGGTGCCAACGTTTCGCAGATCGACAAGATGCGCGGCAAGCTGACGGCTGCCTCGAAGCTGCTTAAGGACCTGAACACGCAGTACAACGCGTTGTCCAAGACGGCCGAGAGCGACCTGCTCAACACCGCGACTTTTGCGGGCGCTTCCTCCTCGATAGACAAGGTCTCTCAGTCCACTCAGGTCGGTTCGCAGGCTGCGCAGCAGTACGCCGAGATGCTCGGCATCGCCGTGGACAAGAACGGCATTGCCGCCGTGTCGTCCAAGATACTCGCCGCCGCAGTCAGCGAGGTGAGCGGCGCGTACGCCGGAGCTAGCCAGACGGCTGACGCGTTCCTGGGTGCCCTCAACACGTTCGCGCAGTCCGGCGGTACTGCGGCCGACCGGGCTGCGATCATCGGCGCCACGCTCAAGGCAGCTAACGGCGACGCGCTGAACTTCGCCGCCCAGATGAACGCTGCAGCAGTTGCGGACGATGCGCTGACCTCTGACATGGCGAGCAACGCCAAGTCCAAGAAGGTGTCAATCAAGAGCTTCGCCGCCAGCATCATCGACCTCAAGACGGGCACGATCGACTACTCGAAGTCTGCTGCCGCGCCGCTCATCTCAGACCTGCAGTCGATCCAGACCGCGGCGATGAATGCCGCTCAGGCGCAGTATCAGCACGGTCTCTCGACCATGTCAGCCAAGGACGCCGCTGACGCTGCCTACAAGACTTACGTCTCGCAGACCCAGGGCACGCTGATCGACGAGGCGTCGAAGCTCGGCCTGACCAAGGACCAGGCGAAGAAGCTCGCCGATCAGTACTTCGGGATGCCGAAGAGCGTGAAGACGCTGATCGAGCAGGAGGGTGCCAACCCCGTCGTCACCGTCCTCAACCAGATCGGCACCCAGCTCTCCTACCTCACGCACAAGCCGTGGGTTCCGACGGTGGCCGTCCACGACTCCGCAACGTCGCAGATCGATTCCATTCGCAATGCGCTCGACGCTCTACACAGCAAGTCGATCAACATCAGCTTCACGGGCAACGGCGTCGAGCGAAACGGCAAGATCGTGGCCCGCGCCAACGGCGGCGGCGTACCCGACGGCATGTTCGTAGTCGGCGAGCGCGGCCCCGAGCTCGGCATGAAGTCTGGCAATCGCGTCGATATCATCAGCAACCCGCAGTCTGCTGCGCTAATCGCGGCGACCGGCATGTCAGTGCCAGGATTCGCGTCCGGCACGTACACCGTCGGCGGCGTGAAGTACGACAGCAAGACTGCTGCTGAGAACGCCGAGGCTCGCATCGTCGCCTCGGAGAAGAGCGCCGCTAGCAAGCTCGCGCCTGACCTCGTCGCCCTCGTCGCGGCGATCGCCAAGTCCACCGCAGCGCTGACCTCGGCTGGCAAGACGCTCACCGCCAACCTCAAGGCCGCCGGCGCGTCCACGGCCACTCTTAAGCGGCTGTCTACCTCGATCGGCGTTCTGGGTGCCTTGGCGGCCAAGCGCGACGCCGTAGCTGCCCAACTCGGCACCAAGTCGACCACGGGAACGACTGCGTACGACCGACTCGCGACCGCCCAGCAGAACTACGCGTCGGAGAAGTCCACCGTGCAGCA
>JAOPUX010000200.1 GCA_025963285.1 Jatrophihabitans sp.
GCCCCGAAGCCGGAAACCGCAGCCCCGAAGCCGGAGGCGCCGGCGGCCCCGAAGCCGGAGGCGCCGGCGGCCCAGGCCGAACCGGCGGGGCGGGCCGAACCGAAGCCGAAGAAGGCGGGTCAGCCGAAGGATGGCAAGGAGAAGCCGAGCCAGGCCGATCTTCGCCTGCTGCGCACCGACGCGGCCCTGCGCAACCGGGTGATCGCCGCTGTCGTGGTGCCCTTCCTGCTCTTCGTGGTGGTGCTGCTGGCGATCGGGCGGCTCGACGCCTTCGCCGTCTGGCTCTGGCTGCCGCTGATCACCGCCGGGGTGGTCGGGGGCCTGCTGCTGGACGGCGCGCACAACCGCTCGTCCGGCGATTAGTCACCCGACGGTCATCCCGTCCTGCGCCGCGCCCATCGCGTCGATGATCGCCTTCACGTGCTCGACCGAGGTCTGGTAGGCCGTCCGGTCGGCGGCCGAGGTCGACGGGTCTGCCAGGGCGCGCGGCAGGTCGACGAGCCGCAGCTTGGGTGCCAGCTGCATCAGGGTCGGCACCACCTCGGCGCGCGTCACGGCGAAGTGTCCCGGCGAGGTCTCGGTGAAGGTGAACAGCGGCATCGCACCCTCGCGGCTGACGAGCACGGGGTCGGCGTGACGCGAGAGCTGGTTGCCCATGCTGAAGATGACCCACTTGCCGTGCAACTTCTCGGCCGGCTCCACGACGTGCGGGTGGTCGCCGAGGATCAGGTCGATGTCCGGCGAGGCCAGCAGTTCGTCGGCCTGCTGGCGCTGCAGGGCGGTGGTGCCGGTGTCGTACTCGGTGCCCCAGTGCATCGAGAGCACCACGATGTCCGCGCCGGCCTGCTTGGCCCGGTGCGCCGCGGCCAGGATCTTCGGAATGTCGGTGAGGTTCGACAGCCAGGGCATCGACGACGGGATGGACTGGCCGTTGAAGCCGAAGGCGTAGGCCAGCTGCGCGATCCTCACCCCGTTCGGCTCGGTGATGATCAGCGGGGTGTCGGCCTCCGCTGCCGAGCGGGCGCTGCCGGTGTGCTTGAGCCCGGCGGCGTCGATCTCGTCGAGAGTGCGCTTGACACCGGTGTAGCCCTGGTCGATCGAGTGGTTGGAGGCGGTGGTGCACGAGTCGTAGCCGACCTGCTTGAGCGCGGTGAGCACCTGTGGCGGTGAGCTGAACGTCGGCCAGCCCTCGAAGGGCCCCTCCGGCGGAGCGAGTGGCGACTCCATCTCGCAGATCGCCAGGTCTGCCCGCCGCACGTCCGGCGCGATGCTTGCCAACATCGGCTCGAAGTCGTAGCCGCTCTTCCCCTCGGCCGCGGCGTCGGCCTGCGCCTGCTGCCACACCTGCGGGTGGATCAGCACATCGCCGGTGCCGAGCACGGTGACGGTGCGGGCCTTGGCAGAACCAGCGCCGGAAGCGGAGGAGGCCGAGGAACCGGACGAAGCCGACCGAGCCGAAGACGACGGAACCGAAGACGGCGGAACGGATGACGACGGCGGCGGAGGCGGTGAGGTGTGCCCAGAGGTGCTGGCCGTGCATGCCGTCGCCGTGAGCAGCACGGTGACGAGAGCGATCCGACCCAGCACGCACCGACCTTAACGTGATCCGCCGTGTCAGGCCGGCGAGAGGCGCTCAAAACGCCGCAAACGTGGCCGGTCGGCCCTATGCTGCGGCGGTGCGGCATCCCTACGTGTGGCTGGTCTGCCGGCTCGCCGCCCGCGGCGAGGGCACGCTGGACACCCGCCCGGTGAGCGAGCGTCGCGCCGCGTCGCAGACCCCGCCCAATCCGGCGCCGCCGGGTGACCTGGTGCTCCGCGATCACCAGGTGGCGGTGGACGGCGGCACGATCCGGGTGCGCAGCTACCGGCCGTCGGGCACCGAGCTGCTGCCGGCGCAGCTGCTGCTGCACGGCGGTTCCTTCTGGTCGGGCAGCATCGAGACGGTCGACCCGCTGGCCCGGCTCTACGCCGAGCGGGCCCGCTGCGTGGTGGTCTCCGTCGACTACCGGCTGGCGCCCGAGCACCCGTGGCCGGCCGCCGTGGAGGACGGGTACACGGCCCTGCAGTGGCTGGTGACGAACGCGGCCGAGCTTGGTGTCGATCCCACCCGGCTGGGCGTCGGCGGCGTCTCGGTCGGTGGCGGCATGGCGGCGGTGGTGGCGATGATGGCGCGGGATCGTGGCGGGCCGAGGCTCCGCTTCCAGCTGCTGGAGATCCCGGTGACGGACCTGACGGGGTCCAGCGAGTCGATGACGACCTACGCCAGCGGCTACCTCTGCACGCGCGCCGCCCTGCTGGAGGGGTACGCCCTCTACGTCCCTGACCCGGCACAGCGCAGCATGCCGTACGCCTCGCCCCTGCTCGCTCCCGATCTCACCGGCCTGCCGCCGGCGCTGGTGCTCACGTGCGAGTACGACCCGTTGCGCGACGAGGGCGAGGCGCTGGCCGCCCGGCTGCGGGAGGCCGGCTCGCCCACCGAGCTGGTGCGCGCGAAGGGGCACGTGCACAGCTCGACGTACACCCAGCGGCTGCGATCGGCCCGCGGTTACCAGCACCGCACCGCCGACGCGCTGCGAGCCGCGCTGCACGGGAGCTGAGGTGCGCCATCCCTACGCGTGGCTGCTCTGCCGCAAGCTGGCCGGTCTGCCGGAGGTGGACCCGCGGCCGCTCGACGAGCGCCGTGCGGCGGAGCGGGCCGCCGTCGCCGCCCGGATCCCCACTGGCGACGGGCTACAGGTGGCCGAGCACGAGGTGCCGGTGGCCGGCGGCGGCATCACGATCCGCAGCTACCGGGTTCCCGGCGACGGCCCGCTGCCGGCCCACCTGCTGCTGCACGGCGGTGGCTTCATCACCGGCAGCATCGACACAGTCGACTCGCTGGCCCGCCACTACGCCGTGCAGGCTCGCTGCCTGGTGCTCTCGGTGGCCTACCGGCTCGCTCCGGAACACCCCTGGCCGAGGGCGAACGAGGATGCCTACGCCGCCCTCCTCTGGGCCGCCGCGCAGCCCGGGGTCGACGCGACGCGGCTCTCCGTCGGCGGCGTCTCCTCCGGCGCGACCATCGCGGCGGTGGTGGCCCTGCTAGCCCGCGACCGCGGCGGCCCGGCCCTGCGGCTCCAGCTGCTCGAGATACCCGCGACGGACCTCACCCAGAGCCAACCGTCGATGAGCCGCTACGCCTCCGGCTACGTCTGCACCAGGGCCGGACTGCTCGACGGCTACGAGCAGTACCTGCCCGATGCCGCCCGCAGGAGCGACCCGTTCGCCTCCCCGCTCTTCGCCGATCTCGCCGGGCTGCCGCCGGCCGTGGTGGTGACGTGCCAGTACGACCCGCTGCACGACGACGGCACCGCCTATGTCCGGCGGCTGCGCGAGGCCGGGGTGCCCGCCGAACACATCGAGGTGCGAGGGCTGCTGCACAGCACCAACTACCTGCCGCGGCTGCGCCCGGCCCGCCGCTCGATGGCCCGCTCGGCGACCGCACTGGCCGAGGCTCTGCACGGCGGGGTGTGACGCGCGTTACCGTGGGAGCTGACGGCACCGCGATCGAGGGAGCACGGAAATTCAATGATCAACAGCACCATGCAGGACGACTTCCCGCTCACCATTACCTCGATCCTCGAACACGGCACGCGGGTCTTCGGCCGCAGCGAGGTCATCACCTGGAACGGTGACGGCACCAGCCGCCGCGAGACCTACGCCGAGGTGGGCGTCAACGCCAAGCGGCTGGCCTCGGCCCTCACCACGCTGGGCGTCGAGGCAGGCGACCGGGTGGCCACGCTCTGCTGGAACCACCAGGAGCACCTCGAGGCCTACTACGCCGTGCCCTGCATGGGGGCGGTGCTGCACACCCTCAACCTGCGCCTGCCCGCGGCCCAGCTCGAGCACATCATCAACCACGCCGAGGACAAGGTGGTGATCGTCGACGCCTCGCTGCTGCCGCTGCTCGCCCCGATCGCGTCCGCGCTCAAGTCCGTCGAGGCCTATGTCCTGATCGGGTCGGGGGACACCTCCGTGCTCGGCGACGTGCCGGTGCACAGCTACGCCGACCTCATCGCCAGCGGCTCACCGGAGTTCGTCTGGCCCGAGCTGGACGAGCGTTCGCCGGCGTCGATGTGTTACACGAGCGGCACCACCGGCGACCCGAAGGGTGTCGTCTACTCGCACCGCTCCACCTACCTGCACGCGCTGGCGACACTGGCCACCAACGTCACCGGCGGTACCGAGGCCGATCGCGTCCTGGTGATCGTGCCGATGTTCCACGTGAACGCGTGGGGCATCCCGTTCAGCTCGTTCCTCTCCGGCTCCACCCAGCTGATGCCCGGTCCGTTCCTGATGCCCGACAAGCTCGTCGACTTCGTCGAGGCGGAGAAGGCGACGCTGCTCTCGGCCGTGCCCACCATCTGGGCCGGCATCCTCCAGCTCGGCGAGAAGCGCGACATCGATCTCTCGTCGGTGCGGATGGGCACCTCCGGCGGCGCCGCGATCCCGCGCTCGCTGCTCGAGGCGATGCAGGCGCGTCACGGCGTGCGGATCATCCAGGGCTGGGGCATGACCGAGACCTCGCCGGTCGGTGGCATGGCCCACCCGCCGCTGGAGGTCGAGCGCGGGACGCCCGAGGAGTTCGACTGGCGGCTCAAGGCCGGCCGTCTCGTGGCGGGGGTGCAGATGCGCATCGTCGACGACGAGGGCGTCGAGCAGCCCTGGGACGGCGAATCGGTCGGCGAGATCGAGGTGCGCGGGCCGTGGATCACCGGCGCCTATCACCTCGACTCGGCGCCGGAGAAGTTCCACGACGGCTGGCTGCGCACCGGGGACATCGGCGCCATCGACGACCGCGGCTACTTCTCCATCAGCGACCGCTCCAAGGACGTCATCAAGTCCGGCGGCGAGTGGATCTCCTCCGTCGAGCTGGAGAACCTGCTGGCCGGGGCGCCGTCGGTGCTCGAGGCCGCCGTCATCGGCATCCCGGACGAGAAGTGGACCGAGCGTCCGCTGGCCTGCGTGGTGCTCAAGGGGGACACGACGCCCGAGCAGCTGGCCGAGTACATGCAGGGCAAGGTCGCGAGCTGGCAGATCCCGGAGAACTGGAGCTTCGTCAGCGAGGTGCCGAAGACCAGCGTCGGCAAGTTCGACAAGAAGGTGCTGCGCGCCCGCTACGCCGCGGGCGAGCTGGACGTCACCCGTACCCGGTAGCCGCACCCGACGATCGTGCAATTCTGGCCGCCGTGACGCCGGCGAGAGTTGCGCAATCGGGTCAGCTGCGCCGCCACCGCCGCTTCTTCTGGACGAACGCCCCGGCGAACAGCGACGGGTGCAGCCCCGGCACGGGCTGCCCGGTTGCGTAGCGGTAGATCAGCGCGCGGGCGTAGACGGTGATCGCACCGAAGATCGCCGACATGCCCACGAAGCCGAGCACTCCCGCGACGATCAGCACGGCGCCTACCGCAAGCGCCGGGACGACGCCGTTCGCCGCGAAGAGGAACATCACGCCGACGAAGACAAGCCCCATCGGCAGGAGCAGCAGCAGCGTCTGGACGACGCCGAACCGGAGCGTGGTCCGCAGGCTCGTGCCCCAGGTCGTGCGGATCACGCGGGAGGACTCACGGACGGCCTCGATCGGGCCGAGCCGGCCAGCGACCAGGACCGGCACCGCGAAGAACGACGCCACCGCCCAGGCCAGGCCGCCCAGGACGCCGATGATCTTGCCAAGGACGCCGAGCCGCTCTTCGACGAGCCGGACGACCAGGCCCACCGTTGTCGTGACGATCGCCCACTGCACGATCTGCCACTTCAGCGTCCAGGCCTGACGGAGCACGCCGCCGAAGGTGGGCGTGCCGCCGTCCGCGCGCACGTTGGCGCCGATGACGAGGGCGGCCTGGAAGTAGATCGCGACGACGGAGGTGAGCATGCCGCCGAGCACCGCGCCGATCCAGCCGGAGACCTCGCTGCTCTCGCCGGCGAGCCGCGCCACCACGAACCCGGGCGCGAAGAGCGCGAGGAACGCCACGACGCCGGACGCTGCGCCGAGTAGCGAGAGCCAGATCATGGCGCGGTCCTGCTTGAGCAGGTCCCAGGTCGAGGAGAGGATCTCCTTGCCGGTGGGGCCGCTGAAGCGTGCCGCCGGCTGCGGTGCGGGTGGGCCGTAGCGGTACGGATCAGGCTCGCTCATACGCGGAGTGTGGCATCCGCGTGAGGCCGCGAGAAGATCGTCGGCTTGGCAATTTCTCAGGCGACTGACTTCACGCGATAGACCATCAGCGCGCCGAGCACGGTGGCCACGCCAGACGCGGCGAAGAGCACCGGGTAGCCGCCGAGTTCGCCGATGATCACCGACGCGATCAGTGGGGCCAGCGCCTGCGGCCCGACCGAGCCGACGTTCATGATGCCGAGGTCCTGCGCGCGCGACTCGGCGTCGGGCAGCACCGCGGTGACCAGCGCCTGGTCGACGGACATGTACGCGCCGTACCCGGCACCGAGGAAGGCCGCGGCCACCAGCGCCACCCCGTAGGACGGGAAGCCCGCCAGGAGCAGGCTGGCGATGGCCTGCAGCACGGCGGCCACGGCGACGTAGGGACGTCGCCTGCCGCCCCGGTCGGACGCGCGCCCGCCCAGGATCGTCGCGGCCAGGGTGAAGACCAGGTAGACGAGCGTGAGCACCAGCAGCCCGGTGTCCGGATCCGCCAGCTTCAGGTCGTCCTGCAGGAAGTAGAGCAGGTAGGTCGTGCCGAGCGCATTGCCCAGGTTGACGGCGAGCCGGCCGCCGAAGGCCCAGCCGAAGTCGGCGTTGCCGCGCACGACCAGTCCGGTGACGAGTACTCGCAGGGTCAGCGGCTCGGTGTTGAGACCCGCGCTGTCCCGGTAGTAGCGCAGGAACGGAGTGGAGCAGGCGACCAGTGCGACGGCGAGGAACGAATATGCCCAGACGCCGTTGTTGTTGAGCAGTGTCAGGATCGCGACACCCACCAGGATGCCCACCGCCTGTGGGCCATAGATGGCGGCCGAGATCGCCCCGCGCTGCTCGTCGGGCACCTCGTCGGCGATCGCCGCCGTGAGGCCCGCCGTCGCCATGTTGATCCCGATGGTGGCCACCAGCCAGGCCAGCCCGACGCCGATCCAGCTGGACTGCACGCCGGTGGCGAGCAACCCGAGGACGAACACCACCGTGCCGCCGATCATCCAGACGCGGCGGCGACCGAAGCGGGACGTCGTCCGGTCACAGAGCGCCCCGAAGAGCGGCAGGGTCACCAGGGCGACGAGGCCGGTGAGGCCGCTGACAAGCCCGAAGTCGCGCACCTTGTGTGCGTGGTCGAGGGCGTCGAACTGGTTGGGCAGCACCAGCTGGACCGGGCCGAGGTTGGCCATCCAGAAGCCGAACCAGAGCAGGCCGAACCTCGCCGACCACGCGCGGGGCACGCGGGTGACGGGCTCGAGTTCGCCGGCGACGGGTTCCATCGCGGCCATCGTGGCATCCCCCCGACGCTTAGCAGTGATCTCACAAACGGCACAACATGATCCCGAAGTCCGCGAACGCTTGTGTTCGAGGGGTCGCGGGGGTGCAATCGAGGGCACGTAGCAAGTCAGCTGGGGGGAACGTGGCCGTAGCTCTGCCGGGGGTGGGCCGCCTCAGCTGGCGCCTGCCCCGCTTCACACGGCTGCATGCCGTGCGCACGATCGCGGTGATCCTGACGGTGGCCGGTGCCACCGTCGGCTGCTACTTCTGGCTGCTCGGCTGGCACCGCCGCACCGCCACCGGCGTCGATGCCTACCTCGACTCCCCGTACCGCGGCTGGCAGGTGGGGCTGCTGGTCGGTCTGCTCGGTCTCCTCGCGCTGGGCTCAGGCTGGTTGCGCCGGCCGATCGCGGGCTCGCTGGTGATCGCCGCCGCGCTGACGACCTGCTGGACGCTCGACGCGTCACTCAACGTGCACGGCGACCGCAACTGGCCCATCGGGACGACGCTCGTGGCGTGGGCCAGCCTCGGCGGCTCGCTCGTGCTGGCCGGCGGTGTGGCCGAGGTGCGACGCATGATCGACGAGCGCGCCGAGGCGGCCCGCCTGGCCGAGCTCGCCGCCGCGCAGGCCGCCGCGGCCG
>JAOPUX010000241.1 GCA_025963285.1 Jatrophihabitans sp.
AGTAGGTCAGCTTGTCGTAGGCGAAGAAGAGCATCGGCCGCTCGAGCAGCGAGAACTCGTAGATGATCGACGAGTAGTCGGTGATCATGATGTCGGTGCAGTGCAGCAGGTCGTTGGTGTTCGGGAAGGCGCTGAAGTCGAAGAGCCGGTCGGCGTACTCCGGCGGAATCGGAATCTTGGCCAGGATGAAGTGGTGCATCCGGAAGAGGATCACCGAGTGGTCGCCGCACATCTCGTAGAGCTTCGCGAAGTCGATGCGGTCGAAGTCGTAGTAGGCGCTCTGGCTGCCACGGCCGCGGAAGGTCGGGGCGAAGAGGATCACGCGCTTGCCGACGAACTGCGGGTAGTCGGCGGCGAAGTCGGCGAGCACCTTCTCGGTGCGGGCCGGGTCGAGGAAGGCGTCGATGCGCGGCAGCCCGGTGGGGATGACCGCTGACTCCTCGATACCGAAGACCTCGGCGTAGACGTGCACCAGGTGCTTGGAGCCGGTGATGGCGTAGGACGCCTTGCGGTGCGCGTTCTGCAGCTTCGGCGAGCCGTACTTGCCGAAGCGGCTGTAGCCGACGGCCTTGAAGCCGCTGCCGGCGTGCCAGGCCTGGATGAGGCGGGTGTCCGGCGAGATCTGCAGCGACTCGAGCATGCCGAAGTAGTCGTCGATCAGCACGATGTCCGAGATCGCGAGCAGCCGGATCAGGCGCAGCGTGGTGCGGATCGTGCCGGTGTGCGGTACCCGGAACGAGTAGTTGAACTCGTACTCCTTGTCCAGGCCACGCTCGACCATCCGGTCGCGGACGCTGAGCAGGTTGCCCTCGATGCCGTGGCGCATCTCGGAGGCGAAGAGGATCCGCTTGCCGTTGGGCGGGTTCAGCCGCCGGGCCAGCCGGTACCACTTGTTGGCGTACTTCACCCGCCGCGCCCTCGGCAGGTACCGCTGCTTGAGGGTCTTGCGCTTCTTCGCGCCGCCACCTCCGCCGCCGCCGCGGAACATCTGGTACGTCCGCATCAGGAAGTCGGGGTCGTCGTCCTCGGAGATGCCGAAGGCGATGATGTAGGAGACGGTGTTGCCGGCGTAGACGAAGGTGCGTGAGACCTCGTCCAGCTGCTCCATCTTGGTGAGGTCCCAGCCGGCGGGCGGCCCCGGCTCACCGCCGATGCCGTCGAGGAAGGGGACGAAGCGCCAGGTGCCGTTGGGTACCTGCTTGCGGTCCTGGAAGTTGGTGACGTTGAGCCGCAGCAGGTACTCGCCACCGCCGAGGGACTTCGTCACGACCGGCAGCACCCGCTCGAGGTCGATCAGCTGGAAGCGCACCGCGCGGGGATCGGCTACCGGAACGTCCAGCCGGACGGTGATGGTGAGGTTGACCCGCTCCCACGAGATCGAGGTGATCGCGCAGCCGACCGTCATCATCGTCCTTCCGAGAATGCGTCACACGCGCGGAACAGCCGCGCAAAGCTGGCAGGACAGCCTGGTGAACGCCAGCCCAACATCTATCCAAAGAGCCTCAAGTGTACGTGGCCATGCGCTGCAGGCGTCCAACCGCCGATCCGCGGCGCAGTGCCGACCTGGAGCCACCGGCGTGATCGACATCGTTCGTCCACACCGGCATGTCGCTCAGTGGGCGTTGCTCACCCGACGACCTGGTCGGGCACCCGGCGCACCTGAGCCACCAGAGGAGACCAAGAAGGCCGAACCCTCGGGTTCGGCCTGTCTGGATCAATTTGGTGGGCAAGGGGGGATTTGAACCCCCACATCGTTTCCGATACTGACACCTGAAGCCAGCGCGTCTGCCATTCCGCCACTTGCCCGGCTGGCCCGAACCTCCGGACCTATGACAACGCGCAACGGTAGCACGATCGAGACGGTCGTTTTGCGGCCGCTCACACCCGGACCGATAGACTCACGACCCGTGCCCTGTCACGGGTGCTTCGCCTTGCAGACATCTGGCGGCCGACCACTGCCGGACCGCCGCCGACGGAGGAGATCGACGTGAGCCTGGCTCAGCGCTTCGAGCGCCGCCTCGAGGGACTTGTGGGCGGCGCCTTCGCCCGCGTCTTCAAGGGCCAGGTCGAGCCGGTCGAGATCGGCACCGCCCTGCAGCGCGAGGCCCAGGACCGGCGCAACGTGATGGGCAACGGTGAGGTGATGTGCCCCAACCGGTACCGCATCACGCTCTCGACCTCCGACTACGACCGGCTCGTGCCGTGGGAGGCCCAGCTCACCGAGTCGCTGGCCGAGCTGGTGCAGGAGTACCTGGACGAGAACCGGTGGACCACCATCGGTGACATCGAGGTCTACCTGGCCGCCGACGATCAGCTGCACACCGGCGTCTTCGGGGTCGCCTCGCGGATGGAGGCCGCGGCCCCGCCGCGCCGCCGCCCGCACGACTCGCTCTCCCTCCCCGCGGTCTCCGGGATGGCCCCGGTCGGTGCAGGCGCCCCGGCCCCGTCCTACCCGCCGCCCGTCGCGAACTTCCCGCCGGCCGCCCCCGCGCCCAGCCAGCCCGCTGCGATGGCGCCCCAGGCACCGGCGGCTCCCGCGGCACCGCAGGGCCAGCCACAGGGACAGCCGCAGGGCCAGCCGCAGGGCCAGCCGCAGGGCCAGCCGACGGGCCGGGCCATGCTGCTCGTCGACCAGACCAACCAGCGCTTCGACCTGCGGATGGGCAGCAACGTGGTCGGGCGCGGTGTCGAGTCGGACCTGCAACTGCTGGACCAAGGGGTGTCGCGCCGCCACCTCGACATCCAGTTCGACGGCTCCCGCGCCACCGCCTACGACCTGGGCTCCACCAACGGCACCACGATCAACGGTCACGAGGTCGGCAGCCACGTGCTCCGCCACGGCGACGTCATCCGCGTGGGTCACACCCGGCTCGTGTTCCAGCTGGAGCACGCGTGAGCCTCCTCCGGATCCGCACGGCAGTGGCGGTCGCATGAACTCCGCCCTGGCGCTGCAACTGATGCGCTTCGGCTTCCTCGTCCTGCTCTGGCTCTTCGTCATGGCGTCGGTGCGGGTGATCCGCAGCGACCTCCGCCTCTCCGGCCAGTCCCGCGTCGCCACCCCGCCGCCGGCCCGCCGCCGCGGCTCCCGCAACGCCGCGCCTGCCCCGGCCGTACGTCGCGGCCCCACCCAGCTCGTGGTCACCGAGGGTGGCCTGGCCGGTACCCGCATCGGCCTCACCGGGGCTCCGGTCCTGATCGGGCGGGCCAACGACTCCACCCTCGTGCTCACCGATGACTACGCCAGCACCCGGCACGCGCGGATCAGCCTGCAGGACGGCATGTGGATCGTCGAGGATCTCGGCTCCACCAACGGCAGCTACCTCGGCCAGCGCAAGCTCGACGGGCCGGTGCCGATGGAGATAGGCGTGCCGCTGCGCATCGGCAAGACCGTGCTGGAGCTGCGGTAGTGGCTCTCACGCTGCGCTACGCCGTGCGCTCGGACCTCGGTCTGGTGCGCAGCAACAACGAGGACTCGGTCTACGCCGGTCCCCGGCTCTTGGCGATCGCCGACGGCATGGGCGGCCATGCGGCGGGCGAGGTGGCCAGCAAGATCGTCATCGGCACGCTGGAGGGGCTCGACGCCGATCGTGCGCCGGGCGACCTGATCGCGGCCCTGCGCGACAGCGTCATCGAGGCCAACCAGCGCATCAGCGAGGCGGTCGAGCGTGACAGCTCCCTCGACGGCATGGGCACCACGCTCACCGCGCTGCGGTTCCACGGCGGCCAGGTCGGCCTCGTCCACGTCGGCGACTCGCGCGGTTACCTGCTGCGCGGCGAGCTGCTGACCCAGATCACGCACGACGACACCTACGTCCAGTACCTCGTCGACTCCGGCAAGCTGACGCCCGACGAGGCCAAGGACCACCCGCGCAAGTCGGTGATCCTGCGTGCCCTGCGCGGGGCCGAGGTCGAGCCGGACGTGTCGATCCGGGAGGCCCGCGCGGGTGATCGCTACCTGCTCTGCACCGATGGCCTCTCCGACGTCGTCTCCGCCGAGACCATCTTCGACACCCTCCACATCCCCGACCCGCAGGAGGCCGCCGACCGGCTGGTCGAGCTGGCGCTGCGCGGCGGCGGCCCGGACAACGTCACCGTGGTGGTGGCCGACGTCGTGGAGGCCCGTCCGGGTGACGTCGTCGACGACGTGCCGGTGATCGCCGGCGCCTTCGTCGACCCGGCGGCAGCCGATGTCCCGAGTGAGGACAGCAGCCCCGCAGAGCGTGCGGCGAAGATCGCCCGGCCGCGGGTCGAGCCGGAGGCGGTGGCGGCCGAACCGCGCCACGGCCGCTGGCGCACGCCGCTGCTGCTTGCGGCCATCCTGGTGCTGATCGCCGGCGGGCTGGGCGGCACCTATGCCTGGGCGCAGACGCAGTACTACGTGGGCAAGGCCGGCGACGAGGTCGCGATCTACCGCGGCGTCAACGCCTCCTTCGGGCCGTTGAAGTTCTCCGAGGTCTTCGAGAACACCGACCTCCGCCTCACCGACCTGGTGCCCTCCTACCAGTCGCAGGTGCAGTCCGGCATCACCGCGAAGAGCAAGACCGACGCGCGACGGATCGTGCGACGGCTGATGAAGCAGCTCAAGCCGCTCTGCTCGTCGCTCGGACCGCCGACAGCAACACCGACGCCCACCCCAACACCGACGCCCACCCCGACGCCGACCCACAGCGCCTCGAAGACCGGCACCGCGAAGTCCAGTACCGTCCCGAGCCGCAAGGCCAGCACCACCCCGCGTTCGGCGCAGACGAGCACCCCGCTGGCGCTGCCCTCCTCGCTCTTCGTGCCGAGTACGAGCTACACCCCGCCGCCCAAGGGCTCGTGCCGATGACCGGACCGATCGCGGCCCTGCGCATCCCGACCCGGCGTAACGCCGAGCTGCTGATGCTGCTCTTCTCCGTGCTCATCGTCGTTGCGGCCGAGGCTGCTGTGGAGGCCACGCGTGACGGCCACCTCTCGGCCCACCTGGCCACCTACGCCGCCGTGCCGGTGGCCATCGGGCTCGTCACCCACCTGGTGATCCGCAAGGTCGCGCCCTATGCCGACCCGCTCTTGCTGCCGATCGCGGTGCTGCTCAACGGCCTCGGCCTGGTGATGATCCATCGCCTCGACACCGGCCTCAAGCAGCAGGCCGCCGAGAACCACGAGAGCTTTCAGGCCGCCGCCCCCACCCAGGTGCTGTGGACGGTGATCGGGGTGGCGCTCTTCGTTGCGCTGATCGTCCTCATCCGCGACCACCGCTCGCTGCAGCGCTACGCCTACACCCTGGCGCTCGTCGGGGTGATCTTCCTGCTGCTGCCGGCGGTGCTCCCGGCCCGGTACAGCGAGGTCAACGGCGCGCGCATCTGGATCCGGGTGGCCGGCTTCTCGATCCAGCCGGGCGAGTTCGCCAAGATCCTGCTGACGATCTTCGGCGCCGCCTACCTGGTAGCCAAGCGGGACGTGCTCTCCCTCGCCGGCCGCCGGGTCGGCTTCGCGGTGCGGCGCCGGTTCATCGGCTTCGACCTGCCCCGCGGCCGCGACTTCGGCCCGGTGCTCGTGGTCTGGCTCGTCTGCATCGGGGTGCTCATCCGCGGCCATGACCTCGGCACGTCACTGCTCTTCTTCGGCCTCTTCATCGTGCTGCTCTACGTCACCACCGAGCGGGTCAGCTGGGTGATCATCGGCGTGCTGCTCTTCGCCGTCGGGGCGTACCTGTCCTACAAGCTCTTCGGCACGGTGCAGACCCGCGTGGGGGTCTGGCTGCACCTCTTCGACACCGCCGACCCGGTGCCGAAGAGCAACACCTGCAGCCCCGCCTACGTCTACTGCAATACCGGCTACCAGCTGCGGCAGTCGCTCTTCGGCCTCGGCACCGGCGGCATCTTCGGCACCGGCCTCGGTGGTGGCCACCCCGAGCTCGTGCCGCTGCCGGCCACCGACTTCATCATCAGCTCCTTCGGCGAGGAGACCGGCCTCTTCGGGGTCGTCGGGCTGCTGATGCTGTACTCGCTCTTCGTGGCGCGGGGGCTGGCGGCCGGGCTGGCCGTGCGCGACTCCTTCGGCAAGCTGCTGGCCACCGGGCTCTCGTTCCTGGTGGGGCTGCAGCTCTTCGTCGTGGTCGCCGGCGTCACCCGCCTGCTGCCCGAGACGGGGCTGACCACGCCGTTCCTCTCCTACGGCGGCTCGTCGCTGCTGGCCAACTGGGTGCTGCTCGCGTTGCTGCTGCGGGTCTCGGACGCCGCCCGGCGCCCGGCCACGACCCCGCCGCCACCACCGCAGGCCAAGGCGACGCCGCAGCCGGTGGGGGTCGACGCATGAACCCCTCGATCCGCAAGGTGTCGGCCGTCCTCGGCGTGCTGATGGTCGCCCTGTTCCTGAACCTGAACTTCGTGCAGGTGGTGAAGGGCAGCTCCTACCGCGACGCCCCGGACAACTCACGGGTGCTGCTCAACGAGTACGCCAGCCCGCGCGGCCAGATCATCGTCGGCGGCTCCCCGGTGGCGGAGTCGAAGGCGACCAACGACGAGCTGAAGTACCTGCGTGTCTACCCCCAGGGCCCGCTCTACGCACCCGTCACCGGCTTCTACTCGATCACGGCCACGCCCAGCCCGTACCTCGGCACGGAGGGGATCGAGAAGTACGAGGACTCGGTGCTCAGCGGCGGCGACTCGCGCCTGTTCGGACGGCGGCTGGCCGACATCCTCACCGGCCGGAACCCGCGTGGCGGCAACGTCGAGCTCACCATCGACGCTGCCGCCCAGCAGGCCGCGTACAACGCGATGAAGGACTCGAAGGGCAACCTGCGCAAGGGCGCCGTGGTGGCGATCGACCCGTCGACCGGCGCGATCCTGGCCGCGGTCAGCACGCCCTCCTACGACCCGTCGAAGCTGAGCCTGCACGACCCCTCCAAGATCGACGACTACTACACCGCCCTCACCAACGACCCGGCCGATCCGTTGCAGAACCGGGCCTTCAACTCGCTCTACTTCCCCGGCTCGATCTTCAAGATCGTCGTCTCCGCGGCCGCCCTGAAGAACGGCGTCACGCCGGACACCCAGGTGCTGGCCCCCAACGGTTACATCGCCACCACCGGCGCCTCGGTGAAGAGTTGCAACGGCGACGTCACCAACTGCGTCGAGAACTTCGAGGGTGAGCAGTGCGAGAACGGTAAGACGGCCTCGCTGGCCTACGCCCTGGCCAAGTCGTGCAACACGGCCTTCGCGGCACTCGCCGTCGACCAGCTGCACGGTCAGGCCATCGCCGACGAGGCGAAGCTCTTCGGCTTCGACCCGGACAGCCAGCTGACGATTCCGATGGGGGTGGCGACGTCGACGATCGGCCCGAAGTCCGACCTCGTCGACCCGGGCCACCTGGCGCACATGGCCTTCGGCCAGCAGAGCGTGCGGGTCAGCCCGCTCGAGGCGGCGATGATGTCGGCGGCGGTGGCCAACGACGGCACGCTGATGACGCCGTACCTGGTCGATCGCGAGCTGGCGCCGGACCTCTCGACGCTGAGCAAGACCAAGCGCAGCGAGATGAGCCAGGTGCTCTCCCCCACCCTGGACAGCGAGCTGCAGCAGATGATGGAGGGGGTCGTCACCTCACCGGAGGGGACGGCCCACTCCGCGGCGATCAGCGGGGTGACGGTGGCCGGCAAGACCGGCACCGCCGACACCGGAGCCACCAGTGCCAGCAAGATCCAGCCCGATGCCTGGTTCACGGGCTACGCGGCCAAGAACGGCAGCGCCAAGATCGCGGTGGCCGTGATCCTGGAGAACGCGGGCGTCAACGGCAACGAGATCACCGGCGGTGAGGCCGCGGCACCGGTGGCCCGCGCGGTGATGGAGGCCTACTTGAAGGCCCACCCGTGATGATGCCGACGGAGACCCGCGCCGGATCGGGGACAATCGATCCGGCTACCAAGCACAACCTGCGTTCCCCCGAGCGTGCGAGCAGTGAGGATGAACGATGACCCAGCCCCGACTGGTCGGCGGCCGCTACGAGCTCGGAGAGCTCATCGGCTACGGCGGTATGGCCGAGGTGCACCGCGGCCGCGACATCAGGCTGGGCCGTGACGTCGCGATCAAGGTGCTGCGGCCCGATCTCGCCCGGGACCCGTCGTTCCTCAACCGCTTCCGCCGCGAGGCGCAGTCGGCGGCCGGGTTGAACCACCCCTCGATCGTCTCGGTCTACGACACCGGCGAGGACATCACCCCCGAGGGCGCGACCCAGCCCTTCATCGTCATGGAGTACGTCGAGGGGCGGACGCTGCGCGACATCCTCAAGGCCGAGGGGCGCCTGCCCGCGCGCCGCGCCATGGAGATCACCGCCGACGTCTGCGGGGCGCTGGAGTTCAGCCACCGCAACGGCCTCATCCACCGCGACATCAAGCCCGCCAACGTCATGATCACCAACGCCGGGGCGGTGAAGGTCATGGACTTCGGCATCGCTCGCACCCTTGCCGACGACGCCTCCACCGTCACCCAGACCGCCAACGTGATCGGCACCGCGCAGTACCTCTCCCCCGAGCAGGCCCGGGGCGAGACCGTCGACGCCCGCTCGGACGTCTACTCCACCGGCTGCCTGCTCTACGAGCTCGTCACGGGCGTGCCGCCGTTCCAGGGCGACTCCCCGGTGGCCGTGGCCTACCAGCACGTGCGCGAGAACGCGCCGACCCCGTCGTCACGCGTCCCCGACCTGCCCCGCGTCCTCGACTCGATCGTCATGAAGGCGCTCGCGAAGAACATGCTCAACCGCTACCAGTCGGCCGGGGAGATGCGCGGCGACCTGCAGCGCGCGATGGCCGACCAGCCGGTGGTGGCCGAGTCGGTGATGACCGACGCCGAGCGGACCTCGTTCATCGCCCGCACCCCGGCACCGGGCCCGGTGGCGCTGCAGCACGGCGGTCCCGAGCCCGAGTACGAGGAGCCCGAGCGGCGCACCGGCCTGATCTGGGCGGCCATCGTGGTGGCGCTGCTGCTGGTGATCGGCGGTGGCATCCTGGCCATCCACTACATCGGCAACAACAGCGACAGCACGAAGAAGTTCACCCTGCCGAGCGGGCTGATCGGCAAGACGGTCGACGCCGATCGGACGGCACTGCAGGCGAGCGACCCCACCGGGAAGTTCCTCGCCAACGCGGCGGGCTCCACCACCAACGGGCCGTGCGACGACGGCAGTACCCCGACCACGCAGAACGTCGTCTGCAAGCTCACCGACATCAACGGCGCCAAGCTGACGCCAGGCACCTCGTCGATCACCGCCGGGTCGACGGTCTTCTACCAGCTCTTCGTCATCGCCAAGGTGAACGTGCCCTACGTGGTGGGCGAGACGGTGGGATCGGCGAGCGACCAGCTCACCCAGGCCAAGCTCGTCCCCAAGGTGAGCCAGGTCGACAACAAGGCCACCAAGGGCACCGTCCTCAGCCAGTCACCGGACACCAACACCAGCGTGCCGCCCGGCACCAAGGTCACCCTGACCGTCTCGTCCGGCCAGATCAAGCTGCCGGACGTGCGGAGCAAGAAGGCCACCGACGCCAAGGAGGAGCTCAACGGCCTGGGCTTCACCAACGTCGACGACACCAGCAACACCGAGGTGACGCACGACAAGTCCAAGGACGGCTACGTGGCCGACATGAACCTGACGCCGAACATCGCGTACGCGCCGAACGTGCCGATCACGCTCACGGTCTACAAGTACGAGATGCCCCAGCCCACCTGCACCACCCCGCCGCCGACCCCGACCCCGCCGCCCGGCTCGACCCCCACTCCGCCCGGCTCGACCCCCACGCCCACGACGGCCGCATCGACGACGGCCAGTGGCGGGCTGCCGGCCTGTACCTCGTAGGCGACGCGGCCGACCCGGCTCAGGGCCGCTCGACCGGCAGGGTGACGACGGCCCGGAGCCCGGGTCGCCCGTCAGCGCGGTCGAGCAGCCGCACCGAGCCGCGGTGTGCCCGCACGAGGTCGCGGACGATCGCCAGGCCGAGGCCGGTGCCACCGGACTCGCGGGAGCGGGACGCCTCGACCCGGTAGAAGCGGTCGAAGACGCGCTCGCGCTCCTCCTCGGGGATGCCGGGCCCGTCGTCGGTGACGGTGAGCACGGCGTTGGCGCGGTCGTCGGACTGGTCGAGGCCGAGGGTGATCGTCACGCCACCGCTGGCGTGCCGCAGGCCGTTGTCGACGAGGTTCACCACGATCCGGCGCAGGGCGTCCGGGTCGGCGACGAGGCTCAGCGGCACCACCTCGGTGAGCGTCACCGGCAGCCGGGAATGCTCGTAGTTCTCGACCACCGCACCGACCAGCGAGTCCAGGCTCACCGGCTCGTGCCGCAGCGAGCCGACCGCCTCGTCGAGCCGGGCCAGCGAGAGCAGCCCCTCGACGAGGCGGTCGAGCCGGCTCACGTCTTCGAGCACGTCGTCGACGAGGCCGCTCCAGTCGCTGTCCGGCCCGATCCGCTGGGCCACCTCGAGCTGGACGCGCAGCGAGGCCAGCGGCGAGCGGAGTTCGTGGGCGGCGTCGCCGACGAAGGTGCGCTGCTTGGAGGTGGCCGAGTCGATGCGGTCGAGCATCGCGTTGAGGGTGATGGCCAGGCGGTGGATCTCGTCGCGGGCGCCCGGCACGGGCAGCCGCTGGGCGGCGAGGCCGGCGGCGGTGATGTCCGACGCGCCGTTGCGCAGCGCCGCAACCGGTCGCAGGGTCAGGGCAGCCACCAGATAGGTGGCCAGCGCCATCAGCAGCACGGCCAGCGGGCCGCCGATCAGGGCCACCCGGGTGAGCACCCGGATGCTGTCGTCGATCCGGGTCAGGTCGGTGACGACCAGCACCGTGTTGTTCTGGGCGCGTACCGCCAGCACCCGCTCGCCCAGCCCGGTGGTGGGGCTGGTGATGTCCAGGCGGTGGCCTTCCCGGGCCGCGTCGAGCTGGCGGGCGTCGAGGATGGGTGCGGAGTGGATGGTGCCGGGCGAGGCGGCGATCACGATGTCGTCGTCGTTGACCACCTGCACCGCCGTGACGCCGCCGGTGGTGGGCAGCACCTCACGACGGGTCGGGTCCTGCTCGATCTGCTGGGCGACGTCGACGGCCGACTTCTGCGCCGAGGCGTCCAGCACGTGCAGCAGCGCGTAGCGCTGCAGCTGGATCACGAGGATCGCGCCGGTGAGCACCGCGACGGAGAAGATCGCCGTGCTGATCAGGGTGAGCCGGGCTCGCAGCGACTGCCGGGCCCACCAGCGCACCGGCCAGGCAAGGACGGACCAGCGCTTCGCCGCCCCATTCATCGGCCTAGTCTGCGCTAACGCCGGCCCCGACGCTCGAAGTGAGGCGGTAGCCGGCGCCCCGGACCGTCTGCAGGCTCTGCAGGTCGAAGGGCACGTCGATCTTGCGGCGCAGGTAGCCCACGTAGACCTCGACGACGTTGGCGTCGCCGTCGTAGTTGGCGTCCCAGACGTGGTGCAGGATGTCGCCCTTGCTCACCGCGTCACCGGCCCGGCGCATCAGGAACTCCAGCAGCGAGAACTCGCGCGGGGTCAGTTCGATCGGCGTCTCGCCGCGCCGCACGGTGTGGGCGGCCGGGTCGAGGACCAGGTCGTCGACCTGCAGCCGGGCCGGGCGTGGGGTGACGCCGCGGCGCAGCAGGGCCCGGATGCGGGCCAGCAGCACCACGAAGGAGAAGGGCTTCGTGAGGTAGTCGTCGGCACCCAGGTCGAGGGCATCGGCCTCGTCGTACTCACCGTCCTTGGCCGTGAGCATCAGGATCGGGACCCAGTTCTCGTCGGCACGCAGCGTCTCGATGATCCGGTACCCGGACATGCCGGGGAGCATGATGTCGAGGATCAGCGCGTCGAAGTCGCCCTCCTGCGCGGCGTGGAGCCCGTCTGGGCCGGTGTGGGCCACCTCGACGGTGAATCCCTCGTTGGCCAGGCCGCGTTGCAGGGCCGACGCCAGCCGGGCCTCATCTTCGACGATCAACAGACGCATGGTGCTCTCCTCTGACGGCTATGCCGCTCAGCCTGCTCCGCCGAACACACAGGTTGCCCAGCGACTCAGCTAGGTCTCAGGAAGCGTCTTACTGAAGGTAGCCCTCGACCTCGTTCACCGAGCGCTCCGTCGCGGTCTCCGGGCTCTCGGAGTACTCCTCACGGGCCCGACGTTGCCGCAGCAGATCCCAGGCCTGGTCGAGCTGCTGCTCGAGCTGCTGCAGCCGGGTGCGGTCGTCGCCGGCCAGGCCGTGATGACCGGCGCGCAGCGCCTTCTCCTCCTCGACGAGCTGGTGGATGTGCTCGAGGATCGTCTTGTCGTCCATGGTGATCAACCTTTCGGGGTGAGGGCGGTGTTGGGCGGAACGTGGGTCGGGTTACGGATCATCAGCGCCACGGTGGCCGTACTGAGCAGCATCAGGCCCACACAGCTCACCGCGACGATGCGGTAACCGTGCACCATCGAGGTGATGTTGCGATAGGCGTCTCCGTGCAGGCCGGCGAGCGTGGGCAGGACGGCCACGGCCAGCAGCCCACCCGCGCGGGCCACCGCGTTGTTCACCCCGGAGGCCACCCCCACCTGGTCCTGGGGGGCCGAACTCATCACCGTCGCGGTGAGGGGTGCCACCAGCGTCGCCATCCCGAGGGCGAAGAGCAGGACGCCGGGCAACACGTCGATGACGTAGGTGTGGTGGTGCTGGTCGATGCGGCTGAGTAGCAGCAGGCCGCCGCCGGCCACCAGCGGGCCGAGGGTGAGCTGCAGTCGCGGGCCGATCCGAGCGGCCAGGGCACCGCTGCGGGCCGAGACGAGCAGTAGCACGATCGTCATCGGCAGCATGGACAGCCCCGCCGCGAGCGCGCCGTAGCCCGCGGAGACCTGCAGGTTGAGCACGAGCACGAAGAACATCGCGCCGAGGGCGGCGTAGGTGAAGAAGGTCATCAGGTTGGTGCCGCTGAAGGTGCGGTCCCGGAAGAGGCCGAGGGGCACGAGTGGCTCGCGTTCGCCCCGCTCGACGAGCAGGAACGCGCCGACGAAGAGCACCCCCAGTGCCGTGGCGCCGGCGGCCGCGGCCGTCCAGCCGTCCGAGCCGGCCAGCGTGGTGCCGAAGGTGATGCCACCCAGGCCCAGGGCGATGAGGACGGTGCCGCTCACGTCCAGCCTCGGCGGGGCGTGGGCCGAGCGCGTCTCGGGCACGTAGCGCAGGGCGAGGACGGCCACCGCCGCGGCGACGGGCAGGTTGATCGCGAAGGCCCACCGCCAGGAGAACGACTGCACCAGCCAGCCACCGAGCAGCGGGCCGAGTGCGGTGCTGACGCCGGCCAGCCCGGACCACGCCCCCACGGCCCGGGCGCGGTCCTCGGCGACGAAGACCGAGGAGATGATGGCGAGGCTGCCGGGCGTCATCAGGGCGCCGCCGATGCCCTGCACGGCCCGGGCGGCGATGAGCACGCCGACGTCCGGCGCGAGTGCGCAGGCCAGCGAGGCGGTGGCGAACCAGATCACGCCGACGACGAAGACGCGGCGCCGGCCGAGACGGTCGCCCAGCGAGCCTCCGAGCAGGATCAGGGCTGCCAGCGTCAGGGTGTAGGCGTTGAGGACCCACTGCAGGGCGGAGAAGCTGGCGTGGAAGTCGGTGCCGATGTGCTTGGTCGCGACGTTGACGATGGTGCCGTCGAGAAAGGCCATCCCCGAGCCGAGGATGGTGGCTGCGAGCGCGCCCCGGCCCTGCAACGTATCGAGCCGGAGCAGGCCCGGGGCGGCGTCAGTCGTCATGTTGGCGCCGGATGAAATCAGACATCGCCGGAGTGGTGAAGGCGACGACGCCGAACTCAGGGGCGTAGACGAGCCCCTTGCCGATCAGGCCGGCGCGGGTGGGGCCGAGGGCGCTCTGGCTGCGGTCGAGGCGGGCGGCGACGTCTTGCGTGCGTGAGCCGGCGCCGCCGTCGTCGGCCATCGCCCGCAGGTAGCGGCGCTCTATCGGCGTGGCGCGCTCCCAGCGGGCCCGGAAGAAACCGGCGTCGAGGGTGGCGCTGCCGAGCAGCTTTCCGTTCTCCGCGTCGTGGGCGGTGATCACCGGACCCGCTGCGACGTTCCAGGTGGCGGCGCCGAACTCCTGCAGGAAGTAGGGGTAGCCACCGGAGACCCCGACGATGCGTCGCAGCGCGGCCGGCTCCCAGCTGACCCCGCCCTCGGCGGCCGGCCCGATGAGTGCCGCAGCAGCCGTTGCCGGGTCGAGCTTGCCGAGCGGGCGGTACTCGAAGAGCCGCTCCGCGTAGGACTTCGCGTCGGCGAGGCGGCCTGGGAGGTTCGGCAGGCCTGCCCCGACCACGACGAACGGGACAGTCCGCTGCCCCGCTGCGTGGGCCGCGGCCGCCACGGAGGCCAGCACGCTCTTGTCCAGTTCTTGCATCTCGTCGATGAACACCGCGACGCCGACGCCTGATTCCAACGCGGCGGCGCCGACGTCGACGGCCAGGCTGGCGAAGTCGAGTTCGAGGTCGCCGCCGACCCCGGTGGCGCGCTCCACCGACGCGCCGATCGAACCGCCAGGATCGACGGTGAGGCTGAATGCGGTGATCGAGCGCAGCGCCCGCTTGAGGGCGGTGCTCGCCTTGCCGCGAAGCCCGAGTTCGGCCTGCAGCCGGGCGGCAAGGCCGCTGAGCATGGCGGTGTCGCCGCCGGGGCGGACCTCGAGCTGCACCACGATCCAGTCGCGGGCCACCGCGGCGCGGGCGAACTCGTTGACGAGCACGGTCTTGCCGACGCCGCGGAGGCCGGTGACCATCAGCCCGCGCAGGCTGCGGCCAAGCTCGCCGCGCTGCAGGATCGCCTCGAAGGCCTCCAGCTCCGGCTCCCGTCCGGCCAGGACGGCCGGACGCAGGCCGGCGCCTGGCGAATAGGGGTTGTCGGCAAGTCGCACTCTGCGAATGTAGCAACGTCTAGTGACATCTAGGGAAAAGCTAGAAGTCCCTAGATCTTGCTAGAACTCCTAGGGGAGACCGTCGGACCTGCTGTCGCGACGCCGAACTCGACGGAGCGGATCGTGCTGTGGGCGCAGCACTGATCCGCTCCGCGACGAGGGCACTCAGAGGCTGTTGCGCCAGTCGATCCAGGCCTTGAGCTTGTCGAGGTCGTAGTCCGGGCCGCCGACACCGACGGTGAACAGCGAGGCGCCCGCCGCAAGCAGTGCCGGGCCGACCTCGGCCGGGTCGCCGTCCGGCGTACCGACGGAGCGGGCGATCTCGGAGGGATCACGGCCCACGTCGGCGCAGTGCTGGTCGAGGATCGCGGACTTGCGCTGCAGCGTCTCGAGGTCGCTGAAGCTGTGCCATAGGTCGGCGTGCTGGGCCACCAGGCGCAGCGTCTTCTTCTCGCCGCCGCCGCCGATCATCACCGGGATCTTCCGCACGGGAGCCGGGTTCAGCTTCGCCCAGCGCGACTCGATGCGGGGCAGGTCGTCGGCCAGCTTGTTCAGCCGCCCGCCGGCGGTGCCGAAGTCGTAGCCGTACTCGGTGTAGTCCTTCTCGAACCAGCCCGAGCCGATGCCGAAGATCAGCCGGCCGTTGCTCATGTGGTCGACGGTGCGCGCCATGTCGGCCAGCAGCTCGGGGTTGCGGTAGCTGTTGCAGGTGACGAGCGCGCCGATCTCGACGTTGCTGGTCTGCTCGGCCCAGGCGCCCAGCATCGTCCAGCACTCGAAGTGCTTGCCGTCGGGGTCGCCGTAGAGCGGGTAGAAGTGGTCCCAGTTGAAGATGACGTCGACGCCGAGGTCCTCGGCGCGCAGGACTGCGTCACGGATGTCGCTGTACTCGGCGTGCTGAGGCTGGAGCTGGACGCCGATGCGGATGGGAGTTGAGGTCATGGATCCCACGCTAGCGGAGCCGGGTTAATCGCAAGCGGATACGGCAGCGCGGTGATCAGGGGTGTCCGTTAGCCGCGCTGAAACACCCCAACTGCCCGGCGATTGTGCAACTTCCGCCTTACGCAGCAAGGTGAAAGTTGCCCAATTGGGGATGGGCGGGTGGGTTCCGGCGTTACTCGCCTTTGTTCCGGACGTAACCACCCGGACATGCCCCGAGCCGCCTACTTGATTCATGGCCCCCGCCCTCGCCGACGCCCACCGCCACCTCGGTGTCCTGCCGGCGTACCCGTTCTACGGTGGCCCGGCGGTGAATCCGGACATCAGCGCGCGGGCCACGATCGACGAGCTGATCGCCGACCTCGACCGTGAGGGCACCGAGCGCGCGCTCGTCATCCCGAACTATGGCGTGCCGGACGTCAGCAAGAGCTTCGACCTCAACGAACTGGTGCTCGACGCCGCGGCGCGTGACGACCGCATCCGCGCCGGACTCTTCGTCAGCCCCCGCCCCCAGGACGCGGCGCTCACCAGCGCCGCGCTGAAGCTGGCGGGTGAGCCAGGGGTACGGGCCCTGAAGACGACGTTCCTGCTCGGCGGCTCGGTCGACGACCCCGCCTGCCTGGCCCAGCTCGACACCGTCTTCGCCGCGGCCCGCGAGCACGACCTGATCGTGCACATCCACACGTCTCCGGGCGCGGCCAGCGACATCGACCAGGTCGGCAAGCTGGTGGAGCGTTACGGCGACGACACCAAGATCCACCTAGTCCACTTCGGCGGCGGGATGAGCGGGCACATCAAGCTCGTCGGCGGCCGCTTCTTCGACTGGATCGAGTCGGGCAAGCGCGTCTACACCGACCTCTCCTGGGCCATCGGCTTCGCCCCGCGCTGGCTCGCCGCGGAGATCGACCGCCGCGGCATCGGCCACGACCGGGTGCTCTTCGCCTCCGACGAGCCGTGGGGCGACCACGCGGGCGAGTACGCCCGCCTCACCGCCGTCACCGGTGACGGCGAGCTGGCCCGGCACGTCTTCACCGAGAACTTCGCGCGCCTCTACAACTGACCCACCAACCCAAGGAGAAACGACATGACCGAGCTCGACGACAACATCGCCAAGAGCCTTGCCGAGATCCCGCACCCCTCCCTGCCCAAGGGCACGAACATCTACGGCAGCACCAAGCTCTTCCCCGACTACCAGGCCAGCGAGGGGCAGTCCTGGTTCGCGCTGGTCCACGGCATCGCCCACGAGTCCTCGGTCAGCTTCGTCGCGATCCTGCAGGCCACCCGCGCCCTGCGTAAGGGCTTCGAGTCGGCGCTGTACTTCTACGGCCCCGGCTCCATCAACTGCATCGCGAACCGCGGCTTCCCCACCACCGGCGATGCCGCCTTCCCCGGCGAGACGAACATCAACGCCGCGCTGGAGACCTTCATCGCCGAGGGCGGCACCGTCTACTGCTGCCGCTTCGGCCTCGCCCTGCACGGTGCCCGCGAGGAGGACCTGATCGCGGGCGTCATCCCGGCACACCCGCTGGACGTCCAGGACGCAGTGATCCACTACGCCAACAAGGGCGCCATCATCCAGTCGAACTTCATGGTCTGAGCGGGCTGAGATGACAACGTCCACGGATCTTCGAAGCGACCTCGCCGTCTGCGGCGTGGCCGTGGACGCCCCGGTGCGCCGTCGAGCAGGGGCCGGGCCGTCCGACGACGGTCACGTCCTGCTCGGCGGCATCGGGACGGCACTGCCGATCGTGCCGACGAGCAGGTACCGCGTCACCGACGGGCGGCTGCTGCTAGACGGGGCCGACCTCGGCCTGGACGTCACGCCGGTGCACCGACCTGCCTTCTACGACCTGACCACGGCCGACGGGATCCCCTACGAACAGCTGGCCCGGCTGCACGGCTCGGATGTATTGGCCACCACCGTGGTGCAGACCTGCATCCGCTACGACGAGGCCGAGCGCTGCCGGTTCTGCGCGATCGAGGAGTCGCTGCGGCTGGGCTCCACGACCGCGGTGAAGACCCCGGCCCAACTGGCCGAGGTGGCCGAGGCAGCGGTCCGCCTCGACGGCGTGAAGCAGATGGTGATGACCACCGGGACGTCGAACGGCCGCGACCGCGGGGCTCGCCACCTGGCTCGCTGCGTCCGCGCGATCCTGGAGGCGGTACCCGGGCTGCCGATCCAGGTGCAGTGCGAACCGCCGGCCGACCTGAGCGCCATCCAGGAGCTTAAGGACGCCGGGGCGGTGAGCATCGGCATCCACGTCGAATCGCTGGACGACTCGGTACGGCTCAAGTGGATGCCGGGCAAGGGCTCGGTGCCGATGGACGAGTACCGCGCCGCCTGGCGCGAGGCGGTGCGCGTCTTCGGCCGCAACCAGGTGTCGACGTACCTGATCATCGGTCTCGGCGAGTCGCCGGATGAGCTGGTGGCCGGCGCGGCCGAGCTGATCGACCTGGGCGTCTACCCGTTCGTCGTGCCGTTCCGCCCGATCGCCGGCACACTGGCCGTCGACGTCGATCACGCGGTCACCCCGCCCGCGCACGTGGTCGCCGACGTCACCCGCCGGGTGGCTGCACTCCTACGCGAGGCCGGCATGCACGGCTCCGACCAGGCCGCGGGCTGTGCCGCCTGCGGCGCCTGCAGCGCGCTGAACTCGGCAGGTGCCTGATGCTGGGCGATGTGCTCCTGGGTCTCACCCGAACCGCGGCGCCGGCCTGGACGATCGACGTGGCCGACGACCCCACCGACTACCACCGCCTGCGCCGCGAGGTCTTCGTCGCCGAGCAGGGACTCTTCGCCGGCAGCGACCACGACGACCTCGACGACGACCCCCGCACCGTGGTGCTGGAGGCACGCGCCGACACCGGCGAGCTGCTCGGCGGGGTCCGGCTGGCCTGCCTGACGGCTACCGACATCGGCTGGTGGAGCGGTGGCCGGCTGGCCGTCACCCGTACCGCCCGCGGCACCCAGGGCATCGGCCCGGCGCTGGTGCGGGCCGCCTGCGCCCACGCCGAAGCGCGCGGCGTGCTCCGCTTCGACGCCACCGTGCAGGCCGCCAACGAGGGGCTCTTCCACTACCTCGGCTGGGAGACGGTGCGCCCGGCCACCGTGGTTGGCATCCCACACGTCCTCATGCGCTGGCCGCTGCAGCGCTACGCCGCGCAGGCGGCCGGCACCAAGGCGCCGCTGGGCCCGCTGCTTGCCGGTCTCCATCTCGGGGGGCCCGGCTTCGTCGGTGACGACGGTGCCCCCGTGCCGGGCACCGACGTCATCGCCGCCTGCGATGCCATCGTGCCGTCGCTGGTGGAGCGTGACCCCGAATGGGCCGGCTGGTGCGGCGTGCTCGTGAACGTCAACGACCTCTGGGCCATGGGCGCCACCTCCATCGGCCTCCTCGACTCGATCGGCGCGCGGGACGCCTCCTTCGCCGCGCGGGTAGTGGCCGGCCTGCGTGACGCGAGTGCCGCCTATCGGACGCCCGTACTCGGCGGGCACACCCAGTTCGGCGTGCCCGCCGCCCTGAGCGTCACCGCGCTCGGTCGCACCACCACCCCCGTCCGTGCCGGCGCGGGCGAGGTCGGCGACGCTGTCTCGCTCACCGCCGACCTCGGGGGCTCGTGGCGGCGCGGCTACACCGGCCGCCAGTGGGACTCGACCACCAGCCGCACCGCCGACGAGCTCGCTGCCCTCGGCAGCGTCGTCGCCGCAACCCAGCCACACGCGGCCAAGGACGTCAGCATGGCGGGGCTGCTCGGCACCCTGGGCATGCTCGCCGAGGCCAGCGGCTGCGGCGCGGTGCTCGACGTGGCCGCGATCCCGAAGCCACGTGAGGCAGGCATCGCCGACTGGCTGGCCTGCTTCCCCGGCTTCGCCATGCTCACCGCCGACGACCCGGGCCGCCCGGTACGCACCGCCGGCCCTGCCACGACAGCAGTCTGTGGCGAACTGACCGCGGGCAGCGGAGTGCAGCTGCGCTGGCCCGACGGCGAACTGACCCACGCAGTGCCCGGTGCCGTCACCGGGCTCGGACTGGCCGGGGAGGCCGCATGATCACCGTTGCCGCGGTGGCCGACAACTTCGGCCGCGACCTGGACGACGCATTTGCTCGGATCGCCACGATCCTCGACGACGCCCGCGCGCGCGGCGCGTCGCTGGTGGCGCTGCCCGAGGCCACCCTCGGCGGGTACCTCGCCAACCTCGACGGAGCTGGCGACGTCTCGCTGCCGCCGGCGCTGGACGTGGACGGCCCCGAGGTGCGCCGGCTGGCTGAACTCGCCGGCGATCTCGTCGTCACCGCCGGGCTCTGCGAGGCCGACGGTGGCACCCGCTACAACACCGCGGTGGCCGTCACCGGCGGCGGCCTGCTCGGCGTGCACCGCAAGGTGCATCAGCCGCTGGGCGAGGGTGCCTCCTATGCGGCGGGCGACGAGTTCGCGGCCTTCGACACCCCGATCGGCCGGATGGGCATGATGATCTGTTACGACAAGGCCTTCCCGGAGGCGGCCCGTGCCCTGGCCATGGACGGCGCGGAGATCGTCTCCTGCATGTCGGCCTGGCCGGCGGCCAGGACGAACAGCACTCCGGATCTCGCCGATGACCGGTGGACCCGCCGCTTCGACCTCTTCGACCGGGTGCGCGCGCTGGAGAACCAGCTGCTCTGGGTCTCGGCCAACCAGTCGGGGACCTTCGGCTCGCTACGCTTCGTCGCCAGCGCCAAGGTCGTCGACTCCGGCGGGGATGTCCTGGCCACCACTGGCACCGAGCGCGGCGTCGCGTACGCGAGCGTCGATCTCGAGGCCATGCTGGCGACCGCGCGTGCCGGCATGTTCCACCTGCGCGACCGCCGCCCCGACACCTACCTGATCGGGGTCTGACATGCCTCAGCACATCCCTGTGGTCGTGGTGGGCGGCGGACAGGCCGGGCTCGCCATCAGCTGGCACCTGGTCCGCGAGGGCATCGACCACGTGGTGCTCGAACGCGACACCATCACCCACACCTGGCGTGACGCGCGGTGGGAGAGCTTCTGCCTGGTGACGCCGAACTGGCAGTGCGTGCTGCCGGGCTACTCCTACACCGGACCGGACCCCGATGGGTTCATGGTGAAGGCGGAGATCCTGGAGTGGCTCGACGGCTACGTCGCCTCCTTCGATCCGCCCGTTCGCGAGCAGACCGCGGTGCGCTCGGTGCGCGAGACGCCGGAGGGCTACCTCGTGCAGACCTCCGACGGTGACTACCTGGCCGGCCAGGTGGTGGTGGCGACGGGTGGCTATCACCAGCCGTCCGTGCCCCGCATCGGTGAGCGGCTGCCGTTGTCCGTCAAGCAGGTGCACTCGTCGGAGTACGCCAATTCCGAGCAGCTGCCGGAGGGTCCGGTGCTCGTGGTGGGCACCGGGCAGTCCGGTGCGCAGATCGCCGAGGACCTGCACCTGGCCGGCCGCGAGGTGCATCTGGCCGTCGGGCACGCGCCGCGCTTCGCCCGCCGCTACCGGGGCCGCGACGTGATCGCCTGGATGCACGACACCGGCCACTACGCCAGGCCCGTCACGGACAAGCCCGTCGAGGAGCGCACCCAGGACAGGACCAACCACTACGTCACCGGACGGGACGGTGGCCGTGACATCGATCTGCGCGCCTTCGCCCGCGAGGGGATGACGCTGCACGGCCGGCTGATCGACATCGGCACGGCGGTGCGCTTCGCAGGCGATCTCGGCGCCAACCTCGACGCCGCTGACGCGGTCTACAACGGCATCAACGAGCTGATCGACAACCACATCGCCGCCAACGGGATTCAGACGGCTGAGCCGCCCAGCCGCTACGAGCCGGTCTGGCAGCCCGAGCCGGGCGAGTCGCAGGTGCCGGCTGAGCACTTCGCGGCCGTCGTCTGGGCCACCGGCTTCACCCGCAACTACCGCTGGCTGCACGCGGGCGTCTTCGACGGGGCTGGCCACCCGCAGCACGAGCGCGGCGTCACCGCGGTCGACGGTCTCTACTTCCTAGGCCTGCCGTGGCAGCACACCTGGGGCTCGGGGCGCTTCGCCGGCATCGCCCTGGACGCGGAGTACCTCGCTGACCGCATCACCGAGCGGTACTGGCGCAGCGCCCCGGTGTTGGCGACGACGGCGTCAGGCTGATGGCCGCCCTGCGCATCGCCGCCGCGGCGGCGCACTTCGGCCGGGACCTGCCGCGCTCGGTGGAGCGCATCGGCATGGTGATCGCGGCGGCGCGCAAGGCCGGGGCCGGGCTGGTGGTGCTGCCCGACGCCGCGCTCGGCGGGTACCTCGCCGACCTCCGCTCCCCCGATCCCGATGCCCTGCCCCCCGCGATCGCGCCGGATGCGCTGGAGATCCGCCGCGTAATCGCGATGGCCGGCGAGCTGGTGGTCTGCTTCGGCTACACGGAGAAGTTCGCCGGCCACCGCTGGAACTCGGCCGTCTGCGTGAGCGGTGACGGCGTGCTGGGCCGCTACCGCAAGGTGCATCAGCCTCCCGGGGAGGCGCTCGTCTACTCCCCCGGCGACCGCCTCGCGGCCTTCGACACCCCGGTCGGCCGGTTGGGCATGCTGATCGACTACGACAAGACCTTCCCCGAGGCCGCGCGCACCCTGGCCCTCGACGGGGCCCGGATCGTCGCCTGCCTCTCGGCCTGGCCGGCGAGCGTGACCCAGCGCGCCGAGCGCCTCACCAATGATCGACAGTCGCGGCTCTTCGACCTCTACGACTGCGCGCGCGCCGCGGAGAACCAGATCGTCTGGGTCTCGGCCAACCAGACGGGGACGATGGGCGGGCTGCGCTTCCTGGGCCAGGCCAAGGTGGTGGGCCCCGGCGGGGAGATCCTGGCGCGCACCTGGGCGAAGGCCGGGCTGGCGGTGGCCGAGATCGATGTCGACGCCGAGGTCGACCGGGCCCGGCTCGTGCTGCACCACCTCGCCGAGCGGCGTCCCGAACTCTACGACGCGACGGTGCTGGCGGAGCCCACGTGAGGATTGCCCTGCTGACCTACTCGACCCGGCCGCGTGGTGGGGTCGTCCATACGCTGGCCCTGGCCGAGGCGCTCGCGGCGCTCGGCGCCACCGTCGACGTCTGGTCGCTGGCCCGGGGCGGCGACGCGGGCTTCTTCCGGCCGGTCGACGGCCGGGTGGGGCTGCGGCTCGTGCCGTTCCCGGAGGTGGAGGGCGAGGCGGTGGGCGAGCGGATCGTCCGCTCGATCGACGTCCTCGGTGCGGCCTTCGACCCGTCGGAGTACGACGTGGTGCACGCTCAGGACTGCATCAGTGCCAACGCCGTGCCGCAGTGCGTGCGTACCGTGCACCACCTCGACACCTTCAGCACCCCGGAGCTGGTGGCGTGCCACGAGCGGGCCATCGTGCGTCCCTACGCGCACGTCTGTGTCTCGGCGGCGGTGGCCACGGAGCTGCGGGACGGCTGGGGCATCGCGCCGCGCGTGATCCCGAACGGGGTCGACTACGCCCGCTTCGCCGCAGCGTCCGAGGATGTGAGCGCGCGGCAGGCCTGGGCCGACCGGCTCGGCCGGCCGTACGTGCTGGCCGTCGGCGGCATCGAGCCGCGCAAGGGGACGCTCGATCTGATGGCGGCGATGGCCACGGTGAACGCGGTGCGCCCCGACCTCGCGCTGGTGATCGCCGGCGGCGAGACGCTCTTCGACTACCGGGACTACCGCGCCTCGGTGCTCC
>JAOPUX010000264.1 GCA_025963285.1 Jatrophihabitans sp.
GCTTGCACTGCAGGACCTTGGGATCGAAATGGCACGCCCGACCGTCGCCGATCAACCCGTCCTTGACACCGTCGTTCATGTCGCAGGCTTTTACAACCGCGGCATGGACAAAGCGGATGTCGTCGAAGCTGAACAACTGGCGATGATCCGCACCCAAGGTAGAGACGGCGTTCCACATCAGCGTCAGGCCATCGCCGAGTTCGTTGATCACCGGTGCGCCGGCGACGATGCCGTCGAAGTCTTCGGGATAGCGTTGGGCTTCCATCATTCCTTGACGACCGCCCGTCGAGCAGCCGACATAATAGGATCGCTTAGGCGCATTTCGATAGAAGGCTTCGGTGATCGCCTTGCCCGCCAGCGTCGCTGCGTGCGTGGCGCGTATGCCGAAGTCGAACTTGGCCTGCAGGTTGTTATACGCCCATTTAGCGTCGAGCGCTGTCGACCGATGCCCTAGGTCGCTCATGACGCAGGCATAGCCGTGCGTCAGCAGGCCAGCACAGCCGCCTAAGCCATAGGTGTTGCCGCAGAACCCTCCGCAGCCGAGCTTCGCGAACTTGCCGTTCCAATGCTCGGGAAGACGAACTTCGATGCCGATATTGGGATTTATATAGCCTGTCGCCGCGCAGTGCGCCGGCGCGTCGGCGCTGGCGGGCACCCAAGCCGCGGACGATACCTGTGTCGGGGCACCGGGAACGTGCGAGAAATCGGCCGACGGCAGCCGCGCGCAGGCAGTTTGGGGAGCTTCTTCGGGCGGCGCCTGCATCGGCACCGTCATGGCTGCCGCGGCGTTCTCGTTGAAACCGGCGGGTACGCTGATGAGCGCGCCGAGCATCAGCGTGAAAGTAGCGATCAACGCTCGAACCATGGGCATCCTTCCGAAAATGTAAAATGGCGGCGGCGGCCGGTATGCCCGGCCGCAGCGATGTTATTAGAACTTCATTGCCGCTCGCACACCAAATTGGCGAGGCACACGCGGCACGAAGGCGACGTTCTGGTTGGTGAGGTTGGAAACTCCGGCATAGGCGTCTGAGGCGCGCGTCAGGCGATAGGGATGGTCGCTGTTCGACAGGTTTTTGCCATAAAACTCCAGCGTCCAGCTGTCGTTATGCACGCCCACGCGTGCGTTGAAGATGCTAAACGCCGGCGAGGTGGCGAGGTTAAGCTCCGATTCATACCACTTGCTTTGGAACTGCCAGTCGCCACGTGCGAAGAAGGTCCAGTCGGTGCTGATCGCTGCTTCATAGTCCGCGTTAAGGCTATTCTGCCATTTCGAAATTGACTCGAGGCTGTTTCCATCGACGGCCAAGCAATTGTAGGGCGGCGTCGTCGACGTCTGGTACAGTGCGGCAGCGTTGGCTGAGCAGAAGCTCTTGTACTTCGGATCGTTGTACGACAGCCCGTCGCGCAGGGAGAGGCCGCGGATCGGCGTTTCCCATGTAGCATCGGCCTCCGCGCCCTTGACATGTGTTCGGCCGAGATTCTGCGTGATCGAATAGATGAACGCGTTGGAGGATGTTCCAGACGCCTCTGTCAGACAGCTGGTGCCCGAAGAGGTGCAATAAGCGTAGAAGGTACCCGTAGTCTGCTGATTCTTCCAGTCCATGTAATAAGCGGCGGCATCGATCGACAGCTTGCCGAGTCGCGCCTTGAAGCCGACCTCGTAGTTAAATAGCTCTTCTTCCTTCACCAGTGTCTGATCGGCCTGCCTGTAGGGTGACGTGTTGAAACCGCCCGGATTGTTGCCTTTGGAGAAGGTCGCATAGATATTGGCGTCAGGCGTGAAACGGTACTGAATGTTGATCCGCGGCACCCATGCCTTGAACTTACCCGACAGATTGGCGGCACCAGCGGGATTGAGGACGGGGGTCGCCGTGCCAGCGTTGAACGCCGCGAGCGACACCGTCGTGTACGCGGTGCTCTGCCGAATGGCTTCCTCTTCTTGGTAGCGCAGTTCGGCACTGATCGTAACGTTATGAAAAGGATCGGCGTACAGAGCCGCGAAGGCCGACTTGTCCCGCGTTCCACTGTATGATGTGGCTCCCGCCGTGTAGAGGTCGGTGGTGGCGGACGGCGATACATAGTAGGTTTTGCCAGGCAGGCCGTTTGTCCGCAGGTTCAGATAATAAAGGCCCGCAGCATAGCGGATCGGCTGATGCTGCGGTGATGCGAGGCGTAGCTCAATCGAATCGTCGTTCGTTTCGCTCGGGCTAATGCTGTCGTAAACATAGGCACCGGCGAGCGTGGGGCGGTTCCTCAAATAGCCATTGCCCTGGCTGTCCGTGCGCTGGCGGTTTGACGCAGCGGTGACGGTCAGCGTGTGGCCGCCGGCGAATTCATACTCGCCCTGCAGGTAGCCGCGCCACTGGCGAATGCGATCACCGACGTCGTCCATATACCCCTGAAAGAAGTTGTAGCTGCCATAGACCGGGTCGAAGGTCGGAAGATTTCCCGAAAAGTAGTTGGCGGTGCTGGACGTCGTCGCACCGGTCGCAGGATTGACCTTCTGGATCACGCGGTTGCGCGCTGTCGGATCGAGGAAAAGTGCACTGCTGGGGCCATC
>JAOPUX010000137.1 GCA_025963285.1 Jatrophihabitans sp.
GAATGTGCCGTGGCAGCCTAACTAGGGTCCCGGATTGAAACAAGTGCCAATTTCAGCGCCAGCACCGACACCGTCAGAAGTCCGTCGATTGAGCCTGTTTTAGCTGTTTTATAAGATCATTCTGCCCCGACAGCGCAATCTCCACCCACGTCCAGGACGCCGAGAGCCCAAGTAAGGAAGTCAGCGCTGGGTATTATTTAGGTACCTAGTTTTAGAGACGTGGTACCCCGATCAGGACACGGCACGGTCATCCGTCGAAACGTCAGTCGGTCGTGGTGCGAGACGAGGACGGAATTCCGTTGAGAATGACCGTTTTGGTCTCCAGGTATGGAGCCATGCCCTCCCGGCCACCCTCACGGCCGACGCCGGACTGTTTGAAGCCTCCGAAAGCAATCCCGAAGTCGGCCCGGAATGCGTTGTGCCCGACTGTTCCCGAACGAATCTGGCGCGCAGCCGCCAAAGCGCGGTCCGGATCGTTGGTGAAGACGGCAGCATTGAGCCCGTAGATCGAGTCATTGGCAATGTTGATGGCGTCCTGCTCGTCATCGGCCGGAATCACGCTCAAGACCGGCCCGAAGATCTCGTCCCGGGCAATAGACCAGGAGTTGTCTACATTTCCGAAGACGGTCGGCTCGATGAACCACCCCCGGTCGAGCTGGTCCGGTCGCCGGCCCCCGGCCGCGAGGACGCCGCCATCGGCCAAGCCGGCCGCGATGTATCCCTCGACGCGCTCGCGCTGCTGCCGGCTCGCCAGCGGGCCCATCTGGACCGTGTCGTCGAATGGGTCGCCGACCCGGATCTCCCGCAGCTGCGCCGCCAACGCCTCAAGCAACTCGTCGTGACGATGCCTACTCACGACGATCCTGGTCAGGGACGCACAGACTTGCCCGGTGAGGTAGCACTCCGCGGCGGCCAGCGTGCTCGCGGCCGTGGCCACGTCGAAGTCGTCCAGGATGACCGCAGCGGACTTGCCGCCGAGTTCGAGCGTGTAGCGGGCGATCCGGTCACTGCAGATGTGCGCGATCTTGCGCCCGACCGCGGTGGAGCCGGTGAACGAGATCTTGTCGACCCGGTGGTCCCGCACAAGCAGCTCGGAGACCTCCCGATCAGCGGTGATGACGTTGAGCACTCCGGCCGGGAGGCCTGCGGCCTCGGCGATCTCCGCGATCAGGTAGGCCGCGCCGGGCGCCTCAGGCGAGGACTTCAACACGACCGTGCACCCGGCCAGCAGCGCCGGCGAGATCTTGTAGGCGATCATCGACATCGGGGAGTTCCAAGGGATGATCGCGGCAACGACCCCGACCGGTTCGCGCACCAGCAGGCCGAACTCCCCGCCTCGGGTCGGCTCGGCGCGTTCCTCGAACGGATATGTCGAGGCAAGCCCGGCGTAGAAGTCGTAGATATCGGGGATCGCGCCCAAGCCGGCTCGCGCAATCCGGTGCAGAACCCCGGATTCGCGCGGCCAGATCTCGCTCGCGTCCCCGACTCGGTCACGCAGCAGACTCGCGATCCGGCTCAGGTACTTCCCGCGCTGTTCGTGTGTCATTCGCGGCCATGGCCCAGAGTCGAACGCAGTACGGGCTGCCCCGACGGCTCGCTCGACGTCCGGCGCTTGAGCCTCGGCGATCCGGAAGAACGTCTCCTCCGTGGCTGCCTCGACGACCTCGATCGTCGCAGACGAGGACGGTTTCACCCATTCCCCGCCAATGAAGAACCGATCCAGGTTTCGCAGTGGCGCGGCCGTGTGAGTGGTCATTTCATGTTCCCTTCAACCAGGGCTGTCTCTGCTGCCTCGCCGTCCACCGCCGCCGCATTGGCCGGCTCGATCACGGAGTAGGCGTAGCTCGCCATTCCGCCGATCGCGGGCGACATGCGCAGCGTGGGGGCGGTGGCGGCGAGCGCGGCCAGGGCTACCTCGATGGACTCAGCTTCGATCTCGTACACCGTCAGGTACGGCTGATCCGGAAGCTGCCCGGTGTGCGAGGGAACGGCCCGCAGCCGAGTAGCTGACACGAATCCCTCGATCTGAAGCACCTCCGGAAGGTGTACCTGCTCGTACCACTGGTTGAACTCCCGGTCCTCGCCTTCGGCCGGATGGGAATGCACCACCAGCATGTGCCGCGACATCAGTCCGCCACCGTCCGCGGACACTTGGTTCTCACGACGATTTCACCGCATAACCGTGTAACCGGCGTCGACCGGGAGCTCGACCCCCGTGATGTATCGGGCGTCGTCAGAGACGAGGAAGAGCATCGCGTTCGAGATGTCGATCGGCTCGACATACGGCACCGGCAGGATGTTCTTGCTTATCCGCTCGCCCTGGTCCGCGTGATGCTCGAAGAACTCGCGCATGGCATCGTTCATGATGAGCATCGTGTTCACACCGGTCGGGTGCACCACGTTGCACCGGATGTTGTGCTTTCCGAGCTGGTTGGCGTAGTTGCGCATCAGACCGACCAGGCCGTGCTTGGCTGCGGAGTAGGCCAACCCGCCGGCCGAGGGGCCGCCGATGCCGTTGTTGCCGGCCATGGATCCGGTGAGCACGATCGCCCCGCCCGCGCCCCGCTCGACCATGGACGGGATCGCCGTCTCGACCGTGTTGAAGACTCCGGTCAGGTTGACGTCCAGCACGTCGCGATAGATCCCCTCCGGCTCGACCAGGGCCAGGTGTCCGATACCGGCGTTGGCCAGCACGATGTCGACCGGACCGATCTCGGCGACCCCAGCGTCGAAGGCGGCCTTCAGCCCGGCTGCATCCCGGGTGTCTGCGACCTGCGTGAAGATGCGGCGATCGAGTGCCTCGACCAGTTTCGTCGTCTCGGCCAGGTCCTCTGGAGTTGCCATCGGGTATGGCACGGTGTCGATCGGAGCGCAGATATCGATCCCGATGATGTCGGCGCCTTCGCCGGCCAGCCGCAGCGCGTGGCTGCGACCCTGCCCGCGAGCCACACCGGTGATAAAGGCGACCTTTCCGTCCAACTTGCCCACTAAATCATCCTTTCGTCGTGGGATCGGTCACTCTGATCGCTTGAATGTATCTGAGTGCCGAACACCGATCAATGGATAGAACCGTATTGCTCTGATCGTCCGGCCTGCGATCCGCGATCGTTAGCCCCGGGTCCGCACCAAGATGCCCAGGCTTTCGGCCAGCGAGCCGTGCCCGAGGTTGTCGAGATAGGCCTGCTTGATCGGGTGCATGAACAGCTGGCGCAGAGTGCGCCGGGTGACGTCGTTGTACGTCAGGAACAGATCAGCAAGCTCATTGGCCCGGGTCAGGAGCGTCTCCGACGGCACGATCTCGCTGATCAGGCCGTAGTCGAGAGCTTCCTCGGCAGTGAAGCTGTGTTGGGTGATGAGCGCAGCCCGCCCCCGGTTGAAGCCGAGCAGGTGCGGCCACAGGATGTGGTGCCCATCGCCAGGGATCACCGAGCTGGAGAGGTGGTTATCGGAGATGGTCGTCTCCGGGGTCGCGATGACCAAGTCGCACAGCAGTGGGATCTGCGAGTGGATGCCGACCGGACCATTCAACGCAGCGATCATCGGCTGCTCGATATCGAGCAGATCGAAGATCATCTTTCGCCCCTCCTGGTGCCAGTAGACGCTGCTCATCTCGTCGAAATCGGCGAAGGCCTGCCCGTAGTCACGGTTGACGAGGTAGGTGGGGCCGGTGCCGGTGAGGATGATGACCTTGTTGTCGGGATCCAAACCGATCGCCGTCCAGAGCGTGGTCAACTCACGGTGAGTCTGCGGGCTCCAAGAGAACTCGCCCCCGTCCTTGTGGAACTGGACGAGGAGCACCCCACGCTCGTCACGTTCGAGCCTGACTCGCTCGAACCGCGTGGAGTAGGAATCGAACGGCTCGTACGGGAAGGGATAGCGTGCATCTGGCATGACGATCGCTCCTGTCGGTAGGCAACTCGCGCTGGTCAATCACTGAAATGAGGCTCAGATGGTCACTGCCCGGGGCCGGCGAGCGCCAGGGCCACTTCGCGACGCAGCAGTTTGCCGGTAGCGGTGCGGGGTAGCTCCTGCCACACGTCGATGCGCGCCGGTGTCTTCGAGCTGCGCAGGAGCCCTCGTACGTAGTCCTGAATCGCCGCTGGCGCCAAGTCTTGGTCGCCGCCGAGGACTACGACCGCCTCGATGCGCTGACCCCACTCCTCGTCGGGGATCCCGACCACGGCCGCATCTACGACCGCGGGGTGCCGGAGCAGCACCTCTTCGATCTCCTCAGGAGCGATGTTCTCGCCTCCGCGGATGATGGTGTCGTCAATCCGCCCCGCGACGAAGAGATAGCCCTCGTCGTCTAGGTGCCCGTGGTCGCGGGTGTTGAAGAACCCCCGCGCATCGACCGACGGGCCGCGGCCAGCGTACTGGCCCGAGACCTGCTCGCCCCGGACCCAGATCTGTCCCGGGGTGCCTGCCGGAACCGGGTGCTCGTCCTGGTCACGGATTTCGAGCTCGACTCCTGGCACAATCCGGCCGGCCGAACTCAGCCGGTCGCGGACGGCCCGACTGGGGCTGACCAGCGCCAACCTGTGATCCTCCGGGCCCAGCACCGAGATCGTCGAGCTGGTTTCGGTCAGGCCGTATGCATTGACGAAGTCCACCTCGGGCCACGTCTGCAGCGCCTTCTCGATGACGCGGCGCGGCATTCGCGCCCCGCCATAGGCAAGTGCCCGCAGCGACGGGACGACCAACTGTTCGGGTGAGCACTCCATGATGCGGGCAAGCATCGTCGGGACGACCATCGCGTTCGTCACGCGCTGCTCGCGCACGGCCGCGAGCCAGCCATCCGCGGTGAAGCTCTCCAACACCACGGTTCGCCGGCCGGCGTAGAGGTTGGACAGCACGTTTGAAACCGCGGCGATGTGGTACGGGGGCACGCTGACCAGGGACGCCTCGTCCGGCCCGGCCCCAGCGAACTCCACCGTCCCGAGCACGTAGGACGTGAGATTGGCGTGCTGGAGCAGGACACCTTTCGGTGTGGAGGTGGTGCCGCTGGTGTAGATGATCGCCGCCGGCGACTGCGCCTCGACGGCCTCCGATAGGGGATCTGTCTCGGCGCCGCCCGCGAGCCAGTCCTGCGGGCGGTACCACGTGATCCCGGCCCGATCGAGGGGTGCAGCAAGCTCGGGGCTGGCCAATCCGATCGCCCGCGGATGATTGGCCACCAACTCGTCCAGCTGCTCGGGGCCCAGCCGGTAGTTCAGCGGGATCAGCGGAACTCCGGCCCGGGCTGCGGCGAAGAGCGCAGTGGTGAAAGCAGGGCCGTTCGGCGCCAGGTAGACCAAGGCGTCGGCTCCGGCCTCGACGATCCGGTCCGCGGCGGCGGCCGAGAGCGCCTGGAGGCGGGCGCCGGTGAGGCCGTCCGTCGCATCGCCGACGACGACCCGGTCGCCAAAGATCCCGGCCGCGATGTCCAGCAGAACAGCGACGTTCATGCCCGCTTCCCTCCGCCAAGGTCCGCCCTGTCGACGGCCAGGCCGATCCGATCAGTTGTCCGCTCAGCCACGAGGAAGCCCCAGGAAACGCTCCGCGATCATATTTTTCTGGATCTGCGACGTACCGGCGTAGATCGTCGAGGCGCGGGAGTCGAGCACACGCGTCGTCCATACGTCCACATCGGTATCCGCGGTCACGGCGGTCTCGTAGCCGAGCGCGGTGAGCTCCTGGAACGTCTCGCTCCACCACAGCTTCATCACCGGCGCCAGTTCAGCCGCCTCGTCCGGGTTGCGCAGGCTCCGCCGGGCCAGCGCCTCGATGGCCGAAACGCGGGCAACCAACCCGCCCAGGCGTGCCAGCCGGGAATGATCGCGGCCGCCGTACGCGCGGATGCAGAGCTGATCGAGCTCATCGAGCAGGCCGCGGAAGACCATCGCACGATTGAACTGGCCGTACGACCGCTCGGACGTCAACGTTGTCATGGCAACGCGCCAACCCGCGTTGACCGGCCCGAGCACCATCGACGACGGCACCCGGACGTCGTCTAGGAACACTTCGTTGAACTCGGACTCACCGGTCGCCTGCCGGATGGGGACCACGGAGACGCCGCCGCTGGTCATGGGCAGCAGGAACATGGTGAGGTTGTGGTGCCGCTCCCCCTCGGGGCCAGTTCGGGCGAGCAAGAAGCACCAGTCCGCCTCATGGGCCTGGCTTATCCAGATCTTGCTCCCAGTCAGCACCCAGTCCGTACCCTCCTGGCGGGCCCTAGTCCGTATACCGGCGAGGTCCGAACCGGCCTCGGGCTCGGAGAAGCCCTGGCACCACAACTGCTCGACCGAGGCGATCCCGCCTAGGAAGCGGTCCTTCTGCTCCGGGGTACCGAAAGCCATCAGGGACGGACCGAGCAGGTTGATGCCGATGCGGGCTGGCGACTTCGCGACCGAGATCCCGACTGCTGCGAGCTCGGATTCGAGCACGGCCTGATGTGCCGGGCCCAACCCTCGCCCTCCGTACTCGGCAGGCCAAGTCAGGTTCAGCAGTCCGTGCTCGGCCAGCAGACGGTCGATGTCGCGGCGGCGGGCGAAACTGTCGGCGCCCGACCTTCCTAGGTCCAACGTGGCCAGGGCGGCGCGGGTCTGTTCGCGAAGTGCCCGCTCCTCGGCGTGGTCGTCGAGGATGGGCGCCACCTCACCGCCCGTGCCAGACATATCGACCCGGAATGCCCGGGCGACATCGGCCCCGACCGACTCGGGGCCGCCAGACACCGCGACCGCGGTGAGGGCGTACTTCAAATAGCGCTGAGCCGGGTGCTCCCAGGTGAAGCCCATCCCGCCGAACACCTGGACAGCGACCTCGGCTGACTCGCGCACGGCTCGCACCCCGAGCAGCCAGGCCCGGTTGGCCGAGGCAGTCGAGTCGGCCGGGGCCTGCTGGCCTACACACAGGCTCCACGCAGCCTGGTTCCCGGCCTTGGCCCCGGCCAGCAGGTGCTTGACCGCTTGGAAGGACCCGATCTGCCGACCGAACTGCTCGCGGACCTGCGCATGCGCGACCGCTAGCCGGATCGCCTCGTCGGCCACCCCGCACAGCGCACCAGCGGCCATCACCCGGTAGTCGGCGGCCAGCTCCTGCCACTGCCGCAAGTCGAGCTCGAGACTCGCTGAGGTGCGGCCCTCCCCCGGCTCGGACGTCGGCACGGTGATCGTCGCGTGCGGGAGCTCCAGGGCCGGCGACCGCTGGACGCGATAGTCCGAAGGAGCAAGCCGCTGAAGCTGGAACGCGTCGCCTCGGGCGACGAGCGCGTAGGCGTCGCATCCTGCCCGGACGCCCGCGACGAACGGCGTGCTTCCACCAGGCTGGTCCGGCCGGGACAACCCCTGTCGGATGTCAGCCAAGATGAAGCCGGGTACCAGCGAGTGTCGCCGGGCATACTCCGACCGGGTCGCCGGATCGGCGATGGAACGGATCAGGCCCGGGAGCAGGAACAGGTTCACGAGTAGCTCGTCGGCCAGCAGGACTCGGCCAGCCTCGCGAGCCAACGCCAGGCGTCCAGCCGGGGGCAGGGCGAGGCCATCCTCCGCCGCGCCTGTCAGCAGGTCCTGGGCGCCGAGCTCGATCAGGTCACGCCACAGTCCGTGAATCGCCTCGTCGGCCCACGAGGCGTCGGCGGCTCGACGCTCAGCCAGGATCTGCGCGAACTGCGCCACGATAGAGGCCACGTCCTCCTGGGACACCTGCGCATCCACTGTCATCGCGGTGCTCCCTCGGCCGGGCCGATCATCGCCGCGCCGACCACGCGGACCTCCCCGAGCACCTCGGCCCGCAGCGCGACACCGCCGCTCCGGTCCGCCGGTGCGTCCACCACGAGTTCGATCTCGTCGCCGACGTAGACGGGCCGGATGAACTTGACCCGAAACTGGCCCAGCTCGAGCATTTGCGGGCCGAGGACCGCGACCGCTGCCTGGTACAGCCAGTTTCCGACGATCATCCCGTCGGCGACGCGACCGCCAAGGCCGTTGGCGCGCGCGAGCGCGTCGTCGGTGTGGATGTTGGCCCCGACCACGACCACCTCGCTCCCGCGGGCCGCCCCGGTCTCGAGGGCGACGGGATACCCCTCGACCTCGCGAGCGGTCATGACGCGGGTCGTGCGGTACGGCACCGCCACCGCCGCCGCGCTCATGACGCCCGTCCGGCAGTCTCGGCCGGACCGAGTAGCGACGTGTCCCGGCAGCGCGCCAGCCGCACACCCGTGGCGGCGTCAGCGACGTCGATCAGCAGTTCCAGGAAGCGGTTGCCACGCTTGGCGTACACACTGCTCACCGCACCCGTGGCCCGCAGGGTCGTACCGACCCGGAGCGGGCGGATCAGGTCCACCGCGAACTCGTAATGCAGCCGCGGCACCGGACCGGCTCCGTCGGGGCAGGCTTGATCCAGCATGGCGACCTTGACGACGTGCAGGAACGTGGGCGTCAGCGCCGACCCACGTACGGCCGTGTCGCTCGGCCACCCCGACTCTCGCTGGTACAACTCAGCCAAGAACTCGGTCACCTCGTAGTCCAGGCCTGGTAGCACGTCGCCCTCCTCGAGCGCGGCCACAGTCGTCCCGATCATTGGGTGCTCCCGTTCACATCGTCTCCATTGACTCCGCCATCCCCAGTCAGCGTGTCCCTCACGCGCCGACCAGCGGCAGCCCTTCCCGCAGGAACCGGCGCGCTACCTGTCGCCGCAGGATCTCGGCCGAGCCGTCGGCGACGCAGACGACCCGGGCCATCTGCCAGGCCTCCGATAGGCCTACCTCGTTGGTGAAACCCATCGCTCCCAGCACCTGCATGGCGGCATCGATCGTGCGGACCGCCATCTCGGTACACACGACCTTCGCGATCGCTAGCTCGTTGGCCGCGTCGGCACCGATGTCCAGCCTGCGGAACGTGTCGATCGCGACCACCCGGGCGCTGTGCGCCTCGATCGCCTGATCGGCCAACTTGAAAGCGATCGCCTGCATGTCGCCGAGTTTGGAGCCGAAGGCAGTCCTTGTGTTGGCGTGGGCGCGGGCGATATCAAGAGCCCAGTAAGAGAGGCCGACGACCTTGGCGCAATTGTAGGCGCGACCGAGGGATACCCCGGTCAGGGCATGGCCGAACCCATTGAGCGGGTCTCCGACGACGTGGTCGTCAGGGACGAAGACGTCGTCGAAGTAGAGCGTCGCCTCGTTGCTACCGATCTGCCCGAACATCGGGCTGACCGGTCCCCGGGCCACGCCCGGGGAGTCCATAGGGACGAGGAATGCCCCGATGCCGCCCTTGCGAGCCCGAGCCAGCTCGGGCTCGGAGATCGCGAACACCACGGCCAGATCGGCATGCGAGCCGTTGCTGATCCACTGCTTGACACCGCTGAGCTGCCAGCCGCCGTCGACCGGAGTCGCGCGGCTGCGCATTGACCAGATGTCGCTTCCCGCTTCGGGCTCCGACATCCCGAAGCACATCGACTTGGAACCGCTTTCGAGCGCACCGAGGTAGCGGTCACGCACCGGTTCCTGCGCGTGCATCAGTAGCGGGTTGGGGCCCTTCGTCCAGTGCGCCAACACATGGTGCCCTAGCCACATCCGCGTACCGCACCGGTAGAAGAGGTGCTCCCACAGCCGGTAGAGCCCCTCCCAGCCGAGATCGACCGATCCAATCGGTGGGGGCAGAGTCAGGGTGTAGAAGCCCGCCTCAGCCGAAGCCTGCCGCACCTCTTTGATCAGGGCGACGGCCTCCCCGCTGTACACACCCGAAGCGTCGTGGCGACGCCGGGGATTGTCCAGGATCTCGGCGTACCTCTCGTGACGCGGGTAGACCTCCGCCGCCAGGAATCCGTCGAGGCCGGCACATACCTCGTTGAGGTTGAGCCGGTCGGTCGAGTTCACCAAGTCCACAAGTGCCTCTCTCAATAGGTACCTAGTTGTACAGGAAACCTCCGACCGACACAATGACGAAATAATTGCCCCAGTCACCTGCTTGCCAGAATGCTCCACTGTCTGCTGGACTTCCGGGCCCAATGGGGCTGCGGTAGTTCATTTACGATAGCTGCTCAGCTATCCTTTTAGGTACCTAGTTAGCAACGAGAAGGAGCTTCGATGCAGGTAAGCGGAAAGTCGGCCATCGTCGTAGGCGGGGCGTCAGGCATGGGGCGGGCCACGGCCGAGGCGCTGGCCGCCGCCGGTGCCCGCGTGGCCGTGCTGGACCGCCCTGGATCCGACGGCCCAGCCGTCGCACGGGAACTGGATGCGACCTTCGTCGCCTGCGACGTCGCCGACTTCGCGGGGGCCGAGCAGGCAATTGCCACCGCCGTCGAAGCCCTGGGTGGGCTGCACATCGCTGTCAACACGGCCGGCGGCGGCATCGCGATGCGGACCCTCAGCCGGAACGGGCCGCACGACCTCGACGCGTACAGGTCCGTCATCGACCTCAACCTGGTCGGGACGTTCAACCTCAATCGGCTGCAAGCCAGCCATATGGCCGAGAACATGCCCGACGATGACGAGCGCGGGGTCATCGTGAACACCTCGTCAATCGCCGCCTTCGAAGGCCAGATCGGCCAAGTCGCCTACTCCGCAGCAAAGGCCGGCATCGCCGGAATGGCCCTAGTCATGGCCCGTGACCTAGGTTCGCTGGGGATTCGGGTAGTCGCGATCGCGCCCAGCCTCTTCGCGACCGGGGCCACCGCGAAGTTCTCGGCCGAGGCAGCGAAGCCGATGCTGGCAGGAGCCGCCTTCCCACAACGGATGGGTCGTCCGAGCGAGTACGCGAAGCTCGCCTTGGCGATCATCGACAATCCAATGCTGAACGGACAGTGTCTGCGCCTGGACGCCGGCCAGCGATTCGGTCCGCGCTGATCAGAGCGGCGAAATAGCATGGCCAGCAGACAACCTGTATCCGGCAGCGCAAGAGCTTGAAGGAACGGTGCATGACGCCATCACCACGCAGGGCCGAGGGCCTGGCCGCGCAGATCGAGTCCGACATCGAAGTCGCTGGCTGGCCCGTCGGTGAGACCCTCGGTTCGGAGATCGAGCTCTGCCAACGCTATGGCGTGGGCCGAGGGGTTCTGCGGGAGGCGATCCGCCTGCTCGAACATTACTCGGTCGCCCGGATGAAGACCGGGCGAGGCGGCGGCCTTGTGGTGTGCGAGCCGGACGTCGGAGTCGTTGCTCGAGGCGCCGCCCTGTTGCTGAGGCGAATGAGGGTTCGTCCCGAACATCTCATCGAGGCGCGCCGCACGATCGAGATGACCTGCGTACGGGTCGCCGCCGAGGAGATCGACGAGTTCGGCGTCCAGCGGCTGCGAACCTCCCTGGCCTATGAGCCAGACCTGACCGGACGGGACATGAGGTCGAGCCGGCACGAGGCCGGGCGATTCCACGTG
>JAOPUX010000147.1 GCA_025963285.1 Jatrophihabitans sp.
GGCTCGAGGGGTACGGGTTCCATGTGGCTAGGCTAGGCGCGCATTCCCTCGGGGAGGTAGCTCAGCTGGTTAGAGCAGGGGACTCATAATCCCTGGGTCGCGGGTTCGAGCCCCGCCCTCCCTACTGATGTAAGTGCAGGTCACCGGCTTGTGCGCTTGTGAGTCCGAGTCGTTGGCCCGGGCTTTTGCTAACGGTCTGCTAATCATCGTCGTTGCCCACGCCTTCGGCGTAGTCCTGATCGACCTCGTCCATGCCCGGTCCCATAAGGTGGCTGAGCAAGGCAAGAAGGTCGGACTCGGTTAGACCTGGTCGCGCTGAGGCGGCGAGCTTGAACGCGTTGCTGCCCAACGAGGTCAGCGCCAAGATCAGACCGCGATGGTCATGCTCCTCGAGCAGACCGTCCATAAGAGACTGCACGAGGGGCGAGCCCGCGCCCTCCTGTACAGCGGCCTGTAACAACGCGAGGGCATCACGCCACTCGTCCGACGGGCGGCCGCTGAACGTCGGCGCCGGTACCGGATGGTCAAGCTCCTCCAGGACGATGCCGACGACCGTGTCCACGCGGTCGGCAAGCCACTCGCTTGAGGCTGGCGGCTCGTCTCGCGTCGGGGTTAGCAGATCCCACGGGTCGTCATACTCAGCGACCGCTACGCGCAGACGCTCGGGGAAGCCTGCCCGCAGCGCGACCGCGAACGCTTCCAGCAGAGTGATGACTTGCTGAGTCTCTTCTGGGCTGAGGCGAATCTCCATCTTGGTCATGCGCCCCACACTGCCTGAGTGAAGGTGTCAACGGCGTAGCCGTCGTCTTCGGGGATGACGTCCGCGTAGACGTTCAGCGTGACGGACGGGTCCTTGTGTCCGAGCCGCTTGGCGACGATGTGAACGGGCACACCGGCTCGCAGCAGGATGGTGGCGTGGGTGTGGCGGAGCTCGTGCACGGTGAGGCGGGCGAGGCCTGCCGACGTCTGGCGCTTCCCGAAGAGCTTGGTGACGTAGTTGGGCAGGATGGGGGTGCCGTTCTCCCTGGTGAACATCAGGCCCTCGGTGTCCTCGTACGCCGCACCCCACTGCAGGCGCTCCTCGGCCTGGGCCTTGCGCCAGGTCCGCAGCGTCGCGACAGTCCGGGCGTCAATCTGGACGCGCCGGCGCTCGTGGTTCTTCGGGGTGGACGTCACGCGGTCGTTCCCGATCTGGGTGGTGGACCGCTCGATGGAAACGACGGCGGCCTCGAGGTCGACGTCATCCCACTGGAGCCCGCACAGCTCGCCGCGGCGCATGCCAGTCGCCGATGCGAGCGCCCACAGCGGGAACAGCCGGTCGTCCTGCACCTGATCGAGGAACGTCTGCAGCTGCGAGCCGGTCCAGGTCGTGTGCTTGGGCTTCACCTGCCGGGGACGCTTGGTCCCGACGACGGGGTTGACCTCGATGATTCGCTCGAGGATCGCGTCCTGCATCGCCCTACGCAGCACGGCCCGGGCGAAGTCAACCGTGCGGCCGGACAGCGGTTTGCCGCCCTGCCCGCCGCTCTCGGCCATCTTGCGGAACACGATCGACAGGTGGCTGGGGGAGAGGGCCTGGACGCGCTCGTGACCGATCGTGGGGATCAGGTACCGGTCGATGTTCTTGCGGTAAGTGTCCGCCGTCGACGGCTTGAGCTCGACCTCGTGGGCGCTGATCCACGTGCTGAGCCAGTCGGCCACGGTGAGGGTCTGGGGCGCGACGTAGGTACCGCGGTTGACCGCGTTGCGGGCCTCGTCCCGCGCCCTCTTCGCGGCGGTGCGGGTGGGGAAGCCGCCGACCCATCGGGGCTTGGTCTTGCCGGTCGCGGGGTCCTTCTCGCGGACGACGTACGACCAGGTCTTGCCGCGCTGGATGATCCCGTCACGCATCTTCTCAGTCATGCGAGTTCCCTTCGCCAGGCTGTCCTGGTCTTGCCGGGCCGAGGTGTCCGCGGCGCCGGGCCTCCTTGAGCCACCGGCGAAGCGTCGGAGGTGACTGGTGCAACGTCTCCGCGAGCCACTGTGTCGGAGCGGTGGGTGATTCAACGAGCGCACGGCGATACATGGCCGCGATGCTCACGTAGTGGTCGTCCTGGTACCCGGCGCGACCTGGGTGCGTGACGGTCGAAGGGGCAGCCGCCAACAGTTCGCGGACGGCCTCCCCGTAGGCGTCGGGAATCTCTCCGGTGCGCAGCGCGAAGGCGATGAGTTCGGGGATGCTGACGGATCGCAGTGTCGCGGCGTTGATCTCGCGTGGCCCCCAACCGCTCTGGTCGAGGTCCCCGATGATCAAGCCCGTGCACACGTGCCGGCCGGAGTCGTTGATCCCGAGGCGGATGAACACCGGGACGAACGACGCGCGGTCCCGCTCATCTTCAACGAATGAGAACCACGGAGTCAGGTTCACCAGGTCGCCCACGTGCGCGTCGGTGTGCCAGTAGCCCCGCGCATTCGACTTCGTCAGATCCATAAGCCAGATACTAGCCACCCACTCAGCCGCGCGCAACCCGATCATTTAAATGCGCGCGGTAGACGGCTCTGCCAACCCTTAGCCAGCATGTAAACCATGAATGATCGGGCTACGCACAAATGAGCGCCCTCCTCGAAGAGGTCAGGGCCAGGCATCGCGCCTTCCTCCCGGAAGTCGCCAAGGCGATCCGCATTGCAGCGGGCGTCTCTCAACCGCGCCTCGCGGCAGAGCTTGGCGTGCACCCCATGACCGTCTACCGGTGGGAAGCAGGTACCCGCACCCCGACCAGTAGCCACCTCGTGGCGTACGTCGACCTGCTTGAGCAGCTCCGGGCGGTGAGTGCAGCGTGACCGTCAACCTTCACGGCCGGCTCACGATCACCGTGCCAGAAGCCGGAGAAGTCCTCGGCATCGGCAGAGACGCGGCCTACGCCGCAGCCGGCCGTGGGGAGATCCCAGTGCTTCGCCTGGGCCGGTCCCTCCGTGTCCCGACCCACAAGCTCCTCGAGCTGCTCGGCGCGCCCACACAGAACGAGGCCGGCCCCGCCCATCCAGCGGAACCGGCCCCAACGACATCGAACCCCGGCCAAGAGATTCAGGAGTCAACTCATGGTAGCCCGCTCCGCGCCGTTTAGTCCGGCACCGCAGCCCGAACCACTTGCGCAACCCGACACGACCGCTGGCCAGGACGGCGGCATCGTCGTCGACCTGGCCGCCGCACGGTGGCGCAAGACACTCGCCCAGGTCCGCCGCGACACGCCGGGAGGTGCCGCGTGAGCCGCTCAACCCTCGACCTCCGCCAGTTCCAGCACCGCATGATCCGCGACGCCCTCAACGAGGCCACGGACGCGTACTGGCGACGACGCGCAGATGAATTCGAAGCAGACCGCCACCGCCGCAGTGACTACTTCGGCAACGCCTGCCCGGAGCAGCTCGACGCCCAGTGGGACCGACTGACCGCGATCGCGCAGGCATGTCGGAACCGCGCCGAACTCTGCGAGCTCACCGACCTCGAGGAACAGCTGATCTACGCCCTCATCGACCAGGCCAACCACACCGCCCTGGCAGTCGCCGCGTGAGCCTCACCGACCTCGACAAATCGGACCTGACGATCGAGGAACCACCACCCGTAGACGAACCCGACGACATCACTGGCTGGGTGAGGTCATGGCAGCCCGTCGACCCGACCGCCGTCATCGAAGGCACCTGGCGCCAAGTAGAACCCACCATCGGCGCGCGTACCGACCACGTCGGGATCCTCTACCCCGGCAAGCAGCACGTCGCCCAGGGCGAGACCGAAGGCGGCAAGAGCTGGTTCGCCGCACGCATCACCGTGACCGAGATCCTCGCCGGCAACCACGTCGTCTACATCGACTTCGAAGACGACATCAACACCGCCATCAGCAGGCTCCGCATCCTCCAAGTCCCCGACCCCATCATCGTCGAACGGTTCCACTACATCCGCCCACTCGAGCCCATCGGCACCGGCATCAACCTCGACGACCTCCTACGCCTCATCGCCGCCACCGACCCCACCGCCGTCATCATCGACGGCGTCACCGAAGCGATGACCATGCACGGCCTCGACCCCCTCAGCAACAGCGACGTCGCCAAGTTCGGCCGCGCCCTCCCCAAACGCATCGCAGACCAAGGACCCGCAGTCCTATCCCTCGACCACGTCACTAAGAACGCCGAGACCCGCGGAAAGTACGCCCTCGGCGGAGTCCACAAGCTCAACGCCCTCGACGGCGCAGCGTTCTCCATCGAGAACCGCACACCCTTCGGCGTCGGCATCACCGGCAAATCCACCATCAAACTCGCCAAGGACCGACCCGGCCAACTCCGCCGCCGATCCCTGCCCAGCAAGAACGGCATGCACTGGTTCGGCGACCTCGTCCTCACCTCCCACGGCGAGGACTACGCCGACCTCGACATCGTCGCGCCCACCGAACGCAGCGACGACTTCCGCCCCACCGCCGTCATGGCGAAGGTCTGGAAAACCATCGAGCTCCACGACCACGGCGACGGACTCTCCGGCCGCAAAATCCAAGACCTCACCCGGGGCAACGCCCAGATCAACCGCAGCGCCGTCACGTACCTCGAAGTCGACGGCTACATCACCAAAGCCCCCCACAAAATCATTCAGCCCTACCCACCAGAACAGGACCCCACATCATGACCGCGACCACCGCGACCAACCCGCGACCAACCGCGACCAAGACACACCCCGCGAGGGTGCGACCCCGCGACCCCGCCTATAGGTCGCGGTCGCAGTCGCGCACCTCCAACACCCCAACAACCCCACCAAGTGCGACCAACCAGCCCCGGCCTCCGCGACACCTTCCCAGCGAGCGAGACACAGCGGCTGCGCAGCCGCTCTCGACGTCCATGCCGGTCGCACGATCTGCAGGGATGCCGCGCGCGGCGGGAGCGGCGTGTGGCTCAGGGATCAGTGATCCCTTCTCGCCTGATCCCGGGGCTGTGACCTGCGGAAACGTCGGCGCTGCTAACACTTGCTACGTCGCCGGGGCGTGCCGATGAGCGCCGGGGCTGCGTACTTCCTGGTCGGGTCGCGGCGGCATGACGCGCTGCTCGAAGTCCTGGCAGATCTCGAGGCGGTGCAGCTCGGCTACCCGGACGAGTTGCTCCCCGCAGCGGCGATCCAGCTGCAGGCCAGCGTGTGGGAGTACCTCAAGGCGTACGGCCGGCGCGACGAGCACGGCCAGGTCGACGAGACGGTCACCCCGGCCATCGAGCCGTGGCGTCCGTCTGCCGCGCAGCTCGAGGCGCACGCCGCCGGCCTGCCCGTCCCACCCGACGACGAGGACCAGGCGTCAGGACAGAGGAACGGTGAGGTCACCGATCTCGTGGCCCCGGTCGGCGGAGCAGAGGTGCAGGTGCTTCGGGGGCAGCGACCGCTGGGCGGTGCGACGGACCTCGGTCTCCAGGACGACGGGCTCACCACAGGTGTCGCAGATGAACGGGGTGGGCTGCTGGGTGCGGTTGAGGGAACGGGCCATGCCCCAACGGTAGAGGTCGACGGGGACGCGGTGTCCCGTGGCTGAGCAGGAGTGGACGCCCACGTTCGAGGGACAGCGGCCCCCGTTCCAGCCGGGTCATGAGCTGAGCACCAAGCACGGGGCGTACTCGCCACGGAAGGTGAACCCGCTGGCCAAGGACCTGATCGACATGGTGCTGGTCGACCCTGACCCCACGGTGGAGTACCTGCGGGCTGCGGTGTTCCGGCCTGCGTTGTGGGCGTGGGCGAGGGCTGAGGCGCAGGTGCAGCTGCTGGCCGAGTACCTGGGGGACACGGTAGGTGACCTTGAGGCGGAGTCGGTGCTGTCGGCGTATCTGTTGCTGCACCGTGCGGAGGGGCGGGCGCACACGCAGCGGCAGGCGTTGGGGATGACGCCGATGGCGCGTGCGCGGCTGGGTCGGGATGTGGCGCAGGGTAAGGCGGCCACGTCTGTCACGGCGGTGATGGCTGAACTGCACCGGCTCGAGGCTGAGGGCAAGCTGCTGCCGGCCGCGGGGGTGGAGTCATGACCGCGTTGACGGTGGTCGAGCTCGACCGTGCTCGTAGGGATCCCGTGGTCTTCGCGGACGTGGTACTCGGGGAGACGTTGTGGGATCACCAGGTGGCGGTGGTTCGGTCGGAGGCCCGGTACCGGGTTTTGAACGCTGGCCGACGTGCGGGTAAGACGCGGGTGTTCGGGGTGTTGGCGTTGTGGCTGATGTTCACGCGGCCGGGGTCGAAGGTGCTGATGATCAGTGCATCGGACACGGCGGTGAAGCGGTCGCATGCGGAGATCGCGGCGATGGCTCGTGCGTCGATCGGTGCGGATGACGTTGAGGACGATGGGGTGCACCTGCTGACGCTCGATAACGGGTCGCAGCTGCAGTCGGTGCCGGCGTCGATGAAGGCGGCCCGGTCGGCTGAGGCTGACCTGCTGATCGTGGATGAGGCGGGGTTCGTCGACCAGGACTTGTGGGAGGCAGCTGAGCCAGTGGTGATGGCGAAGGCGGGCTCGCGCGTGTTGATCGCATCGACGCCTTGGCGCGGCCCGGGGCATTTCTTCCACGACTTGTGGCGTGAAGGGATGGAGGATCCGTCTGCGGATGTGGAGGCGTGGCATTGGCCGTCGACCATCTCGCCGTTGGTTGATACGGAGTTCCTCGAGCGTCGTCGTGCTCGGATGGCGCCGGACTACTTCGACCGGGAGTACTTGGCGCTGTTCACGGATGAGGCGGGTGCGTTCTTCTCGATCGCGGATCTTGAGGCGGCTACGGCCGACTACGAGATGACCCCGCCTAGTGAGGCCCTGGTGAACGGGTTCCGGGAGCACCAGGTCGGTGGCGGCATTGACTGGGGCCGGGCACGGGACCAGAACGTCGTGGTGTTGGTCGGGGTGCTTGAGGATCTCGGTCTGAATGCGGATGGGCGGTGGCGGCTGTTCGTGCCGTGGATCGATGCCCGGTATCGGTGGGAGTACACCGACTTCATCGACGAGCTGTGCAACGTGGCGAACTGCTACGACGTGGTGGCGTTCGCGAGCGAGACGAACGGTGTGGGGGACTACCCGACGACCGACCTCGCAGACCGGCTGTGGCAGGTGCATCACTCGACGACGCAGGTCGCCCGGGTCCACACCGACGTCCGACGCAAGGAGACGGGCTTCGGGATGATTAAGCGGCTGCTGCAGTCCGATCGTCTGGTGCTGCCGAATCATCCGGAGCTGCTGAAGGAGCTGCGGGCGCTCGAGTTCGAGACGACCGAGGCCGGCAACACGAGGATCACAGTGCCGGAGCGGTCAGGTCACGATGACGTAGCGATGGGTCTGCTGCAGGCGGTGTCGTGCGTCTACCCGTCGCAGCTGCGTGACGAGCCGGACCCGGTACGACCGCAGGGTGTCGACGTCGTCGAGACGCCTCGGGGTGTGCTCGTTCCCCGTCAGCCGCTTCCCCGCACCGCCTGGGGTGTCGGCGTGCCCAAGGGATCCGGCGAAGGGTCGGGCTGGTGACTGAGGGTCAGTCGGAATCTCACTGCATGGCTACCCCCGCGGCTGCCCCGACGACGCTGACGAGAGTGTCCCGGCTGAACCCGCCCAGAGCGTCGAGGGCTTTGCGAGCTCGGCTCTTCTCGAGGGGATCGTCGCCGTACTCGGCGATGTCGGTGAGGGCTGCGAGCAGTCGGTCGGTCATGGTCTCGTTCGAAGGCCAAGCGCCTGTGGCTCTGTACGCCTTCTCGGTGACGCCGTTAACGCTGTGGAAGGCGTCGCCGGAGAGCATCAGGGCGGACGCCATCTCGATGTACTGGCCGCGCTTGAGAGCAATGAGGGCGGCGGTGACTTGGTCCTCGGTCATGCCCGTGGGGTCGATGAGCTCTGCAGGGTCGATGCCCTGCAGCGAGCCGTCGAGGGCAGTGACGACGGCTTGCAGTACGACGAGGTCCCTCGTGTGCCAGGTGTCGGCGAGTGGTCCGGTCATGGTTCAGAGTCCAGCCTGTTGGCGGACGAGGGCAGCGGTGACGTCGGCGATGACGTTGCCGGGGACGGACTTGAGGAGGCGGCCGGCCTTGCGGAGGTTGCCGGCGTCGTCCTCGTCTGTGGTGCTGTCGGCGGCCTGCTGGAGCAGGTCGATTAGGGCGTCGGCGGCCGCGTCCTCGCGTGGCCAGAGTCCGGTCGCGCGACGTCCAACGTCGGTTAGGCGGCTCGCGCCGGCTCGAACGACGCCCCCGCCAAATGCGCGAGAGACCTTGCCTGTGAGGTATGTGGGGATCAGGGCGTCGAAGGCCGCGAACACGTCGTCGGCCTGTAGGGCGAGGTTCTGGGCGACCACGAACGCATCAACCTGCTGGGGGCTTCCGTCAAGGAGGCGGGCAACTTCTAGAAGGACTGGGAAGTCTCGGCTGTGCCAGCGGTCAGCGCGCAGTTCATTCATGTGGGGTGTCCTGTCAGTGGGAGCCAGGTTGAAGTTCAGCACCTGGCACGGACATTCTGCCGTTGACCATGCCTGACCTTGAAGGAATCAGCCCTCGCGCTGCAGCCTGGCTGCTGCGTGTGGGGATTCCTGCGGCGAACGACTTGGTGAAGCGGCAGGGGCTACAGGTGGCGCCGGACATTCTCGCCGCGTTGCAGGCCTTGGCTGTGGTTGCTGATCAGACTCTTCCGGAGATGTCCGACCGCGGACATGCGCCCGGCAATGTGAGTCCCGTGAGTAGGGACTCGTGGAGAACAACGGCAAGCATGGCCGCCGAGGTCGGGCGTAGTGATCGGCACATCCGCCGGCTCGCTGCGTCCGGTCGGGTCCGCCGCCTCAAGGTCGGCGCGCACTGGCTCGTAGACCCCGACTCCGTCCGATCCGTCCTAGGGAGAACAGCGTGACCACAACCGACATCGACCCAATCGCCCAGGCAAAGCAGGAAGCGGCCGACGCCGCCGAGCTTGCGCAGACGCTTGAGGACCGGATCCGCGAGGGTGACGAGTCCGTGACGCCGGAGGAGCTCGCCAACGCCGAGAGCCTGGGGAAGTTCGCCAGGCTGCGTGTTGAGGCCGCCGAACGGAAGGTCGCGTCCGAGCTGGCCGACGCCGCCCTGGCGCGGGGCAGGAAGCTCGCGAAGGATCTCGAGGCTGTGGAGTCCGAAGACGCCACCTTGGTCGAGGCGTGGCTCGACGCGGTCAAGACGATGCGCGCCCTGGGTGAGGCTGTCGCCGCACGCAAGGCACGGATCGGGGAGCACATCGGCGAGATCCAGCAGGTGGAGGCGCAGTTGCACGCGCACGCAGGGGTTGGCCTCGACGCCGTCGGGATCCTCGGCGCGAAGTACGCCAACCACTACGGGTTCCAGGTCCCGGCCGCCGGCATCGACGTGCTCGAGGTCCCGACGGGGCTCGTGCTGGCTTCGGTCGCCCACGAGGGCCTCGATGAGAACACGCGTAGGGAGATGGCCGGCAAGATCAACTCTCGCGAACCGGATCTCGCCGGGTCTGTGCCGGGTCAGTCGGTCGAGGGTTGGGCCGACGCGATCCGGGGGCTACGCGCATGACGCGCCCCACCGACGCCGAGGTGTACGCGCGTCACCCGGACCTGCAGATGGCCGATGCGGTCACGAAGCTGCGCGACGAGCAGCAGGCGGCGCATGCCGCGAAGGTTGCGGCCGAGACACCGCGGACTATCCCGGCCGGCCAGGAGTCCATGTCGATCGAGGACGCCCTGTCCGCCCACTTCGCGGCGCAGAACGGTGCCTGAGGTGGGCGAGGTCATGGATCCGGTCCCGGATGTTCCGTCAGATTCACTGTCGCCCCACCAGCCCGAGGTGTGGACGATCCTCTCCACCGAGTCCGTTCCGGCCGAGGCTCGTCCTGGCCAGTTCGTGTTCCACACCGACACCAATGCCCTCTTCCTGATCGGAGACAACTAATGGTTGTCCTTTTTCCCTTGGCCACTCTCAAGGGCGCCGACGGCGGCACTGATGAGGAGGTCGCGCTCCGCGTGACCGAGGGCACCGAAACCCCCGAGGCGATCAAGACTCTGGTCTCGGATGCGGTCGCGGACCCGACCGACCCCCTGGGAGTTGCTGCCAAGATTGCGACAGCCTCCGACCGCCGAGGTCAGGGCACGTCGGCGTCATGGGCGAGCCTGCCTAACACGGCTGCGGTGCTCCGCTCAACGAATGACAACGCGCCCACCACGCTCGGGTTCGGCTGCCTGGGGTCCTCTGTCAGCCGCGCCGAGGGCACCGGTAGCGAGACCCTGTACGCACCGATCCGGCAGTTCGCAACAGCGTTCCTGTCAGAGTTCAACAAGCTCGGGAACGTCGTGAGTTCCGTCGTCAACGGTGGCGTCAACGGGTCGGTCATCTACGAGGCGCTGACCTCAAACACCCACTACGCCAACATGAAGGCGGCGCTGGGTGCCGCCCGGGGGCCGCTGCTGCTCGCCTACGGCATGAACGACGGGTTCCCTGCGTCGTACCACGCGGGACAGACCTTCTCGCAGTTCTACCCCAAGATGGTCGAGCTGATCGAGCAGGCCCGCCGCGACGGCTTCGACCCGATCGTGACGACGTCGCCGCACCCGCACACGGGCCGCGTGACGTCGTGGGCGCTCCCCGAGGGGATCACGTCCACCTACCCCGCCGCTGGGGTCATGAAGCCGGATTCGACGCAGGCGCAGTCGGTCATCTCAGCGGACTGGGCGCACACAGGCACACCGATCCCGGTGTCGTACCGTCACGTCAGGGTCAACGAGGCGATGCGTCAGGCGGCTATCGCGACCGGCGCTCCCCTGATCGACGTCGAGAAGCAGTGGTGGCGACTCGTCGCCGCCTTCGGGCAGGACGACCTGTTCAACACGGGCGAGGTCGTGCACCCGGACATCCTCGGTCACGAGGCATACCGACTAGCAATCGTGGAGTTCATCGAGTCGCTGTCGCGGTCAAGCGTCCACAGCGGGCCGATCGTCCCGAAGGCGCAGTTCAAGCGCAAGACGGTCGCGACCGACCGCCAGTCGTCCACGGCGCTCGTGGCCGACGCGAACCTTGTGGTCAAGGCGGCAGCAAACAAGACGTACCGAATCCGGGCGCATGTGCCCTATCAGACACCTACCACTACGGACATTCGACTCGGGCTGTCCTTCCTGGCCGGGGCGTCGGGGCGCTACTCGATCATCGGCCCCGGCATCGGCGCGAGCGGTCTCGACTCCACCGTCACGGCGCGGTCCCTGACCTACACGTCCGGCAACTACTCCAACTACGGCGGCAATACGGCCGATGCTTTCGCGACTATGGAGGGCATCATCACCACCGGGGCAACGGGCGGTGACATCGCCCTCGTGTGGGGTCAGGAGGTGTCGACGGCGTCCAACACGAGTGTGCTTGCCGGGGCATGGATCACGCTTGACGAGGTCGCCTGACCCGTCCCTCGTCACGCCACAACTCCCACCTGCGATGTTGTCGCTAGGCCGTCAGCGGCGGCGATGCACGTCCAGCGGGCTCGGCGTGGTGTAGTCGCGCTCGTCGGTGAGACCCCAGTAGGTCTCTTGATCGAGCCAATGACAAAAAGGACCGCCTGAATTCTGGAAAGAAAGTCGCGGTGACCGCCTGAAGGGCGATTTCCATGCGGCCACCTCAACGGCCGGCCCGTCTCCTCGGGTCTTCCGGCGCTGCTCGACTCGCTCGAGCGCAGGGAGGAGGTCATTATCGCAGGACATCAGGATCCCGACGTCATACTGCCCGTCTGTGGCCATCGCTGCGAAGTCGATCGCAAGTGCTACGTCGATGCCTTTTTCCTTGACCAGGCTTGGATCGGACTTCCCCTTAACCCAATCGGACGGATACCGCAGTTTGCGGTGGTTCACGACGACACGTTGATCTCGCTGCCATGTCGAAATCTGACGCCGAGCTGCGTCGTAGGCCTTTGGGTCGAACTTGTTGTCCGGAAGCCCGCGGTAGATGCGCACGGACGTCAACTCACGTGTGATGCCCTCCGGCGCCCGTTCAGCCAAGGTGAGTGCCAGATCCAAGGGGTTGACCTGCCCCTTGACGAAGTCGTCCGTCTTCGAGTGGAAGGACTCTCGTGCCTGGCGGTAGACGTTCTGCCAGTCGAGAAACACGATGACTCGCTGAACGCGTTCGGACATAGGAGACAGCCTACCGTTGTACGGGGACGCTCCGGTGGAAAGACAAACCCCGCCGTGCGGCATAGCCGGACGACGGGGGGGTTTAGTTAGAGATTAGCAGCACCAAGGTCGCCTGGTGATGTGCGGGGCGAACTACTCATCTGTAATTCTGAACGCGGGTCGTCGTGACCGCCCTCGTGTTCGGGCTGCGCAAGCGATCCCCGGCCGACCCACAGTTGTCGTACCTGCGCGCGGTCGAGAGGCTCCGATGAACGGGCCCTTTTATGTGCACGTCGCCGTGGGGGAGCACTAGAGCGCCTTGGACTTCGTGTTGCCGGTGATGATGTCGGTGATCGCGGACGGCTTCCATACCCGCCCGAGATCGCTGTCAATATTGATGCGTCCCGAGTAGATGCCGAGAAACCGTGTCTCACCCTTGTTGCCGAGTTGTGTACCGCCGAACTCGACGGGATACATCCCGGATGTGGAGTAGTAGACGACAGGGGAGCCGCTCTGACCCTCGCGGGTGCGCGCGTCGATCAGGAAGCATGGGGACCCGTCGAAGTCGAGCTCTATGTGACTTGCCACGAAGCCCTGCGTCCAGATTGGGAGTCCGAGCCCCGCTGTGATGCCAAATGGGAAGCCAACGACGCTAAGACGTTCGCTAACCGCGATCCAGATCGGCGACGAGTCATCGGTCGGGTTTATCCAGTGCTGTACGAGCTGGTTGTGTTGAGCTGGCAAAGGAACCGCAGCGACGTCTACCTGCTTGCCGCGAGTCGGGTGCTCCATCCACAAGGCGTCCCCGTCCTCGTCTCGCAAGGGGATCGTGATCGGCCAGCGGATACCCAGCATCTGAGTCGTCATGTGGACGGTCAGCTGCTCTGGGGTGGCGCCAGACGAGTGCATGGCGTCGCCAGTGATCGGGTTTCGGCCACTGAGAACATGCCAGTTAGTCACGAGCCAATATGTGCCGTAGCCATCGCTCATCAATGTGGCTGTGGCGGTCGACAGCTTCCTGCTGTTCGCCATCGGTTCCACCATGACGGCTTGAACATCCGGAGGGAAAAGTGCCGCTGGTCCGCTATTTGGATTGCCCACGCTTCACGACGATAACGTCTTCGCGCCTGTGACGTGCGCCACCTACTGAGGCCCGTCACGACGCTGCCCCGCGAGGCGCTTCGGGGGAGAGGGCGACGCGGGGCAGCGACCACGAGCGTACGACGTAGCGTCAGAGTCGGGTCGTCAGCCCGACGCCGGCGACAGCCGACCGCAGCGCACCATCCGGGATCGCCGCGTAGATCGCGGTCGTCTCTGGCTTCGCGTGCCCCAGCAGCTCCTGCACGGCCCGGAGGTCACGTTCGGAGGCGAAGGCCTGCGTCGCGAATCGGTGCCGCAACGTGTGAGCAGTCCAGTGCCCCGGCAGGGCCGCGGCGATCAGTTTCCCGAGGTGCGCGGCTGTGATCGGTCGCGTGGGGTCGTCTGAGGGGAACAGCCACCCGTCAGGGGTGGGGCATACCCTGCCCCACCCGTGGCGAATCTCCCCCGCCCGCCGTGTGCTCAACTCGGATCGCAGGAGGACTCGCAGGTCGGGGTGTAACGGGAGCAGCCGCTCGTGGCCGCCCTTGCCGTGGACGAGGATCGAGTCGTCACCGATGTCGCGAGTGTGGATCGACGCGATCTCGGCGCGCCGGAGGCCGGCGTAGGCGGCGATGAGGATGGCCAGCTGGACTCGATCGTCCGCCACGTCCAGCCCGGTGCGGACCACATCGTCGGGGGCGGGCCGGGGTAGCGCGCGCCGCATGATCACTGTCGGCAGATCCCGGGCGGGGCTGACCGGGACGCGTCCGGTCATCTCTGCCCACCGGTAGAACGTCTGCACGGAAGACTTGCCAAGCCGTTTGGTCTGAGGCGCCCAATCGTCACGGGAAAGCCACCGAGCGAGCTCCGAAGTTGTCACCGTCCACGGGTTTGCGTACGTCTCAGACAACCGTGTCAGCCACCACCGCCGTTGCTCGCTCGTCGAGTCCTTGCGCGCGCCGGCGCGCAGCCACTGCAGGAACTTCTCGACCGGCTCCACCCACAGGGGGGACAGCTCGGAGCGGTGCGGGCCCCTGGTGCGGGGTGGGAGCGCGGAGAGGCCAGCCAGGGGTGAGGACATGCATTGGCCGTCGTGGATGCCCCAGGCGTAGAACGCGCGCAGAGACACGAGCACCTTGCGTCGCGTGTGCATCGACCACTGGTGCGCGTCTAGCCACTTTTCGAGTTCCGTGGCGGTGATCGACCACGGGTCGTCGGGAAAGTCGGTGGACAGCCAGTCAGCGTGCAGGCGATACGTGGCGCAGGTCGCGGCCGACCGGTTCGAGGCTTCGAGGTGTTCGGTGAAGTCGTCGAGGGTGGACACCCACGGGCTGATCGGTCGCGCTTTCATGGAGCCACCGGCTCGTCTGCGCGAATCGCGGTGGTCAGCGTGCGGATCGCGGCGACGAGCTGGCTCGCCTCATCGATTGACAGCGGCCTCGACCCGTCGACGACGATCATTGGTTCGGTGCCAGGAATTTCTTGGATGACCCAGGCGCACGATGCGGAGTCGGGAGGTAGCGCCGCCGAGACGCACTGGTCGACGTGGTCGCTGTGCTCGGTGCACCACGCATTGCCCCGGGGGCAGACCGTAGGGTTGCTCATGGTTCGGATGCCTTTCATCGGAAGGTGTCGGTTCCAG